>NZ_CP091138.1:2407795-2708769 GCF_021582875.1 Microbacterium sp. KUDC0406 | reverse complement strand
GGCGTTCTCATCGAAGAACCACGGAGCTTCTGGCCCGGCACCGACGCGGCTCAGCCGGATCTCGGAGACGGCGCCGATGTCTCCCGCATCGACCGCCTGCTTGATCCGCCAGTACTCCGGGAAGTACCGCACCACGTGCGCGGGGAACAGCCGAACACCGGCATCCGTCGCAGCACGCACGATCGTC
This sequence comes from Microbacterium sp. KUDC0406, assembly GCF_021582875.1. Lineage (NCBI taxonomy): Bacteria > Bacillati > Actinomycetota > Actinomycetes > Micrococcales > Microbacteriaceae > Microbacterium > Microbacterium sp. KUDC0406. The sequence continues at coordinate 2,708,582 of NZ_CP091138.1, read as the reverse complement.
GCGGCGTCCTCCGGCGTCGTCGCGAGCGGCTTCTCGCAGATCACGTGTCGGCCTCGGCGGATCGCGCGCAGCGCGATGTCTCGGTGCGTGTGCGTCGGGCTGATGATGTCGACGAGGTCGGAGCTCTCGATCAGCGCCTCGAGGTCGTCGACGATCTCGACGTCGTATCGTGCCGCCAGCTCGGCGGCTCCGGTGCGTCGCAGGATCGAGACCTGTGCGCCGAGGGCGAGCAGGCCTTCGATGTGCGGTGGGGCGATCCCGCCGGAACCGATCAGCCCGACTCGCAGTGTCCTGGTCATGGGTTCATCCTGCCGCCCGCGCCGACAGCGCGTCGATGAGCTTGTCCACGATGCCGGCCATGTCGACCGACGGGTCGATCATCCACTGCAGCTGCAGCCCGTCGGCCACCGCCTGCACGATGCGCGCCATCGTGTCGGGGTCGAGCGCTCCCTCGTGGGCCGGATCGCGGGAAAGGCTGTCCGCCACGGCGGTTCGCAGGCCCCGGTTGCGGTCGAGGAAGTACTGGTGCGCCGGATGCTCGGGATCGACGGCGTCGACGGACAGGCGTGAGAACAGTTCGATGAGCCCCGGGACCTCGGTGTTGTGCCGGATCGTCGCGATGAACGCGGCCCGGGCGGTGTCGAAGTCGGTGCCGGCGTCGATCGCATCGCGCTCGTCGCGCCGGCGCAGCACGGCGGTGAACAGGTCCTCCTTGCTTCCGAAGTAGTGCAGGAGCGCGGCGGGGGTCACCCCGACGACCTCGGCGATGTCCTTGAGCGAGGCGTTCTGATAGCCGCGACGCCCGATCACGTCGAGCGCGCTGTCCAGGATCTCCTCGCGCCGGGCGATCCCTTTCGCGTACGAACCTCTTCGTGCCATCCCCCGAGCCTAATCCTGAACGGTGTTTGATTTTGGAAATTGAACCCCATATAGTTTTCGCATGACACCGCCGTCCGCAGGTCCGAAAGGGAGCGCAATGACCGAGATCCAGGCATCCGACCTCACCCTCGAGGAGAAGGCGTCGCTCACCAGTGGGGCGGACTTCTGGACCACGAAGGCCGTCGAAAGAGCCGGCGTCGCGTCGATCATGATGACCGACGGCCCGCACGGACTGCGCAAGCAGGCCGGCGGCAGTGATCATCTGGGCATCGCCGACAGCGTGCCCGCGACCTGCTTCCCGCCGGCGGTCGGCCTCGGCTCGTCGTTCGATCCCGAGCTCGTCGAGCGCGTCGGCGCCGCGATCGGTGTGGAGGCGGCGATCGAGGACGTCGCCGTGGTGCTGGGACCCGGCATCAACATCAAGCGCTCGCCGCTGTGCGGCCGCAACTTCGAGTACTTCTCCGAGGACCCGATCGTCTCGGGCGTGCTCGGCGCGGCCTCCGTCCGCGGCATCCAGTCGCAGGGCGTGGGCAGCTCGCTCAAGCATTTCGCCGCGAACAACCAGGAGTTCGATCGCATGCGAGCGAGCTCCGACATCGACCCGCGTCCGCTGCATGAGATCTACCTGCGCGGCTTCGAGCGGGTCGTCAAGGACGCCGCACCATGGACGGTGATGTGCTCGTACAACCGGATCAACGGCGTGTACGCCTCGGAGGACCCCTGGCTGCTCACCCGCGTGCTGCGTGACGACTGGGGCTTCGACGGGCTGGTGGTGTCGGACTGGGGCGCGGTGAACGACCGCGTCGCAGGCGTCGCCGCAGGGCTCGATCTCGAGATGCCCGCGTCCGGAGGACGGACGGATGCTCAGCTCGTGGCCGCCGTGCAGTCCGGGGAGCTCGCGGAGAGCGTGCTCGACACCGCGGCGTCCCGCGCCCTCGACCTGGTGCGCAAGGCGGGAGAGCGCTCGGCTGCCGCGGGCCCGCTCGACATCGACGCGCACCACGCCCTGGCCCGTGAGGCTGCCGGCCGGTCGATCGTGCTGCTGAAGAACGACGGCGCCCTCTTGCCGTTCGCGCCCGCGCAGAAGGTCGCGGTGATCGGGGCGTTCGCCGCCGAGCCGCGCTTCCAGGGCGCCGGTTCGTCGCTGATCAACCCCACCCGGCTGGATGCCGCGCTCGACGCGCTGCGCGAGGTCGGCGGCGACGCCGTCTCATACGCACCGGGCTTCGCGGTTCCCGGCGGGACGGTCGCGGCATCCGGCCGCTCCGTCGGCGAACTGCGTGACGAGGCGGTCGCCGCCGGCATCCGCCGCAGAGGTCGCGGTGGTCTTCCTCGGCCTGCCCGCGCAGGACGAGTCCGAGGGCTTCGACCGCGAGCACATCGACCTGCCCGCCGAACAGCTCGCCGTGCTCGACGCCGTGCTCGCCGTCAACCCGAACACGGCCGTCGTGCTCTCGAACGGCGGAGTCGTGGCGCTGCCGTTCGCAGACCGCGTGCCGGCGATCGTGGAGTCATGGCTGCTCGGCCAGGCCGGCGGCGGTGCGATCGCCGACGTGCTGTACGGCGCGGTGAACCCCTCCGGCCGGCTCACCGAGACCGTCCCCGTCCGGCTCGAGGACAACCCGTCGTTCGGCAGCTTCCCCGGCGAGTTCGGCCACGTCCGCTACGGCGAGGGCATCCTGGTCGGCTATCGCTGGTATGACGCGAAGGGCCTCGACGTCGTGTACCCGTTCGGCCACGGCCTGTCGTACACGACGTTCGAGTACGGCCAGGTCTCGGCGTCCGTGACGGATGCCGGTGACGTCGTCGTCCGTGTCGAGGTGAGCAACACCGGTCAGCGTGACGGCCGCGAGGTCGTGCAGGTGTACACGTCGCTGCCGGAGTCGATCGTGCAGCGCGCGCCGCGCGAGCTGAAGGCGTTCGCCTCGATCGAGATCCCGGCCGGCGAGACCCGCGCGGTCGAGCTGGTGGTGCGCCGTGAGGACCTCGCGTACTGGGACATCCGGGTCGACCGGTTCGTGGTCGAGGGCGGCGAGTACGTGGTCGAGGTTGCGGCATCGAGCCGCGACATCCGCTCGTCGACCTCTGTCACCGTGGCGGGCGACGACGTGCGCCTGCCGCTGACGCTGAACTCGTCGATCGGCGACCTGCTGACCGACCCGTTCGCCGGTCCGATCGTGCAGGAGGCGCTCGCAGGCCTCGCCGACGGGCTCGGAGCGACGGATGCCGCAGGGGCGTCGATGATGCAGAACGAGAACGCGATGCAGAAGATGATGGCGTCGTTCCCCATCGGTCGCGTCGTCGGCTTCCCGGGGGTACCGGTGACCCACGAGCAGATCGAGCAGTTGATCGCCGGCGCGAACGCTGCGGCCGGGCAGGCCTGAACGCACGGATGCCCCGCCCCTCGATCGAGGGGCGGGGCATCCGGCATCCGCCGGCCCTATGGCAGCAGCGCGAACCCCGACTCGTAGCGGGTCTTCCCGAGCGCGGCCATGACGATCTGCAGGAACCCCACCGCCTCGAGCTCCCGCGCGCGCGTCAGCGGCCCGGCGTCGACGGCCCGCATGCCGGACGCCTCGATGAGCGCGGCGACCCGCATCTTCGCGTCCGCGTAGTCCCCGGCGTACAGCACCGTCGTCGGCGTCGTGCCGTTCGTGCCGCTGGTCAGCGTGTCACCGAGATTGACGTTGAACGCCTTCACGACGGCCGCTCCCTCCGGGAGCATCTTCGCCAGCTCGGCGGCCGTCGACGAATCGGCGGGCGACTTCAGCTGATCGTAGGTGGAGAAGTCGATGGGGTTGCTGATGTCGATGACGACCTTCTCGCTGAGCTGATCCCGGTAGTGCTCGAGGATGCCCGAGTACGCGCTGTACGGCACGGCGAGCACGACGAGGTCGCCGGTGAGCTCGTCGCCCATGACGCCGTACTCGAGACCTGGGCGTGCCGCGGACATGCTTGCCGCACTGCGCTTGATGATCTGGATGCCGGCGCCGGCGCGCATAGCGACCTCGGAGATCGCGCCGCTCATCTTGCCGCTGCCGATGATGCTGATCGAAGTCATGCGAACTGGACCTTCCTGAAACGGCTGAGCGCCTGCTCAGCCACCTTCCGTGCGTCGTAGTCGAACACCGCGCCTCGACGGAAGTCGCGGCCGACACGGATGTCGGCGTCGCGCTTCATCAGATCCTGGAACTCGTGCTGCGCGTCGAACATCGCACCGGCACGACGCGAGCCGTGCTGCAGGATCGCGGTGCGCTGCATGCGGATCGCGGTGTAGCGACGGAATGCCTCCGGGATGTCGGAGACGTCGTCCGCGGCGGCGAGGAACGTGGCCAGCGCCATACTGTCCTCGATCGCCTGGCTCACGCCCTGACCCTGATGCGGCAGCATCGTGTGCGCGGCGTCGCCGAGCAGCGTGATGGGTCCCCGTGACCAGTTCGTGAGGGGCTCGTGGTCGAACAGGCCCCACCAGAACGTCTTGTCGATGAGGCTGATGAAGTGCTGGAGCCGCGGGTCCCAGCCTTCGCCTGAGAACTCGGCAGCGAGCTCACTCACCTCCGCCGGGCCGGACCACGGCCCGTCCAGCGGCCGATCGCTCGGAATGCCGGCGACGAAGTTGAAGAGTCTGCGCTGCTGCAGCGGATAGGCCATGAAGTGCCGGCTGTCGCCCATCCACACCTGGCTGATCATGGGCCAGTCCGCGGGCAGGCGCGAGGCGTCCATGACTCCGCGATAGACGATGTACCCCGAGTAGACCGGTTCAGGATGCTGGTCGACCGCTCCGCGGACGACCGAGTGGATGCCATCGGCGCCGATGACCGCGTCGAAGACCTCCTCCACGCCGTTCTCGAACGTCGTACGCACGCCGGCGCCGTCTCTCTCGACCGACCTCAGCCGATGGCCGAGGCGAACCTTCGCGGGGTCGACCTGCTCGGCGAGGGCGTCGATGAGGTCGGGGCGGTACATCCCGATGTTCTGGTACTGCCCTGCCGTGTCCTCCCAGGCGGCGTCGGTGACCATGCCGCCCATGGCGTCCAGGTAGACGCCGTGTCCGTCGGGGACCGCTCCCGCGCTGCGGACCCGATCGAGCACGCCGAGGCTGTCGAGGACGCGTGCGGCATTCGGTGCGATCGTGACGCCGGCGCCCACCTCGCCCAGCCGACTCGCCTGTTCGAACACGGTGACCTGGACTCCGGCGATCCTGGTCAGCGCGATGGCGGCGGTGAGTCCGCCCATCCCTCCGCCGATGATCGCGATCCTGGTGTTTCGACCTACCATCGCTTCTCCCTGACTGTCCTGCGCACCACGTGCCCTTCCTTACCGTGCTCCGGTGAGCGCATCTGCGGGAGCACCCGGACCGAAGATCGTCGCCCCGGCGGCCTGCTCGGCCTCGGCGTCCGGCCCGAGCGGGATGCCGGAGCGATCGCGCAGGCACAGCGTCGCGCCCGCACCCAGCAGGGTGGCGACCAGCAGGTACGACGAGACCGCCGCAGTGGTGCCGGTGGCATCCAGCAGCATCTGCGCGATCATCGGAGCGAACGCGCCGCCCAGCACGGCGCCGATCGCGTAGGTGATCGAGACGCCCGAGAAGCGGATGGATGCCGGGAAGATCTCCGCGTACCACGCCGCCAGCGGTCCGTACGTGAGACCGAGGCCGGTGGAGATCAGCAGCAGCGCGATGTAGAGCCCCGGCAGGCCACCGGCGTCGACGAGCCAGAACACCGGGAAGACGATGATCGCCTGCAGCGCGAAGCCGATGAGGAAGGTGTTCCGCCGGCCGATCACGTCTGCGAGGTGTCCCGCGAGCAGGGTCGAGAAGAACCACACCGCAGCGGCGAAGACCGCGGCGACAAGGACAGAGGTGGTGTCCAGCTGCTGCACGCTGATCGCGTAGTTGTTGAGGAATCCGCCGGTGGTCATGTAGCCGAGGGTCCCGTTGCCCACGAATACCAGGGCGGCGAGCACTACGAGGTACCAGTGGCGCTTGAAGAGCGTGACGATCGGCAGGCTCGCCTGCTTTCCGCGCTGGGCGATCTCGGCGAACACCGGGCTCTCCTCGACGGAGCGGCGGATGACGAAGCCGACGACGATCAGCACGATGCTCACCAGGAACGGCACGCGCCACCCCCACTGCAGGAAGGCCTCACCGGGGGAGACGACGCCGGTCATCAGTGCGGTCATGCCCGACGCCAGCAGGAAGCCGAGCGGGACACCGAGCTGAGGCCAGGCGCCGGCGCGGCCCCGGCGACCGGCAGGCGCGTGCTCGACGGCCATCAGTACGGCGCCGCCCCATTCGCCTCCGGCCGACAGGCCCTGCAGGATGCGGAGCAGGAGCAGCAGGATCGGCGCGGAGATGCCGATCTGGGCGAAGGTCGGCAGCACGCCGATGAGCGTCGTCGCCGTTCCCATCAGCACCAGGGTGGCGACCAGCATCGCGCGTCGCCCGATGATGTCGCCGAAGTGCCCGGCGAGGAAGGCCCCGAGCGGCCGGAACAGGAACGAGATGCCGACAGTGGCGAATGAGAGCAGGAGCGCGATGTCCTTGCCCGCCGGCTGGAAGAACAGCTGGGCGAACACGAGTCCTGCGCACGTGGCGTAGATGAAGAAGTCGTACCACTCGATAGTGGTGCCGATGATCGTCGCGAAGGCGATCCTGCGCTGTGAGGTGGCGTTGCCGGCGGCAACTGAGGTGGTCATCGTCGTCCCTAACGTCATTGTTCAGCCCTCCGGAGGAGGAGCGGGGAATCGGGTTGCTCTCATCGTGCGACAGACATGTCTGTGTGTAAATCACGGTTATTCGTGGATATAGTTCGAGGCAACTGAAGAAGAAGAGGGAGAGGAAGCCGTGGTCGATGTCAGCCTGAGGCAGCTCGAACTGTTCGCCGCCCTGCCGAACTTCTCCACGCTCAGTGCGGCAGCGGCCCACCTGCACATCTCGGAATCCGCGCTGTCGCAGGCCGTGACGAGCCTCGAGAAAGCGGTGGGCGAGCAGCTGTGCGTACGGCGCAAGGCGCGCGGCCTCACGCTCACGCCAACCGGTCAGCAGTTCGCCGATCAGGCACGCAGGATCATCGCCGACACGCAAGAGTTGGTCCTCGGTGTCGGGCGCGACCAGGGGCTGCGCGGACCCGCGAAGCTGGGCTGCTACTCGAGTTTCGCCACCAACGTGGTCCCCGAGCTTCTGGAGGGCTTCCCGAAGCGGCATCCGGGAGTCGAGCTCGAGATCATGGTGGGCACCAACGAGGAGCTGCTCGCCGCGCTCGAAGGAGGGCGTCTCGACGTCGCTCTGGTGTTCGACGTGTCGCTGCCGATCGGGTACCGGCGACGCCGGATCTACGCGACCGAGCTTCAGGTGCACCTGCATCCCGATCACCCGCTGGCGGTCGCCGAGACGGTGGATCTCGCCGACCTCGCCGACGAGCCCTACATCCTGTACGACGTGGCGCCGGGCACCCGCAACGTGACGGACGCCTTCGCGGCCCGCGGACTCGAGCCCCGGATCGTCGCCAAGGTCACTCAGCTCAGCCTCGTCGAGGCGCTCGTGGGACGCGGCCTGGGCTATGGACTGCTGATGTCCCGGCCGCACACGCTCCCGATGAGCACAGAGGGGCGGCCGATCGTCATTCGCCCCCTCGATCCGCCGGTCACGCTCTCGCATGTGGTGGGCCTGTGGCCGGCCGACATGAAGCTCACTCCGCGCGCCTCGGCCGTTCTCGACTTCGCGGTGGAGAAGCTCGGCGGCTACGGTCGCGCGGATGCCGCTCTGGATGGGACCTCGGACTGATCGGCATCCACCGGTCGTTGCCCTGCGGGCGGGTGTGCAGGACGATGGAGACGGACCTGAGCCTTGAGGAGACACCATGCAACTGGGAATGATCGGACTGGGCCGGATGGGCGCCAACATCGTGCGCCGGCTGATGCGCGACGGACACGACTGCGTGGTCTACGACGTCAGTTCCGACGCGGTCGCGGCGCTCGCCGCGGAGGGCGCGACCGGAGCATCCGATCTCGCGGACTTCGCCGCGAAGCTGCAGACGCCGCGCGTGGTCTGGCTGATGGTGCCCGCCTCGCTGACCGGCAAGGTCGTCGACGAGGTCTCGGCGGTGCTCGAGCCCGGCGACATCATCATCGACGGCGGCAACTCGAACTATCGTGACGACGTGCGCCGGGCCGCCGCGCTGCGCGAGCGCGGCATCGAGTACGTGGATGCCGGCACCAGCGGCGGCGTGTTCGGGCTGGAGCGCGGCTACTGCCTGATGGTCGGCGGCACGGATGTCGCGGTGAACCACATCGAGCCGCTGCTGAAGACGATCGCGCCGGGGCCCGGCGAGATCGAACGCACACCCGGACGCACCGGAGCGCTCGCGCCCGAGGAGCAGGGCTACCTGCACTGCGGACCGTCGGGTGCGGGACACTTCGTGAAGATGGTGCACAACGGCATCGAGTACGGCATCATGGCCGCGCTCGCCGAGGGCCTCAATCTGCTCGAGAACGCGGATGCCGGAGTGCGCGAGGCCGCGCACTCCGCCGAGATCGCGCCGCTGGAAGAGCCGGAGTTCTACCAGTTCCCGATCGACACCGCGAAGGTCACCGAGCTGTGGCGCCGCGGGTCGGTGGTGTCGTCGTGGCTGCTCGACCTGACCGCGGCCGCGCTGAACGAGAACCCGACGCTGTCCGGGCTGGCCGGACGCGTGTCGGACTCGGGCGAGGGACGGTGGACGGTGAAGGCCGCGGTCGACGTGGGCGTGCCGGTGCCGGTGCTCGCCGCATCGCTGTTCGAGCGGTTCGCCTCGCGCGACGAGGACCACTTCGCCAACCAGGTGCTGTCCGCGATGCGGCTGCAGTTTGGGGGCCACCAGGAGCTGCCCGCCGGCGACGTGCTCGAGGCCGGCGGACGCAAGTCGGATTCCCCGCCCGCTCGTTGAGCGAGCCGCCCGGTCGTTGAGCGAGCGCAGCGAGACAAAACGCATCACCTCTCCGGTCGTTGAGCGAGCGGAGCGAGACGAAACGCATCACCTCTCGGGTCGTTGAGCGAGCGGAGCGAGACGAAACGCATTCAGCTGACGTGAGACCGTTTCGTCACTTCGACTTCCCTCGCTCGCTCGCTCGTCGCTGGCGCTCCTCGCTCAACGACCGGCCTCCCTCACTCAACGGACGGGGAAGGAGCCGACCAGCCCCTCGATGCGGCGACGGATCTCGTCGCGGGTCGGGCGCACGGCATCGATGCCCTGGCCGGCCGGGTCGTCGAGCTTCCAGTCCTCGTAGCGCTTGCCGGGGAAGACCGGGCAGGAGTCGCCGCATCCCATCGTGATGACCACATCGGATGCCTGCACGGCTTCGGTCGTCAGCACCTTCGGCTGCTCGGTGGTGATGTCGATGCCGAGCTCTGCCATCGCCTCGACAGCGACCGGGTTGATCCGCTCGGCGGGCAGCGACCCCGCTGAGCGGACCTCGATGCGATCGCCGGCGAGTTCGCGCAGGAACCCGGCGGCCATCTGCGAGCGCCCGGCGTTGTGAACGCAGACGAAGAGGACGGAGGGCTTGGTCATGGGAGCACTCCGAGCAGGGGGCGATCGCCAGATGCGACGGCGGGGGCGGGAGCCGCGCAGCATCCGGCTTCCTCGACGTCGAACCCGCCGGCGCCGCCGCAGACCCCGGTGTCGGGGAGCACGAGATCGCTGCGATCCGCGGCCTCGTGGTCGCCGGCGAGGTGCGCGACCACGCTGCGCACCTGCTCGTAACCCGTCAGAGCGAGGAACGTCGGCGCCCGTCCGTACGACTTCGTACCGACGATGAACAGCCCCTGCTCGGGCTGCGCGAGCTGGCGCGCGCCGGTCGCTCCGACCGATCCGCAGGAGTGGATGTTCGGGTCGATCTCGGCCGCGATGCCGGCCACCGCCTCCAGCGACGTGTCCAGGTCGATGCGCAGCTCGCGGAGGATGCCGGTGTCGGGGCGGAACCCGGTGAGGGCGAAGACGTGGGCGACGTCGTTGATCTCGCGATCGTCCTCGGAGCGGACCGTCAGGGCGACGCCATCCTGCGTGAACTGCGCGACCCGGAAGCCGGTGACGAGGTCGACGACTCCCGCATCGATCACCTTGCGGGCGCGGGAACCCAGCGCAGCCCGCTCGGGAAGCTCATCGCCCGCACCGCCGCCGAACACGTTCGTGGCGCTGCCCCGGCGCAGCAGCCAGGTGACCCGCGTGCCGGGCTCGCGCCGGGCGAGTTCGCTCAGCCGCAGCACGGTGTGCGTGGCGGAATGGCCGGCGCCGACCACGACGACGTGGGAGCCGGCGAGGTCGGAGACGTCGTCGGGGATGCGGTACGAGATGTGATCCGCCGCGGAGGCTTCGCCCACCGCCGGGAATCCGTCCGCACCGGCGGGGTTCGGCAGCGACCAGGTGCCGGTCGCGTCGATCACCGAGCTGGCGAGGATGCGTCCCTCCTGACCGCCCTGGTCGACCGTGTGCACCACGAACGGCTGGCTCCTTCGTCCGCTGTCCACGACCTTGTCGCGGCCTCGGCGTGCGATTCCGGTCACCGTCGTTCCGTAGCGGACCCGGTCGCCGAGGGCCTCGGCGAGGGGCGCGAGGTAGTCCCGCACCCAGTCCGCACCGGTCGGGTAGCCGCTCGTGGGCGCCCTCCAGCCGGATGGTTCGAGAAGGCGCCGCGCTGCGGCATCCGTCAGTTCGGGCCAGGCGGAGAACAGGCGGACGTGACCCCACTCGGTGACTGCCGCGGCGGCGCTCTCGCCGCGCTCGACGACGATCGCGTCAAGACCGCGCTCGGTCAGGTGCGCAGCAGCGGCGAGGCCCTGCGGGCCCGCTCCGATGACGACGACGGGAAGCTCGGACATGACATCTCCTCGAATTGAAGGACTTCAATATGAAACCCTCACGTACCTATCGAAGTTTGTCAATACGTGGGAAGATGTCGGTATGACCCTTCCCGTCACCGTCGAGCAGCGCGCGTGCTGCTCGCCCCGTGTCACTGCGGCGATCTCCCTCGACGAGGCCGAGCGCATCGCCCGGGTGTTCAAGGCGATCGGAGACCCCACCCGCGTCATGCTGCTGTCGCTCATCTCGGGCAGTGAGGGCGGCGAGGCCTGCATCTGCGACCTCACCGATCCGGTGGGTCTGTCGCAGGGCACGGTCTCGCACCACATGAAGATCCTCGCTGATGCAGGTCTGGTCACCCGCGAGCAGCGCGGGAAGTGGGCCTACTTCTCGCTCGCCGACGGCGCCCTCGCCGCCGCCGCGGAGGCGCTTCGCCCAGCCGCTGTGAGCGCAGTACCCTCCGGTCGTTGAGCGAGCGAAGCGAGACGAAACGCGTCAGGTGACCTGAGGGCGCTCCGTCTCTGCGTTTCGTCTTCGCTCCTTCGTCGCTCCGCTCAACGACCACCTTCGTCGCGCGCTCAACGATCGCGGAGGGGTCTCGCTCGCTCACCGACTGGTGGCAAGACGCACGAATCCCCGCCGGCGAGGGGGTGCCGGCGGGGATTCGCTTCTTGCCGGGCTACTTCTCGGCGAGGGCCTTGTCGATCCCCGCGATGGGGGACCCGAGGCCGGTCACCGAGTCGTATCCCGCCCCAGCGGTGCACTCGGTGCCGCACAGGCCGTTGGCGCCGGACGCGACATCCGACAGCCCTTTGTCGAGGCTGTAGATCGCCTCATGCAGCGGCGCCGAGTCCTTCGGCCCGACAGCGACCAGACGGTCCTTGCCGTCGGCCAAGCGCAGCTGGTCGGTCACCGCGAGGATGCCCGCCCAGAGCGGAGCCGAGAGGCTGGTGCCGCCGACGGCCGCCCAGTAGTGCTGGGTGCCCGCGGTGTAGTACACCGAGAAGCCGGTCGCCGGATCGGCCACGAAGCTGACGTCCGGGGTCGAACGCAGCGCGCCCTTCACGACACCGTCCTGGTAGGCGGGGCGCTTCTGGAAGAAGCTCACGCCGCCTCCGGTCTTCGCCCAGGCCGACTCGCTCACGGTATCGCCGTCCTCGTCGAGCTTCAGGTTGGTGCCGCCGACCGACAGGATGTGCGGGTTGGTGCTGCCGTAGCTCGACGGCCAGCCGAAGTCGCCGGTCGACTGCAGGCAGGCCGAGGTGGTCAGCGCGCAGTGCTTGTTGTAGAACGCCTCTTCCGAGAACTCGGACATGCCCCAGCTGTTGCTGATGGCCGTCGGCTTCAGCGAAGCCGCCTTGTCGACGGCGCGGTACATCGCCGCGGCCGTAGCGTCCTTCGATTCGACGAGCACGATCTTCGCCTTCGGAGCGACTGCATGGATCGACTGGATGTCGAGCGCGGCCTCCTGGTTCCATTGTGCGTTCACGGCGGGCTGGGCGCCGTCGGCGTAGACCACCTCGAAGTCGAAGCAGTCCGCGCCCTCGGCGACAACGTCGCACGTCTGGGGCAGACCGAACTGCGCGGCCGCGGCGTTCGCATCCTCCTTCGCGGTCGGGTAGTGGTACGCGATCACGATGGCGACCGTCGTGCCCTCGCCGTCGCCGGAGAGGCCCAGACGCTTCTGGATCTGCTGTGCCGTGTAGCCCGGGACCGTGACCTCGGCGTGCGGGGTCACCGCCTGCTGCTTCACGATCTGGTGAGGCGCCGAGGTGATGCCCGCGGGAGCGGGGACGCATCGATCTGCTCGGAACTGGCCGCTTCGGCAGCCGCCTGCGGAAGGGCGGGTGCGGCAGCATCCGCTCCCGTGGCCGGCGTCGAACCGGATGCCTGCAGGATCGTCACTCCGTGCGGGAAGCTGTCGATGGCGTACGGGTTGTTGCCGTAGCCGCCGACCTCCTGGTTGAGGTTGTACGCGGCGTAGTCCCGGGGCAGCGCGATCAGGTCGGTCACCTTGCCCTTGCTGAGGTCGGCGGCCGTGACCGAGCCGGCGAAGTAGGCGAAGGCGGATCCGTCGCCCCGCTGGTAGTCGTCCGGAGCGTTCGCGAACGGCATCGACCATGAGTAGACACCGCCGACCGCACCGATGAACATCTCGCTGCCGTCCTGGGCGGTGGCCATGGTGCCCTGCCAGACGTTCGCCATCGTCCGGGCGAAGTACGCCTCCGAACCGTCGGCGGGGACCTGGTGGATCGCGTTCTGGTGCAGCCAGAGCAGACCTTGATCAGCGGAGGACGTGAACCCCTGGAAGGTCGCCGAACCCGGGCCCTCATAGGTCTTCACCGGCGCACCGGTGCGTCCGTCGAGCAGCATCAGGGTGTGGCCGCGGGTGCTGACGGTGTCGCCGCCGAACGCGAACGCCACGGCGTTGCCGTCGGCGCCGGGCACGTCGGCGGCGCGCACGCCGTCCTGCGCCTCGATCCAGGTCGCCTTGACGCCGGAGGCCGCAACGGCCCACTTCTCGGTACCCTTCGCGAGGTCGAGTGCGACGGCGGTCGGCGCGGGATCGGATGTCCCGGTGCCGATGCTGTCGCGGAAGCCGCCGTACTCCAGGAACACGCGCCCGTCCTCGACCGCGGGAGTCGAGTAGGCGACGGCCTTGTTCCCGGTGCCCTTGGGGCGGTACGACCAGACGGGGCGGCCCTCGGCGTCATAGGCTCCGAACGTCTTCTCGCCACCGGCCAGGATCAGGCCGTCGGCGATCGTCGCGTTCCACTGGAACGCGCCGGTCTTCACATCCGAGGTGAGCCTACCGTTGCGGGGATCGATCACGGCGAAGCCGTGCGAGGTGGCGACGACGACGCGTTCGGAGGTCTTGCCCTTGCCGTGCTTGCCCTTGCCGTCGGAGACAGCGCCCACCTTCAGACCGTGCACGGCCTGGCTCACGGCCTGCGTCCACAGCACCTTGGTCTCGCCGTGCGACAGGGCCTTGCCGTCCAGTGCGAACACACCGTGGCTCTGGCCACCGGCGATGACGTCCTTCACGCCGTCGTGGTTCACGTCATACGCGGCTGCGGCGTAGAGGTCGGCGAGCAGGGGCAGAGCTTCGGTCTTGCCGCGCTTGTCGGTGCGCCAGGCGGTGGAGTCGTAGCCGACGGTCAGGAACCCGCCCTGATAGGCGACGGCCTCGTTGCCGGTGACCGCGCCGTCACGCGTCCACGCGACCTTTCCGGACCGGTTGTCGAGACCGACGAGCTGAGTGTGCAGCGGTCCCTCCGGGTTGTCGAGGGACTGCATGATGCCGTCTCCCACCGAAACCGCGACGACGCCGTTGGATGCCACGTCCAGGCCGGTGATCGGGGCGATCGGCGCGCCGACAGTCGACTTGGTGGTGTAGCTCCAGCGGGTGCTGCCGTTCGCGTCGACACCGACCACCGACGAGGGCCCGTCGGAGAGGTCGGCGTTGATCCTGACCTCGGCGACGAGGTAGCGCGGCCCGTTGCCGTGGGGGTTGATGACGACGCCGGCGGGGATCGCGCCGTTGTGCGAGGCGATCACCGTGCGCTTGCCCGACGCGATGTCGATCGCGGTCAGGTCGAGGCGCACGGCGTCGTACGGGTCGTTCTGCTCGGCCACGAGCACACGACCCTTCACGGCGTCCTTCTGCACGATCCGCGGGTAGCCGGGGGTCTTCACATCGGTGACGACGCGGCCCTTCTTCGTGTCGAGCACCAGGACGTGCCCGGCGGCGGGGCGAGGATTGCCCAGCGCCATCGGGGTGTCGGTCCAGGCGGCGGTGATGCGTCCGTCACCGAGAGTCTCGATGTCCGACCACTTCGCGAACGGCGCGTTCGTGCTGTAGGTCCAGGCGGCCTTGCCGGAGACGTGGCGACCCCGGCCCGAGAACTGGTAGGCGATCAGCGAGCTGCGGCTGTCGCCCTGTTCGGCGACGGGGTTCAGATCCCAGTTCGGTCCGGTGTTCTGCGCGACGATCAGCTTGCCGTCCTGCGCGTGCATCGAGCCGACGGTGCCGGGGATCAACGTGTGCCAGACCATGTCGCCGGTGGCGCCGTCGACGACGCTGACGAACGTCCCGCTGGTGAGGTCGGAGCCCGGCACCCGGAAGGGCTCCATGGGGGCGACGCCGAGCTGATAGGCGACGGCGACGTCGGCGACGTGGTCGCCGGTGACATCCAGCTGGGCGAACGGGTGCCGGCCGGTGGAGCCGGGCTGGTAGGGGTTGAAGCCCTGGAACATCACCGGTGTGAGGTCTTCGGTCGTGAACGGCGACTCGTAGTCGACCTGCCACGCCGCGGACAGGTCATGCGCGCCGATCTGCCACTTCAGGTCGCCGTGGGCGTCATAACGTGCCAGGCCTCCGGCGTTCGAGACGCCGACCCAGTCCTTCGTGCCGTCGAGCGTCATCGGCGACACGGCGCCGCGCATCGTCTCGATGCTGCCCTTCGACTCGAAGCCGGAGACGTCTTCGTCGCTCTTGCTCTTCTGCGTCGCCTTGAGCGTCTGCGACGGGGCATCCGCCTGACCTGACGCCTCGGCGACGAGGCCGGGCGTGCCGTCGGACTGCGGGGTGTACCGGTCGCTGAGCGACGCGAGCGCCTCGGGTGTGAGGCGCGGGGCATCGGGGGCCGCGTCCGTGGCGTACGCCGCGGGCACGGCGAGCAGTCCGATGACTGTCGTCGCGGCCACGGCGACGCCTGCGGCACGCAGACGGCGATGAGACCTGTTCATGGGGAGGTGTCTCTCTATGGGGAGGATGCCCGTTCGGGGGCGACGGACGGCCCGCGGGGGAAAGCGGGTTCCTATGAAGGTTCGCAGATTCCGGATGCCGGATGCGGACAGCTTCCGGTCAGTGACCGGTTTAGGTCACTAGACTCACGCATAGTCGACAGAGATGAGGACACGCGTGTTGGACGGTGTCGGCCTGGGCGAGGTCGAGGAGCGCGCCTATCGCGCGCTGCTGCGGCATCCGCGTCTGCTGGTGCGGGAGCTCGGGGCGGCGCTGGGTGTGCCGACGGCCACGGCACGGCGCGCGGCGGAGGCGCTGACGATGGCCGGTCTCGTGACGGTCGACGACGCCTCCCCGCCGCAGTACGCACCCGTCGACCCGCGCATCGGCATCCCGATCCTGGTGCGCGCCAGGCAGGCCGAACTCGAGCGCGCGACCGCCGCGATCGACACCTATGCGGCCGAGTACATGGAACGGATGCTGCGCAGCGAGCCGCAGCAGCTGGTGGAGGTGCTGGACGGGCCCTCGATCATCTCGGAGCGGCTGGACGCCCTGCTGAGAAACGCCGAGCGCGAGGTGATCGCCTTCGAGGAGCCGCCCTATGTCACCGACGTGCCGCGGTCGGAGAGCGAGACCGAGGAGGTGCTGCTCGCACGGGGTGTGAGCGTGCGCGCCGTGTACGGGGCGGGCGTGCTCGATGTGCCTGAGCGTGTCGACGCGATCCGGCGGCTGTCCGGGCTGGGTGAGGAGGCGCGGGTCGCCGCGCACGTGCCGCTGAAGATGATGCTCATCGATCGGCGCGTGGCCGTCGTGCCGCTCACCGCCCGCGAGGAGAGCACCCGCACGACCGCGGTGCTGGTGTGGCAGTCCCGGCTGTGCGATGCGCTCGTGGAACTGTTCGAGGCCACCTGGGAGATGGCGAGCCCGGTCTTCGCCGATGCCGCCCCGGTGGGTGACCTCTCGGGGCTGGACTCCGAGCTGCTGCGACTGCTGAGCGCCGGGCTGAAGGACGAGACGGTCGCGAGGCACCTGGGGCTCTCCGAGCGCACGGTGCGCCGGCACGTGGCGGAGCTCATCGACCGGCTCGGCGCGTCGAGCCGCTTCCAGGCCGGCGCGCAGGCCGCGAGGCGCGGCTGGGTCTGACCGCTCGTCGCTCCCTCGCCCGACGGCCCTGGAGCTCGATCACCCGGGAAGCGTCACGTCCACGGTCGTCGCGCCACGGAGCGCGGCCACTTGCTCTGCCTCGGACTGCAGCTGGCGTCGTGTCCGTTCCGTCAGCGCGGCGAACGGTGTGACCGCGAGCGTGAGCACTCGGCCCTTCTTCCGCGGGCGCCAGATGCCCGCCACCTCGCCGTCCACGAGCAGCGCGCCCGGATCGCCGACCGTCTTCCAGACCTCGTGCTGGTGCTTCTTCTCGACGAGCAGACCCCGCTCGCGTGCCTGCATGTACGGATCCCGTGGCGGCAGCAGGCGGACGCCCTCGGGCATGGACGCCGCGTGCAGCGCGTCGACGTCGTCGGCGAGCATCCAGGCGCGGCGTCCGGCGTCCACCTCGACCAGCTCCTCGTCGAGGGGCGTCCACCACGGCGCGACATCGCCCGCGCGCAGGCCCAGCCAGGCGGCGAAGTCGGCGCGGGTCGACGGCCCGTAGCAGTGCAGATACCTGCGCAGCAGCTCAGCGCGCGTCTGCTGCGCGTCCGCCTCGGGAAGAGGATGCCCGAGCCACTCCTCGACCAGCACGAACGGCGCCCGATCGCCCTCTCGCGGGGCGAAGCAGACGCGCCCGCGCAGCATGAGGATGCGAAGGCAGAAGTGCGCGACGGCCTCGCCGGTCGGCTGTCCCGGCGCATGCGGACCCTCGCGCCGCCAGACCTTGCGCTGCGGCGGCGTCAGGTCGGGCATGGTCAGACGAGCGAGTTCCGCGCCGAGGTCGTCGATCGCCAGGCGGCGTCCGGCCAGCGCATCGTCGAGATGCGCATCGATCAGGTCGACGGCCTCGGTGACGGTGATCCCGAGATCGTCGACCGACGGCCCGACCCCGAGGATGAACCGGCGCAGCGCCGGATCGGTCGTCGCGAGCACTCCGGTGGTGAAGGCCCCCGCATCCGCGGTGGGGAAGAGGAACGGAGCCCCGCGCATGGCCCAGGTCTGCAGCATCGAGCGATCGTCGATCGCGGCATCCAGGATCTGCGACGTCATCGACCGCACGCGGGCGCTCAGGGCGAGCAGGGCGGAACCCGGCGGGCTGTTCTGCACGCCGCACGCGGCGGCGGCCTCGAGCAGGCCGTGCTCGTCGATCCGCTCCGACAGATGATGCGCACCCAGCCGGAACGCGACGATCCGGTCACGGGCGACTCTCACGACCTCACGCTACCGCGTCGTCCCGGAATCGGGTTCTGCGAGCGACGCTTGTCCCGCGAGCGGGCTGGGCCCGGGGACTCACGTTTTGATGCGCTGGGAGCATCAATGCGTGAGGGTCTGTGCTGCGGGTCGGCCCGCGGGCGGGACGAGTCGAACCGCACCACGGTTTCCGGGGAGCGTCACGGGTTCCGGCCGCGACTCGCCGTCGATCGCCGAGGGGGCGGAGCCGAAGCGCGTCTCACGTCGCGGAGCGTCGCGTCATGACGTCTCCGGACGCTTCAGCGGCATCCGCTCCGGAGCGGGCGGCGCCGCGGGCGCGGGCGGCGCCGCAGGCGCGGCATCCGGCCGGGCGGGGAGCTCTCGGGCGACCTGCTTCTCGAGCACCGTCACGGCCTGATCCGAGAGCACGATCAGCCCGTCGAGCTCCTCACGCACGCGCTTGTAGGCGACGTTGCGCTCGGCCTGTGTGGCCGATTCGTCGACGGCGACCTTCAGCAGCTGCTGCGCGCGGTCGAGGCGCTTGCGCTCGTCCTCGGTGAAGGTCGAGTTCCGCAGTCGGCGGGCCTCGCGCTCGGCGACCTCGAAGGCGACGGAGTAGTTGCCGACCGCGTCGAGGTACTCGGTGACCTGCTGCTCGGTGACCTTCGCCTCGGCGGATGCCGGGCGCAGGGCGTCCGCGACCTTCTTGGCCCTCAGGAATGCGGCGGTCAGCGGCTGCCGTCCGTCGCTCATGGCGGGGAAGGCGATGAGCTTGGCGACGTCGAGTTCGTAGTCCAGCCAGCGGGCGGTGATCTCGTCGTGCTCGGCGAACAGGCGGGCGAGCAGTTCGGCATGGCTCTCGTCCTGCTTCTTCTGCTGCTGCTTCCGGGTCGGGATCGGGCCGGTCTGCCCGCCGCGCGCGGCGATCTGGGCGGCCTTGATCTCGCCCTTCAGACGGATGGTCTCGAGGCGCCGCTCATGACGGCGCTTCGCGCCGCGCTCCCAGGCCTTGCCGATGCCGCCGGCGGCCCCCATGATCGGGAAGATCAGCCACCAGTAGTCGCCGGCGAACTGCCAGAACCCCTCGAAGAACTCCTGCATGATGGGTTCAGCCTAATCCGGTCGCGGGGTCAGCGTCCGGCCTCGGCGCACGCCACGCACCGGTCGGCGAACGGCCGCACCTCCAGCCGCGCCGACGGGATCGGCTTTCCGCATCCGGCGCAGATGCCGTAGGTGCCGGCATCCATCCTCGCCAGCGCGTCGTCGACCTGCCGCAGCTCGTCTGCTGCGGCGTCGGTCAGACCCGACAGCCGCGACCATTCCGACGACAGCGTGACGCCCTCGGGGTCGTGCTCGTCGTCGTCGTTCGATCCCTCGCGATCGTGCACGAGCGCCCGCAGAGCGGATGCCGCGGACGCGGCGCGCGCCGCCGCCTCGGCGCGCAGGCGCTGCAGATTCTCCCGCTGATCAGGCATCCGGTCAGCATAGTCCCGCTCGTAACATCGGAGTTCTGCAGCATCCCGGAGTCCGCCGCACGAGACCGTCCGGAAAGTCGCAGATCTCCGGGATTCCGCACGCACGCCCCGGCGCGGGCGGCCCGCTCACTCGAGCCACTCGGTGATGAAGCGGTCGTTCGCGTGGATGTGCGTCGCCTCGTAGATGTCGCCGTCGAGAACCTCGAAGCGGTGCGCGACCAGAGCGGGCACGACGAGGATCTGCCCGCCGACGCCCACCAGCTGATCCTCGCCGACGGTGAACAGCGCTCTGCCGTGATGGATGACGAAGGTCTCGGCGTAAGGATGGCGGTGCAGGCGCGGGCCGGCGCCCGGCGAGGCGTACTCGCGGATGATGCTCACGGGCGACCCAATGAGGTAACCCTCGATGTTTGCGTCACGTGCGACGTCGAACAGCTGGATCGTCATGGTGTGCCTCCCGGTGCACTTCCGGCCGAGGGTACGCTGAGATCCGGCCGGGCGCGAGGGGTGCGCGACTGCGCAAGGATGATCAAGCGTGCCGCCGCGGAGGAGCACGATGGGGGCATGAGCACCCCGCGGACACCTTCGCGACCTTCGTCGACCGGCTCGCCGACGCCCTGCGCGACGACGAGGCCGGCACGATCGACGGCGCGGAGCTGGCCGCGCGGGTCGGGTTCTCACGCTTCCACCTAGACCGGATCATCCGATCGGCGGCGGGCGAGAACCCGGGGCGTTCCGCCGCCGCATCCTGCTGGAGCGCGCCGCGTTCCGGATGCTGACGACGCGGATGCCGCTGCTCGACATCGCCGTCGATGCCGGTCACGCGTCGCACGAGGCCTTCGCCGCGTGCTCGTGCTCCTCGCGCTGAACGCGGCCGGTCACGGCGAACTGGGCTGGGGCGACCCCCGGTTCTGGGTCGCGGAGCCCGCGCCCTGATCCGGCATCCGCCCCGCGCGTTCGTTCGGGAATGTGCGCTTCGCGCGGGAGGATGCCGGGCCTTCGTCCGCGGGAGGTGCACAACTCCGCGAGAGTGCGCGGGGCGCGGCAGTGCGCGGGTCCGCAGACCGACTCAGTTCAGGATGAGGCCGAGCACCGTGGCGCCGCCGCCGACCAGGATGAGGGCGACGATGGTCACCCAGGCGGTGACGCGGATGCGCTTCTGGCGGCGCTCGCTGTAGACGGAGAGGTCTTCGGCGTCTTCGTGCTGGTTCATGAGTAGTCCTTGCGGTGGTTCGGGGCGTTTCGTCTCGGCCTGGCGGCCTCGCTCAACGACCGGACGAAGCGGGCTCGGTGACGGTGGGGCCGAAGGCGGCCGGCAGCGTCGCACGCGACGTCTCCCGCAGCTCTGCCACGGTGGCGGTGAACACGTCCTGCACCTCGAGGGCGGGCTCGCTGTCGGTGACGCCGATGCGCAGCACCGGGTAGTCGCGGCCCTCGCACAGGCCGCGGAACTTCACGTCGTCCTCGCGGGGCACGGTCACGATGACGCGTCCGGTCGACTCCGAGAAAAGGGCGGATGCGGCATCCACTCCGTCGCGCTCCATCAGCTCGGTGAGCCAGACGCGCGCGCCGACGCCGAAGCGCGAGACGGCCTCGGCGAGCGAGAGGGCCAGGCCGCCCTCGGACAGGTCGTGCGCCGACGAGATCAGCCACTCGTCGCGCGCGGCGGCGAGGAGCCCGGCGAGCCGGCGCTCGGCCTCGAGGTCGACCTGCGGCGGCAGGCCTCCGAGGTGGTCGTGCACGACGTCGGCCCAGGCCGAGCCGGACAGCTCGGTCGAGGTGACGCCGAGCAGGTAGATGTTCTGCCCCTCGTCCTGCCAGCCCGAAGGGATGCGGCGCGAGACGTCGTCGATGATGCCCATCACGCCCACCAGCGGGGTGGGGTGGATCGGCACGTCGCCGGTCTGGTTGTAGAACGAGACGTTGCCGCCGGTGACCGGGGTGCCCAGGGCGTAGCAGCCGTCGGCGAGGGCGTCGACCGTCTGGCCGAACTGCCACATGACCTCGGGGTTCTCCGGGGAGCCGAAGTTCAGGCAGTCGGTGATCGCGGTGGGCGTCGCGCCGGTGACGGCGACGTTGCGGTACGCCTCGGCCAGCGCGATCTGCGCGCCGCGGTACGGGTCGAGCTGGCTGTAGCGGCCGTTCGCGTCGGTGGAGATCGCGAAGCCGAGGCCGGACTCCTCGTCGACGCGGATCATGCCGGAGTCGTCGGGGAAGGCCAGGGCGGTGTTGCCGCCGACGTAGTAGTCGTACTGGTTCGTGATCCAGCTGACGTCGGCCAGGTTCGGGCTCGCGATCAGCTGCAGGAACTGCTCGCGCAGCACGGCCGGGTCGGACGAGCGGGGCAGCTCCTCCGGCGGCATCCGCCTGCAGTGCGTCGATCCAGGTCGGGTAGGCGACGGGACGGTCGTAGACCGGGCCGTCGACGGCGACGGTCGACGGGTCGACGTCGACGATGCGCTCGCCCTGCCAGTCGATGATGAGGCGGCCGTCTCCGGTGACCTCGCCGAGCACGCTGGTCTCGACCTCCCACTTGTTCACGACGGCCATGAAGGCGTCGAGCTTCTCGGGGGCGACGATCGCCATCATGCGCTCCTGCGACTCCGACATGAGGATCTCCTCAGCGGTCAGGGTGGGGTCGCGCAGCAGCACGTTGTCGAGCGAGACGTGCATGCCGGAGTCGCCGTTGGCGGCCAGCTCGCTGGTCGCGCACGAGATGCCGGCGGCACCGAGGTCCTGGATGGCCTCGACCAGCTCGTCGCGGTACAGCTCGAGGCAGCACTCGATGAGCACCTTCTCGGCGAACGGGTCGCCGACCTGCACGGCGGGCCGCTTGGTGGGGCCGCCGTCGTCGAAGGAGTCGGATGCCAGGATGCTGGCGCCGCCGATGCCGTCGCCGCCCGTGCGGGCGCCGAACAGGACGACCTTGTTGCCCGTGCCGGTGGCGTTGGCGAGCTTGAGGTCCTCGTGGCGGAGCACGCCGACCGCGAGGGCGTTGACCAGCGGGTTGGCCTGGTAGACCGAGTCGAACACGGTCTCGCCGCCGATGTTGGGCAGGCCGAGGCAGTTGCCGTAGAAGCTGATTCCGGCGGTGACGCCGTGCACCACGCGGGCGGTGTCGGGGTGGTCGATGGCGCCGAAGCGCAGCGCGTCCATGACGGCCACGGGGCGGGCGCCCATCGAGATGATGTCGCGCACGATGCCGCCGACACCGGTCGCCGCGCCCTGGAACGGCTCGATGTAGCTGGGGTGGTTGTGCGACTCGGCCTTGAAGGTGACGGCCCAGCCCTCGCCCACGTCGACCACGCCGGCGTTCTGGCCCATGCCGACCATGAGGCGCTGCTTCATCTCGTCGGAGACCTTCTGGCCGAAGCGGCGCAGGTAGTTCTTGCTGCTCTTGTAGGAGCAGTGCTCCGACCACATCACCGAGTACATGGCCAGCTCGCCCGAGGTGGGGCGGCGGCCCAGGATCTCGCGGATGCGGGCGTACTCGTCGTCCTTGAGGCCGAGCGCCGCGTAGGGCTGCTCCTTCTCAGGGGTCGCGAGGGCGTTCTCGACGGAGTCGGGGATGTGTGTGGTGGTCACGCGGGCTCCTGAAGAGAAGGGAGAAGCGGGGCGGCTCCAGTCTACCGGGGCCGATAAGCGCCTATTCGCGTATCACGTTGATACCCCGGCCGCCTCGCGAGCGAAGCGAGACGAGACGCGTTCAGCCCTACCGCAGCGCCTCCCGCGCGAACATTCTCACGTCCGCGCTCACGCCGCGCTCGGAGCGCCGCTTCCAGTACTCGTCCCCGATGTACATCAGCACCTGATCGGCCTGGAACGTCGCGTGCGGGATGTCCTGCTCGGTGAATGCGTATCCCGTCGACGACGCCCAACCGCACATCTCCATGCCGTACGCCACAGCCTCCCAGCGCTGCGCCCGCGGGGTGCCGTCCGCGATCGCGAGCAGCTGCAGCACCGCGGCATCCGTCTCGGCCTCACTGAGTCTGCGATACAGCCCGCCGACGACGAGGCGCAGCTGCAGCACCGGATCACCGAGCGCCTTCTTCGCAGCAGCGCTGAGCACGAGTCGGCCTTTCACGACACGCACCAGACCCATGCGCTCGGCGGTCTCGCGCAGCACGGAGATCGGGGGCGTGACGTCTTCACGGTTGCCCTTGCCGATCGTCGACCACTCCTGCATCCAGCCGAGCCGCGTCATGCCTTCGAGCACGGTCGCCCCAGGCATCCATCCAGCCGCGGTCAGCTTCAGCCCGTCTGTGCCGACGGCCTCCATCAGCCAGCCGAACGGGCGGATGATGCGGGCTGCGTCGTCCGGTGAGATCTCGACCGGATCCAGGATGCCGGCGGCGTGCAGGTGCCGGCGCAGCTCAGAGCGGATCGGCGGTGGCAGCTGCCCGGCGAACACGGTGAGGGGTGAAGCCGCACCCACGTCGCCGGCCCGGCGGTGCGCGTCGGCCTTGACGATCCCCGACATCTCGTCCGGGTCGTAACCCGACTCCTCCGGCTTGAAGCGCAGGTTCAACTCGGACTGGAGACCGATCAGGTCGAAGGCGTCAGGGGTCGGCGTGGCCCACGGGCCGACGGTCGCGCGGATCCATGCGACGATCTCGTCGTGCTCCGGATGCTGCGGATCGGCGGCGATCGTGAGCTTCTCGGCGTAGCCGTGAAGGCCGCCGGAGTCCTCGAACGGACCACGGCGGGCGCCGTCCTGCAGCACGACGGGCGCGAACAGCGGGTCGCCGTCGAACCGGTCGAGGACGTCGATGCGGACCGCCCAGCCGTCGCCGAAGTCGTACTCGTACCAGAGGGTGTCCGTCGTTCCGAGCACGTCTTGCATGCGGAACTCGTACTCCGAGAGCGTGTCGTCCCCGGCATCCGGCGCGAAAGGTGACTCCCATCGCCGGCCCGCGGCGCCGTGCGTGTACGGATCGGCGTCGGTGAACTGATGCAGGTGCGAATCACGCCAGCCGAACATCACTTGAAGGGCGTCGTGCAGGTCGGCGAGGTGCAGCGATCCGTCGGCGTCGAACTCGCGCCGGATCTCGGGGTCGCTGCCCACGAGCGACGCACGCAGGCGGAACCGGGTCATCGTTCCTCCTCCAGGAGCCACGGGTTCACGACCCGCGCCCCGGTGCCGTCGAAGTCCTTCGCGTTCCTCGTGGCGAGAGGTGCGTCCATGCGAACATCAATGCCCTCATTTGCAGGGTATGCCTTATGGATCGTCATGTCGCTACTCTCGTGCGACTCGCGGACATCCATGGGGGAATGCCTGCGAGAACCTCGAGGTTGTGGAGGACCTCGAGGACCAGCAGAGTGTGGAGGACCTATGACCGTGCCGCCGATCGACTGGGTGCACATCCCGGCGGGGGTGCTGCAGCGCGGCACGCCCGTCGATCAGCTCGACACCGTCGTGACGCGGTACGCCGACACGGGGGTTTCCGCTGCCTGGTTCCTGAAGGAGGCGCCGCGGGCATCCGTTCCGGTCGCCGCGTTCCGTATCGCCCGCACGCCGGTCACTGTCGCGCAGTGGCGGGCGTTCTCCGCCGAGACGGACCGTGCCGTGCCAGCGGAGCCGGACGACCATCCGGTCTTCGGGATCACCTGGGCGGATGCACAGGCGTTCTGCTCCTGGATGACCGAGCGCGTCGGGTACGAGGTGCGCCTGCCGACCGAGACGGAATGGGAGCGCGCGGCGCGTGGCGACGACGTCCGCGAGTTCCCGTGGGGCGACCAGTACCGCACCGGCCTCGCGAACCTCTGGGACCTCGGCGTCGGCACGACCACGCCGGTCGGCTCGTTTCCCGCGGGCGCGAGTCCGTTCGGCGTGCTCGACATGGCCGGCAACGTCGACGAGTGGACCTCGACGCTCTACGCCCCGTACCCGGGCGCGCCCGCGGAGGTCTCTGCTCTCGAGAGCTGGGCATTCGACCCGCACATCACCCGCGGTGGTGCCTTCCGCCACGATCGCGACCTCGCGCGCTGTGCGCGTCGGCATGGCGCGTACGAGGAGGACCTGCGGGCGATCGGCGTCGGCTTTCGCCTCGCGGCGGACTCCGGCTGAGCGAGGCGGAGGCACGATCTCGGACTTCCGCAGAGTTCCGGATGCCGGGGGCCGAGGTATCCGCGATTCTGCAGATCTCCGACGGGATGTCGAGATCAGAGCGGGATCGGCCGCGCGTCGATCAGCCACGACGTGTAGTACTCGGTCACGGTGCCGCCGAGGGCGGCGACCGCGGCGGAGGCGGCCTCGACCTCGGCCAGTGACCAGTCGCTGAAGGTGGTGAAGAGCGCCCGCACCTGATCGGTGGTCAGATCGATGCTCCAGCGGTAGCGGTGGATGCCGGCGATCGTGAACAGGCCGGATGCGGCGACCCGCTCCGCAGCGAGATCGGCGCTCTCCGGGTCGCCGGCTCGGACGGTGCTGCGGCGGTCGACGATGCGCTGCACCTCGCGTCGGAACGGAGTGATCTCGGCGTCGGCGTCACCGAACACGTTGCGCCAGATCAGCAGGCGCCCTGCGGGAGCCAGGGTGCGGTGGACGATCGGCAGCACGAGGCCGAGGTCCATCCAGTGGATCGAGGTCGCCGCGACGGCGAGGTCGACGGATGCCGGGGCGAGGTCGAGGTCTTCGGCGCGGGCGCGGATCGTCGTGGCTCGGGGAAGGCGCTGCGCGAGGATCGCCGCCAGGTGCTCCCCGGGCTCGACGGCGATGACGTCCATGCCGCGTGCGAGGAGTTCGCCGGTCGCCTCGCCACTGCCGGCACCGAGGTCGAGGGCGACGCGCCCTGGCGTGACCAGCCCCGTCTCCTCGACGGTCCACCACAGCGCCGCGGGATACGGCGGACGCGCCGCGCCGTATCCGCCGGCGATGCCGTCGAAATGCATCGGATCGGTCATCGCGCCAGCGTAGTCGGCCGGTGCACCAGCGCTGAGTTGCACGATCTCGGAGATCTGCAGCATCTCGGATGCCGACCGGGCAGAAGTCTCCGGAATGATGCAGATCTCCGACGGGATGCCGCGTCAGTCGCGGGAAGGGATCCCTGCGGCCACGGCGGCTGCCCGCATCTCCGCATCGAAGGTGAGGATGCTGTCGACCACTCCGCGAATGCGGACAGCGGTCGCCAGATGCAGGGCATCGAGGGTGCGCAGGCGGGAGTGCATGGTGATCGCCGTGGCCGCAGTCTCGTCGTCGAGCGAGACGAGGGCGACCCTGTCGAGCAGCTCCTGGACGGCGGCTGCGTCGAGCAGCCGTCGGTCGGCGACGGCGTGGAGTTCGACGGCCAGCAACCGCGAGGAGACGAATTCGGCTCCGGAGGCGATCAGCGCGCGGACGTCCGCGCTTCCGTCCTCGTCGAGCAGGGCCTTGGCAGCGGCCGAGGTGTCGAGGTAGATCACAGGCGGTCGGCCCGCAGGTCGTCGAGGATCTCGGCACTCGTCTTCCCGCTCTTCGCCGGTGGATGCTGCAGAGCCCCGGACCTCGTGGGCAGGGTCACGCGCCCGGCGGCGATGAGGTCGCTCCAGACATCCTCTTCCGGCGGAGTGAGCTGCGCGATCGGGCGGCCGCGATCGGTGACAGTCAGTCGCTCACCGGCAGCCACCCGCGCCAGCACGCGCGCGGTCTGCTGGTTGAGCTCTGTCTTCGTCACGGTGGCCATGCCTCGATTCTGCCACTGTTCTAGTAGTTCTCAGTAGGTCACCCGCGCAGCAGCCCCCGCAGCGTCTGGATGGTGTCGGCCTCGGCCGGGGTCTTGTCGGGTCGGTAGCCCTTCACCCGGGCGAAGCGCAGGGCGATGCCGCCGGGGTAGCGGGGCGAGTTCTGCACGCCGTCGATCGCGATCTCGACGACCAGCGCCGGCCGCAGGTGCACGGCGTACGGCGTGCGCTCGGTTTCGTACTCGGGGAACGTCTCGGTCTGCCATTTCAGCAGCTCGTCGGTGAGTCCCTTGAAGGTCTTGCCGACCATCACGAAGCCGCCGGGCTCTCCGAACTCACCCACGGGGTCGAGCGCGCCGAGGTGCAGATTCGACAGCCAGCCGCGCCGGCGCCCCGAACCCCACTCCGCAGCGAGCACCACGAGGTCGTAGGTGAGCACGGGCTTGACCTTGACCCACGACTTTCCCCGCCGTCCGGCGGCGTAGGGCGCGTCGATGGCCTTGACCAGCACGCCTTCGTGACCGGCGGTGAGGGCCTCGCGGGAGAGCTGCTCCGCAGCATCCGCGTCGTCGGTGACGGTGCCGGGCATCCGCCAGTCGCCGGCGACACGCTCGAGTTCTTCAAGCCGGGTGGAGAGCGGTTCGTCGATGAGATCGCGGCCGTCGACGTGCAGCAGGTCGAAGAACCAGGGCCGCAGCACGAGTTCACGTGAGACATCTGCACCGAAGCGCGACATGGTCTGCTGGAACGGCCGCGGCCCGCCGTCCTCGTCGAGCGAGAGGGTCTCGCCGTCGAGGATCAGGTCGTGCGCGGGCAGAGCGCGCACGATGTCGACGATCTCGGGCACGCGGTGCGTGATGTCGGCGAGGCTGCGCGTGTAGACGCCGACCTCGTCGCCGTGCCGGTGCACCTGGATGCGGGCGCCGTCGAGCTTGTACTCGACCGAGGCGCGGCCGGTGATCTCGAGCGCGGCGGTCGGGGTGGCGGCGGTGGCGGCGAGCATGGGCAGCACGGGCCGGCCGACCTGCAGCCCGACTGCGTCGAGGTCGGCTTCCGTGCCGGTGAGGGCGATCACGGCCGTCTCGCCGAGGTCGCCCGACAGCATGGCTGCGCGGCGGACCGATGCCACCGGTCGATCGGCGGCGCGGGCGATCGCGTCGAGCAGCACGCCGCCGAGCGCGCCGGTGCGCAGTTCGCCGAGCATGGCGCGGGCGAGGAAGTCCCATTCGTCGGGCGTCGAACGCGAGGCGAGGTCTTCGAGCAGCCCGGTGCGCTGGGCGGCCGATCCGGTGCCGGAGGCGTGCGCGAGCGCGTCGAGGGCGTCGTCGACGTCGATGATGCTCAGAGTCGCGGCATCCGCATGGTCGACCTGCAGGGCCGAGAGTCCGCGCCATCCGACGCCCAGCCGGCCCTGCCGCGGTGAGGCGAGCAGCAGGCCCACGAGCACCGGAAGTTCGGCCGGGTCTGCGCGCGAGAGCAGCCGGGCGAGTGCGTCGATCTTCGCGAGCCGCGACGACGTCGCCGCGACCTCGTCGGCGGTGTCGGTGAGCTCTTCGAGCTTCATCCCATCAGTCTCGCACCGGGGTCGGACATCCCTCGTTTCGCGGAGTCGCGTAATGATCGGCGTGTCACGCCGTCTCTCAAGTACTGGGGAAGAGCTCGGCGTGTGCCGAGCGCACGAATTCTGGGGAGATGCATTGATGGCTCGGGGACAGCACGTTCGGCGTGCGCAGAAGTCGACACGACCACGGGGCGGGCGCTGGTGGCGCGGCCTCACATCAGCGCTGACGGGGGTGACTCTCGTCGCTGCAGCGCTGCTCGGCACCGCGCAGATTGCCGCGGCAGCGCCGACGGTGACCCATGCCGACGCGATCTCGAACCTTGCGATCGAGAAGACCAACGGCAGCGGGCCGGTGGCGCAATGGGAGAAGGTCCGCATCACGGGCGACTGGTCCGTGCCCACCGGCTCCCAGGCCGGAGACACCTTCGGGATGACGCTGCCCGACGAGTTCAGCCGCAGCGGCGGCGGATCGTTCGATATCGCCGATCCTGACAGCGGCGTGGTGCTCGCGCAGTGCCAGATCGCCGGCGGCAACGGTCCTGAGCTCGTCTGCACGCTGACAGCGGCCGTCGAGGACATGGAGAATCCCGGTGGTTCGTTCTGGGTCGAGGTGACGGCCTCGCAGTCGAACACGAGCGGCACGGTGGAGTTCGACCTGGGCAGCACGGTCGAGATCGTGACTCTTCCCGGCGGTGGCGGGATCACTCCCGAGGACCTGACCGAGGCCGGGCAGCCGTACAAGTACGGCGGGCCGACGGCGACCGATGGGCTGCTGAGCTGGGTGGTCGGAATTCCGAGCAGCGCGGTCCGCGACGGCGGTTTCGTGGTGCGCGACTCTCTCGATCGCGACCTCGAGTACCACCACTACACCGGTGAGGCCCGGCTGCTGCAGCGGCCTGTCCAGGACGGCGTGCTCGTCGGCAACTGGACCGAAGTCGACACGTCCCGCTATCAGATGACGTTCGCCCCCGATGACCTCTCTTTCGAGTTCACGGCGTCGGGTCTGCCGTCCTCCGGGATGTCCTACCGCCTGCAGTACTTCACGCAGGCGGACGGAATCGTGCAGGCCGGTGACGTGTTCGGCAACAGCGCGACCGTCAACTCCTCCGACACGTCGGCGCGGGTCGTCGTGACGGAAGCCGGCGGTGGCAGCGGAACCGGCGCGCGGTTCACGAGGTTCGAGATCACGAAGGCGCTGTCCGGCGAGCAGGCGGATGCTGCGCGCGGTGCGACCTTCACGGTGCGCTATTCCATCAAGGGATCGGATGCTCCGGCGAAGACGCTGTCGGTTCCGGTCGGGCAGGCCGTGCGCAGCGACCGCGCACCTCTCGGCTCGACGTTCATCGTCGAGGAGATCGACCTCCCGACGATCGACGGCGTGACCTGGGGCGACTGGAGCATCACCGGGGAGGGTGTCACAGCGACCGGTGACGGCCGCTACGAGGTCACCCCGTCGACGACGGCCGGTGTGCAGTTCACCCTCACGAACCAGGCGAACACGACGCCCGTCGTCGGCAGCCTGTCCTGGCAGAAGGTCGATCGCGACGGTGCCGCGCTCGCGGGTTCGGAGTGGCTCGTCTGGGGCCGGACGGGGACATCGCGGTGGTCGACGGCGGCCAGGGCGATGAGGCTGACGCAGACGGCGTGCTCGGCGTCGGCGGGCTACCTGCGGGCACCTACACGCTCACCGAGACCAAGGCGCCGGCGGGGTACGAGCGCACGGACAAGACGTTCACGGTGACGATCGACGCGGAGCACACGGCCGCGAGCTTCGGGCAGATCGTCAATGAGAAGACCCCGGCGTCGGTCGTGCCGCCGGCATCGCCGGCACCGACTGCGGCGCCGCCAGCATCGCTCGCTCTCACCGGCGGCGGCGACGGAGGCGGCCTGGCACTGATCGCCGCCGCTCTACTCGTGAGCGGCGCGGTGGTCACGGCCGGTGCCGCTGTCCGACGGCGGGCCACGGGCGCCACGGCCTCCGGTCGTTGAGCGAGCGGAGCGAGTCGAAACGCTCTCCGGTCGGCTGGGGCGTTTCGTCTTCGCTCCTTCGTCGCTTCGCTCAACGACCGGGGGTGGGTCGTTGAGCGAGCGGAGCGAGTCGAAGCGCTCTCAACGACCGGAGTGCGTCACGGCTTCGTGTCGTCGTGCAGCACGATGCGGCTGAGCTCGACGACGTCTCCGGACAGCTCCCAGTAATGCAGCCGGCGGGCACCAGGAGTGCCCTGCTCGATCGCGGAGCGCCAGCACTTCGCGCCGTCGGCTCGCACGACGTAGGCATCGTCTCCGCCTTCGCCGGTGCGCAGGCGGTGCAGGTCGCGGGCGGGGATCTCGCGGTCGCGGCCGGTGATCGCGTCGACGCAGGCACGCACCGCCTTGGCCAGCTGGTTCTCGTCGAGCTTCGACAGCGAGCCGATGAAGTCCGGCCCGAACCGGAACTCCCGCAGCGGCCACCGCTTGCGCTCCCCGGGGGCGGTGCGGTTTCCCCAGGTGCGTTCGATCTCGAACCGGATGCCGTCCTCGGTCGGGTCGACGTGCGCGCGCTCCGCGGCACGGCGCGCGTCGCGCAGCGCCCGCGCGTTGTCGCGCTGGTCCTGCGAGCTCTCGCTGAGTCGCGCCTCTGCCCGCGCGCGCTCCGCGCGCTCCTCGGCGAGTTCGCTGCGCAGGCGCGCGTTCTCCGCGCGCAACTGCTCGAGCTCTGCCGACGAGGGAGAGCCGGATGCCGCATCGCCGCCGCGTCCGACGAGGCTGGTCACCGCGAGCAGGTCGCCGCGCAGGGCGGAGATCGCCTGCGCCAGCATCCGCACGTCGTTTCGGGTCGCGTAGTCGTCGGGAGGGAGAGGAGCGGATGCCGGCGTCGGGGCGTTCGGCTCTGCAGCGTCCGATCGCGCGACCTTGCGATCCTCGCTCAGCCAGGGCGACCCGCCGGTGACGAGAGGGAAGGCGGGCGTGAGCGGCGCGTCGTCGTCGCGCGCGGCATGGCTGAGCAGCACCTCGCCGGCCGGGCCGTGTCCGACGCGCACGCGGATGACGTCGCCCACGGCGAGCACGTCGCTGACCGGGCTCTCGTCGGTGCTGACGTCACGTCGCCGCAGCACGAACGCGTGGTCGGGATGCAGGTGCACGGTGGCGCGCAGCTCGGTGACTTTGACGACCAGCGAGAGAGTGTTCGCACCGTCGGCCAGGGTGCTGAGGTCGGCGGGGAAGGGCTCCGGGTGCAGCTCCTGCCCTGGAGGATGCCGGTCACGGGTGATCCGGGCACGAGCGCGAAGGCCAGCGGCAGGGTGTCGGGCAGCAGGTCGCCGGTCGCGGTGACGGTGGTGCCGTCGGCGAGTTCGACCAGGGCGCGGGTGTCGTCGGCGATGAAGCCCTTCACCACTCCCGTCACCCGGCGCACGGCGGCGGGGGCCGCCGATTCGACGGTGCGCCGCACCTGCTGCACGGACTGCGCCATCGCGTCGGCGATGAGGTCGTCGGTGTCGGCCTTGCCGGGGAACCGCAGTCGCGAGCGGGACCAGTCCGGGTCCTTGCCGAAGTCGACCGGGTAGGAGCGCGCGGCGCCTCCGAACGCGTGGGTCTTGGGCGGCAGCAGCTGTTCGAGGGCGTGCGTGGCCTTGCCGGTCGCGATGGTGACCACGTCGGCGACGTCGCCGAGCTCGTGCCGCAGCCGCTCGTCGTCGAACGCGAACTCGCCCTCCGGAGTCGCCGAGACCAGCACCAGCGGGCGCGGCCGTATCGCGAGGATGCGGGTCGCGAGAGCCTCAGCCTCGCTCGGGGTCGTGACGTCGGCGTACAGCATGGGCACGAGTTCAGGACGGGCGGTCCGCGCGGTCCCGGAGTCGCTCCGAGGTGTCCGCGGATGCTTCGGGGTCAGTTGGTCGTGGTCAGTTGGTGTGCGCGCTGGTGCGAGACGCCGAGGATTGCTCCGATGTCGCGGAGTGGGACGTCGGCGGCAGCGAGCTGCTCCGCAAGAACGCCAGACTCCGTGACGACGTCCCGCTCGAGCTCCGCCATCCGCCTCCGCTCTGCGGCGATTCGGGCGACGCGTGCGGTGATGTCCCCGACGCCACCGATGGGGGCGAACGTGAGGTCAACGGCGATCTCGTCGAGGGGAAGGTCCTGCGATGCGGCGATGTACTCCCGTGCCATCTCGGTGGCCTTGCCGAGCCGACGGGCCTGTGTCAGTCCGTCGATGGAGGGGATGCTGACCATCCACCACTTGCCCTCGCGGGTCACACTTGCTTCAAAGCGCGTCATTCTCGTCCTTCTCGATGGCCTTGAGCAGTTTTCGGTACACGCCTGGGCTGATCGTGCTGTGGCGTCCGGCAGCGTGAAGGTCGTTCCGTTCGGTCCTTCCCACGTGGTGTGACTTCCCATAGTCTAGCCCACTGAGACTGTTTCGTTGGGTGCCGTGAGCCCGCTCTCACTCATGCTCGATCGCCGTCCCGCCCGTGTTCGCCTCGCGGCCGGCCGCGTGCCCGCGGGTGAAGCCACCGGCATCCGCTCCCCGCCGGGTGCGCGCCTTGCGCAGGCGCATCCCGTCGACGAAGGTGTCCACGCGCTCCTTGCGCGACGCCAGTACGAGATCCATCCCGGTGCCGGCCTCGGCCAGCAGCATGCGCCGGCTCTCGCGGATGCGCTCGGCCGCGCCGACGCCGAAGCCACGGATGAACCCGCTGCGCGCTCGCCGCCTGTCCGCCTCGGAGCCCCAGTGGTACCGGTGCCGTTCGATGGTCCACCACGAGCGCATCGCGACCATCGCCTGCACCTCGAGACTCGCGGTCAGGATCTGCGCCTGCCGCACGTCCGACGCGAACCCGACGAAATACAGCGCAGATTCCCCGTTGCCGTAGAGCGGATGCAGCGACCCGAGCGCCAGCGCGACGCCGGCACCGAGTTCGCGGATGTCGCGGACGTAGGCGCCGCTGAACAGCATCCGCTCCTGCACGATCTCTTCGGATGTCTGGCCCAGCCGCGCCCGTTTCTCGTCGATGCGTGCCTGCTCGATGCCGTACTTCAGCATGAGGCGCTCGGCGTGCTCGGTGAGCGCCTCGGCCTCTTCCGGCGTGGTGCTCTCGGCCTTGGCCAACAGCTTGGTGATCAGGTCGAGCTTCGTGTCGCTCACAGTGCCTCCTCGATTCGTGGTGCTTCGAATCTTCGGAGGAGTCGCCTACATTCTGCGGGCATTCCACGATCGGATGCCGGGACCGGTGGAGAACTTCGCCGAGGCGGAGGTTGTTGAAAGGATGTGGGTCCCACGGACCCGCAGGGCGAAGGCAGCAGCCGTTGAGCGGACGAAGATGCCGGTGCGGCGTGACCGTCAGCGCCGCGGGCTGACGATGGACCGGGCCGCGCTGCTCAGCAGCGGCAGCACGGCGAGCATGCCGAACAGCAGCACGGGCCCTCCCCAGCCGAAGTCGTTGCCGGGGGAGCGTAGCGTCTGGATGCCCATGAGCATCACGGCGGCTGCGCCGCCGACGGCGCCGAGGGTGACGAGCACGTTGCCGAAGATGCGCAGGCCGTTGGACAGGCTGCGCGTCGCGGCGGGGACCAGCGTGGCGGCGAGGAAGATAGATGAAGGACCTCCGGTCGTTGAGCGAGTGAGGAACGAGCGGGCGCCGTGCTGAGCGAGCGAAGCGAGTCGAAGTGACGAAACGGCTTCAGCTTCCCTCGACACCCGGGACGATGCCACGCTGTCTCCATGCCCTCTCCCCGCGCGCTCGTCACCGGAGCGACCGGCGGCATCGGCCTCGAGATCGCGCGGGCACTCGCCGCAGACGGCGCGCATGTGATCCTCCCCGTGCGCGATCGCGATCGTGGGGAAGCCGCGGCGCGCAGCATCCGCCAGTCGGTTCCGGAAGCCGCACTCGAGATCTGCGATCTCGACCTGGCCGATTTCGGCACGATCACCGCGGTCGGCGCGAAGCTGCGGGAGAGCAACGCTCCGATCGACCTGTTCGTGATGAACGCCGGGATCGTGCTGCTCGGCGACCGGACTCGGCACGTCACCGCCGACGGGCACGAGCTGCATCTGCAGACGAACTTCCTCGGGCACGCGGTGCTCACGCGCGAGCTGATGCCGCTGCTGGTCGCTGCGCACGCCCGCGTCGCGGTGCAGGTGAGTGTCGCGGCGACGCGCGGGAGGCTCGACGATCTCGAGGGCGAGCGCCGGTACAGCGCCTGGCGCGCGTATGCCGGATCGAAGCGCGCGCTGGGCCTGTGGGCGCTGGAGCTCGCGCGACGCAGCGAGGGCATCACGGTGAACCTGTGCCATCCGGGTGTCGCGCCGGCGACGCACATCGCGCCGGCGCTGCGCAGCCGACTGCCCGGCGGCGAGGAGCGCTGGCTGCGCCGGATGCCAGGCAACAGTCCGGCGCAGGGCGCGCTGCCCGCGCTGATGGCGCTGGA
The DNA here is from genome assembly GCF_021582875.1 of Microbacterium sp. KUDC0406. NCBI lineage: Bacteria > Bacillati > Actinomycetota > Actinomycetes > Micrococcales > Microbacteriaceae > Microbacterium > Microbacterium sp. KUDC0406. The sequence goes on along the minus strand of NZ_CP091138.1, from coordinate 2,673,680 downwards.
GCGGGATGCCGCGCCGGGATGCTTCTTCCTACCCGGTGGTTGGTTCGGGCTGGCCGGTGCTCCGCGGGAGCGCCCCTTGTTCCGGTCGCTGCACGACCCGGCCGCGGGTCGCCGGATGTGGGAGTTGGCCACCGACATCGGTCGTTGAGCGAGCTCACACCTCCGGTCGTTGAGCGAGCGACGGAGGAGCGAGACGAAACGCTCTCAGTTCGCGAGGAACTTCACCACGCTTCGTCACTTCGACTCGCTTCGCTCGCTCAGTACGGCGCTCGCTCGCTGGCGCTCCCTCGCTCAACGACCGAGGTGGTCACCCCTCCCGGTCGTTGAGCGAGCGACAGCGAGACGAAACGCCCCAGCATCCGGTGCTTACTGCACCGACCATCCGCCGTCCGACGCGAGGATCGCGCCGTTGATGTTGACGGCGTCGTCCGAGAGCAGGAACGTGATCGACGCGGCGAGGTGCTCGGCCGTCGCGACCGTCGGGATCGCCTGCTGGAACGGCGCGAGACGCGCGGAGCCCGCCTCCGACATGTTCGGCGGCATCGGGATGCCGGTGGCCACGCCGCCGGGTGCGACGGAGTTCACGCGGATGCCCTTGGGGCCGTACATGAACGCGGCCGACTTGGTGACGCCGATGATGCCGTGCTTGCTGGCGGTGTAGGCGTTGCCCGAGGCGTTGCCGCGCAGGCCGGTCTCGCTCGAGACGTTGAGGATCGCGCCGCTGCCGGCGGCCTCCATGATCGGCAGCACCGCGCGCATCAGCTTGAACGGCGCGGTGAGGTTGATCGCGATGACGCGGTCCCAGACGGCGTCGGGGGTCTCGCCGGCGGGCGAGAAGTCGTCGTTGATGCCCGCGACGTTGGCGAGTCCGTCGATGCGGTCGCCGGCGGCGGCGATGACGGCGTCGATGGATGCCTGCTGGGTGAGGTCTCCGGCAACGGTGACGATCCCGGGGAGCTCTGCGGCCAGGGCATCCAGCTTGTCGGCCGAGATGTCGGCGGCGACGACGCGGCCGCCTTCGCGGGCGATGCGCGAGGCGGTGGCCTTGCCGATTCCGGATGCCGCGCCGGTGACGATCACGGTCTTGCCGGCGAAGCGTCCGGCGGTGACCTGCTCGGTCCAGCCTGCGGTCTCGTCGTCGGCGGGGATCTCTCCGCCGTTGGCGGCGCGCACCAGGTCGTCGACGACGGACTGCGGCATGGCGCCCTGGCTCATGACGACGAGCTGCTGCAGCGGCAGGCCGAGTACGGGGTGAGCTGCGACGGGTCGCCGCCCGACTGCGCGAGCAGACCCTTGATGAGCTCGCTGCCCGTGGGGTCGTTCAGCCAGTCGCCGATGGTGGAGTGTGCGGTGAGTGCCATTTCTTCTCCTTTGTGGGTCCCTGAGCTTGTCGAAGGGTGGGTCCCTGAGCTTGTCGAAGGGCCCGGGTCCTGAGCGAGCGAAGCGAGACGAAGGACGTCCAACCCGCTCACTACTAATAATGCAACGCACCGTCTCGTTATTCCAGTCGGTACCGCTAATCTGTGAGCGTGGCTCGTCCTCGCAGTGAGAAAGCCCGCCAGTCGGTGCTGGCGGCGATGCGTCGTGCCCTGACCGAGTCGGGCTACTCGGACATCACGATCGAGGGCCTCGCGCTGGAGGCCGGAGTCTCGAAGCAGACCATCTACCGCTGGTGGCCGTCGAAGGCCGCGATCCTCGGCGAGGCGTTGCTCGAAGGTGAGATGCTGGCGTTCGACCTGCCGGTCACCTCAGATCTGCGCGCCGATCTGCGAGCGGTGCTCTCGGCCCAGAGCCCGGATGCCGTGTCGCTGGCGCGCGCTCTGATCGAGGTGACCGCGACGGATGTCGAGCTCGGCCTGAAACTCAACGCGCGCCTGGCGGCGCCGCTGCGGGAGTGGACGTTGATGCGGCTGGCGCAGGCGGTGGATGCCGGGGACGTGCGCGCGGACGTGGATGCCGCCGGTCGTGGCCGATCAGCTCATTGCGATCGGCTCGTACTCGGCGCTGGTCGGCGGGCCGATGGATGCTGGGCGGGTGGACGCGATGGTCGATGTGATTCTGCGGGGGATCGGGGCCTGAGCCGGACTCAGCGCGGCAGTGGTGAGTAGAGCACCATCCCGTTGCCCTGGCTGTCGTAGGCGACGGCGCGGCGCTCGTGCGCGTCGTTGTACGCGGCGGTGACGATGCCGCCGCCGTTCTCGTCGACTGCGGCGGCATCTGCGTCGACGTCTTCGGTCTTGATGCCCACGACGACCTGGCCGGGGATCGGGTGGTCGATCTCGGTGGCGAGAGCGATGGTGATCGTGCCGCCGTCGAGCGCCGCGAAGTGGTTGCCGTCGCGGAACTTGAGCGGGAACCCGAGGGTCTCGGTGTAGAAGCGGATCGACTCGTCGAGGTCTTCGGTGGAGAGGACGATCATCTTGACTTCGCGGGTGGACGTGATGGCGGGCTCCTCGACTCGGCGGCGTTTGAGGTCAGAGTACGGGGCCGAGGTGCAAATGACGAGCATGCGCCGGGAGAATGCCGCCGAATAATACTCACACGTGCGTACAATGTGAGTACGGAGGAACTCATGTCTGAGACAGTTATCGAATCGCGCGTAGCCAAGAGCCAGCGGATCAATCTCCGGGCGACCGAGCGTCAGGAGGCCGTGCTTCGTCGTGCAGCGGAAGCGACAGATCGATCCCTCACAGAGTTCGTCATGAGCAGCGCCGTTGATGAGGCGCACCGGGTTCTCGCCGATCGTCGTTGGTTCAGCGCCACTGAAGCGCAGTTCGATGAGTTCGTCCGGTTGCTTGATGAGCCTCTGCCGTCCACGTCGAAGTTCGACCGCCTGTTCGCCCGCCCATCGCACCTCGCGGAGGGCGAGTGAGCCATCTGACCGCTCCCCGAAAGCTGCGAAAGTCGGACGACCTCAGCGGGTTCCGCAGCGGGGCGGCAGACCTTGATGAATGGCTTGTGAAGTACGGCTGGGAGAACCAGGCCGCGAATAACGCGACCACTTACGTGATCACGGATGGCGATCGTGTCGTCGCGTTCTATTCGATCGCGATGGCGACTGTTGCGAAGTCGGCCGCGCCGTCGGAGCTGCTCAAGGGGTCCCGGCCGTCACAGATCCCTTGCATCCTGCTGGCGCGGCTTGCGGTCGATGAGCGCTACGGCGGTCAAGGACTCGGTGCGGAACTGCTTCGAGATGCCCTTCTCCGGTCAATAGTGGTGAGCGACAGTATCGGCGCCGCCGCTGTCCTCGTGCACTGTCGTGACGAGAACGCCCGGGACTTCTACCTGCACCTCGGCGACTTCGTCCCGTCTCCGCGGATGACCTGCACCTGACGGTCCCGATGAAGGTGCTGCGGCGCTACGTCGACTGAACGCCGCCGATCAAAGCCTGCACCCTCTCCCGTAGTCGTTCATCACACACATACACATACGTCCCCCGGATCCCGCGCGTCAGCAGCACGCCGTAGATGTTCCGGATGAACACGAGCAGCTCGTCCTCCCCGAACGATCCCTTCAGGTGCCCGGTGTTCTCCTTGCCCTTCTTGTCGCGATAGGCATCCCAGTCCGCGACAATCGTGCCGTCCACGACCCGCAGATCCGGCCCGATGATCACGCCGGCGTAGTTGAGGTCGTACCCCTGCACCATGTGGATCGACCCGACCTCGTCGAGCGACCCGGGCGAGTTGATCCAGTCCTTGTCGGTGGTGTTCCACCGCATCCGTTCGCCGTCGACCTCGATGTCGTATGCCGCCGGATCACGACGAGACACCCAGTCCCACGCGTACCCCGCGACCATCCGCGACAGCCCGACCTCGGTATCCCGAGCTCGAATGGCCGCGCGCATCTCCCCGACGTCGTCGAACAGCCGCAGGTCGTACTCGCCCAGATCCGGCATCCGAGGGTCCTCGCCCCGCAGCATCCCTCGCACGAACTCGACGTAGTCAGTCCCGGCGCGCACCCGCATCTGCGTGCTGAGCCGGTAGTGCCGATGCGCGTCTCGTGCTGCGCGCAATTCGGCATCCAGCGTCGCCGGCGACAAGTCGTGCGGACGAACGCTCTGCGCGCCGTCGACGAGCAGCAGCTGGTGCCGGCTGCGCGCCTTGATCCAGTCGAGCTGCGTGCGCTTCGGATCGTCGTCCCCGAACAGTGCGTGGTTGATCTCGGTGAACTTCTTGTTCTGCATGCCGGATGCCTGGTTCGCGCGCTGCCCGATGCGGTGAGTCTCGTCGACGAGCACCAGGTCGTACTCGACATCCGATTCGCCGAGCTGGAACGGCGTCATGACCATCTTCGGGTCGAGCTTCGGGGTCTTCTTGAAGACCTCCTTGACCGACTTCCGCAGCGCCTGCTGCGGAATCACGAGGGCCATGCGCAGGTCATGCAGCAGTTCGCTGTTCTCCGGCACGAAGAACTCGGTGAACATCGAGTCGGGTTCGACGTTGTCGTGCGCGCGATGATCGCGGATGTCGGCGAGCAGCTTCATCAGGAAGATCGCGATGATCGTCTTGCCCGTGCCAGGGTCGCCCTGCACGACGAGCGTCGATCGGATGCCTGGATGCTGCAGATCCTCGAGCAGCCCCTCGACGATGTCGGTGACGGCGATGGCCTGGTCGCTGTTCAGAGCCTTGAAGGGCGACAGCTTGAACAGATCCGAGTTCTCGATCTGCGGGATGCTGCGTGAGAAGAGCCCCTCGGAGCGGAGGGCTTCGAAGACGTCGCGGAACGACTCCCGGTAGAGCTCGCGGTCGTAATACTGCGCGTCGGTGAGCCCGTCGTTGCCGTTGAGGAGTTCGTACTGACCGTCGCCGTGGAACCAGCGGATCAGGTGCGACTCGAGGTCGAGGCAGACCGACTTGTTGAAGGTGTCGTCGACGACGACGCGGATGCTCTCGAGCCCGACATCGTTCTTCGGACCGTCGAGGTGCTGGCGGAGGCGGTTGTGGGCGCTGACGGTCTCGCCGACGTAGAGCTTGCGCTTGCCATCGAGCAGGTAGACGACGGGCCAGTTCGTGTGCTGCTGATCAGTCTTCGCCCAGTCGTCGACATCGGCGCGATCGAACGCGACGTGACGGATGCTCGTCACGGCTCGAGCTCCGTGTACTTGGTGGCGCGGCCGCGGGCCTTCTCGACGGGGTACTTGGCGCGGGTCTGCGCGAGCTTGCGCAGCACGATCTCGTCGAGGTCGACGCCGAGGACGCCGGCGAGATGGATGCAGTAGGTGACGACGTCGGCGAGCTCGTCCTCGACCTTGCGCTGGTTCGGGGCGTCGTTCCATTGGAAGCACTCGAGCAGCTCAGCTGCCTCGATGACGATGCTCTTCGCGAGGTTCTCGGGGGAGTGGAACTGAGCCCAGTCGCGTTCGGCCGTGAACGCGCGGAGGGCTTCGATGGTCTTCGGTGACGGCATGGACTGAACCTACCAGCGGGGCTGTTGTGCACAGAGAGAGGCTAAGTTGAGCTCATGGCACGCCCCTTGTCCGAACAACGTGCGATCCGCGAGGCCGTGTTCCGCTGGCTGGATGACCGCCGCAATGCCGGGGCTATGAGTACAGTCGCGACGAGCTGCTGGGGTATAGGTATGGCATCGAGCGTATCCCATTGCTCGATCGGAGCCGACGGGATAAGAAATCCTGCGGATTTTGACTCGACGCTCACGATCATGACCAGCGCCAAGAGGACTGTGTACTCCGACGGCATTAGTCCTGAGGGCCTAGTCCAGTACTCCTACCAGTCACGCGATCCGGTCCGTCGTCAAGTGCATCTGGCGCTCGATGAGTCGCTCCGATTCTTCGACGACCCGCTCAACCTCAAGCAGTCCGAACGGCGATACGCCGAACGACTCGTCCGCTCACGACTCCATCAACCGCTTTTTAGGGCGCGGGTGCTGCGAGCCTACGACTCCTCTTGTGCGATTTGTTCGTTGAGACACGCGGAGCTTTTGGACGCCGCTCACATCGTTCCAGACTCCGATCAGTACGGTGTCGCTGAAGTGACTAATGGTCTTGCGCTGTGCAAGATCCACCATGCCTCCTACGACCGGAATCTGCTCGGAATCACACCGGACTACGAGGTTCGAATTGACCGACAACTTCTTGATGAGGTGGACGGGCCCATGCTGCGGCATGGCCTGCAGGACATGCACGGGCGAGTATTGACCCTGCCTAAGAGGGAGAAGGACTGGCCGTCACGAGAGCGGCTTGCGACGAAGTTTGAGGCTTTCGCGGCCTGACTAAGCGCCCATGTCTCTGAGTACTTGCTCGACCGCTGGCATGTCTGCGAGAGTCCATTTGAGCGACATGAGTTGATGTGGCGGCAACCAGAGCAACCTGGAGTGCTCGCGTGGGGACGGAACACCGTCGACGATCGTTGCGTAAAACGTGGACAGTTCAACGACAGCAAAGTCGTAGGTGTGAACGGTGACAGCGACTCGGGGGCCCACCGAAACCGTGCAGCCAAGCTCCTCGTGGATCTCGCGCCGCACAGCGTCTTCGGCGGTTTCACCGACTTCGAGCTTGCCGCCCGGGAACTCCCAGAGCCCTGGAAGCGCAGCGGAACGCCCGCGTTGCGCCGCAAGGACCAGTCCATCTCGGATGATCGCAGCTGCGGAGACGGGGATCTTTCTCAGACCCTGAGCTTCGGACATGAGGCGAAGGTAACAGCGCGGACGACAGCTGAGGACGCGACCTATCCGATAGCCTCGGAACTATCTGACTGTTCGACGGGGATCGGAGTGATATGGAGTTTGCCGAGCGCCTTGAGGCACTTGCCACAAAGGTGAGGAACCAGGCGACCGCAATCGGTACGGAGGAGGCGACAAAGAACGCCTTCGTGATGCCGTTCATCTCTTCGATCCTGGGTTACGACGTCTTCGATCCCCTCGAGGTCGTGCCGGAGTTTACGGCTGACCTGGGGACCAAGCGTGGGGAGAAGATCGATTACGCGATCATGCGCGACGGCGAAGCGCAGATCCTGATCGAGTGCAAGATCTCGAACGGCGGGCTGAAGTTCGAGCACGCTTCGCAGCTCTTCCGCTACTTCGCAGTGACAAATACGCGCATCGCGATCTTGACGAACGGCATCGAGTGGCACTTCTACACCGATCTTGACGCACCAAACCGTATGGATTCGAAGCCCTTCTTGGTGCTCGACATGCTCGATCTTGACGAGACGCTCATCCCGGAGATCCAGAAGCTCAGCAAGGAGAGCTTTGATGTCGATTCGGTGATCAGCGCCGCGGAGGAGCTGAAGTACGTCGGTGCCCTGAAGCGTGAGATCGCCGCGCAGTTCCGCGAACCGACTGATGAGTGGATCAAGTTCTTCACGTCTCGCGTCTACGACGGTGCTTTCACGCAGCGAGTGCGGCAGCAGTTCACCGGACTCGTGAGCAAGGCTGCGCATCAGTTCCTAAATGAGCGCGTCAACGACCGACTCAAGACAGCCCTGGTTGTCAGTGGGGGAGCGCCGATGCCGGAGAGGCCGACAAATACCAGCGCAGAAGTAGCTGAAGACGACCTCGATCGTGACACAGAGATCGTCACTACGCTTGAGGAGCTTGAGGGCTACCAGATCGTCAAGGCGATTGCATGCGGCCAAGTGAAGCCTCACCGCATCACCCAGCGGGATGCCAAGAGCTACTTCGCGGTGCTGCTCGACGACAACAACAGGAAGCCTATCGCGAGGCTGCATTTCAACGGGAAGCAGAAGTATCTGGGTCTTCTCGATGAGGATAAGGTCGAGACTCGTCACGCCATCGGCGAGCTTGACGAGATCTACGCGCATGCAGACCGTATTCGTGAGGCCGTGCGCAGATATCAATAGGGATTTGCGGGGGAGAAGCTTCAGGCCTCCCATCCAAATCGCCGTCCAAGACGGCGCCAGAACCCCTCTGCCTCTCGCTCCGCGATGAGGTCGGCAACCCATTCGGACCTGGCATCGGCGAGTGCCTTCTCGACCTTGGTGAGGCTGCGGTCCGTGATTGTCACCGAGACGCGCTTGAGCACTTTCGCTCCAACCCAGGGAACAGGGACCCACAATGCCGCCGCCTGCAGCGCAGTAACGACGATGATCAACCAGCCCAACACCTGGGCGCTCTCGCCAGCGAAGAAGAATACGGTCGCGAGAGCCCCGCTGGTGAAAAGGCCCATCACGATGAACGTCCCCCCGCGCCATGCTCGCGAAGATGGCGACTCAGTCTTGTCCGCAGTCGCCAGCCACGCGACGGCAAGAATTGCAGCTCCGTAGGAGGAGGTTGCAAATAGCGATATAGATGTGGCGGAGAGTGCCAATTCTGCGCTCCACATCACCGACGAGATGAGGACACCGAGAACTGTCAGCAGCGCTACCGGCGCGATCGCGAACAACGTCACCATCGGCCACACCCGGCGCATCAGGTTGTGGCGCCAGTCCGACCCCAGCGACGCGTTTGCCAAAGCAACGCGACGAGCGTGATTCGACTGAGCTTTGCGGAAGGTGGCTTCGGCCGAGGGAACGACGGGCGGCGCTATCCGCTCCGCGAGGACATACGTCACGAATCCAAGTAGCAGAGCAAACAGTACCTGAGCAATCGAGATCGGTTCTGCCGCGACCATCACAATGGCGAAACTGAGAACGATCGTGAGCGCGAACTGAACTGCTCGGGCGATGAGCCGGTTCGCGTCGTCGTCTCCATCTTCTGAGCGGCCGCTCTTGTTGAGGGCAGCGAGCAGGCTCAAAGCCGAGGTGAAGAAGAGGAGAGTGGGCGTGTACATCGGCCCGACAAAAGCATGCAAGAAGGTCACGGAATCAGGGACGGGGATGCCCAGAGGCGAGAGCCACGTGGCGAGAACTAGGAACAGGATCGCCAGGTTGCCGGTGCCGACAAGGATGAACCAGGCGCTGCTGCGTCGGAAGAGTGAGGTGCCAAGAGGCTGTGCTGTGCTCATATCTCCTGGTTAACAGCATCCACCGACAGCGACGGGCTATGCCTTAGTTCCGCCGCCTTGCCCCGCTCACACTGGACGCCAATCGCGACAGCGCCGTCTTGATGACCTCCGCCTCACCCGGCTCGAGCCGTGAGAACCACAGGCTCTCTCTCGCGTTGTAGTCCCGATACACCGTCTCCATCAGCTGCTTGCCCTCGGTTGTCGCCTCGATGAGGATGCTGCGGCCGTCGTTCTCGGCCGGCGTGCGGGTGACCAGTTTCTCGGCCTCGAGGCGCTTCAGCAGTGCCGACGCCGCAGCGCGGCTCATGCCGGTGAGCTCCGCGACCCGCAGCAATGTCAGCTGTCCCGCTGACGAGAGCACTATCAGCACGCGCAGTCCGGCCGGTGTCAACCGCTGGTCGAGCTCGCCACGGATGTCGTAGACGATCAGCTCGAACGCCCGGTGCAACGTCATGAAGAATGCCGCTGCGTCCACGTCGAGCCAGGGCATTCGGTCATTCGCGACCTTGCTGAAGTGCTCGACGAACGACCAGTAGGTCACGTCGTCGATCGCGGGGGTGCGGTTTCGTCCGAGCTGCTCTCTTGCATCGTCTCCCCCACTGCGGGCACCTCCAACACGTCGCTGAGTCAGAACGATTTCAGCAGTCTAGCGACGACATGTCTCAATTTAGTCAACGTATTGACTATCGCGCAAGACCTGGTTAGCGTTCTGGGCAACCCTCAACGAAAGGAGAAGCAATGAGGCTTCGCACCACCCGGGCGCTCGTATTCACCGCAGCGATCGCGCTCGCCGCTTCACTGGCTGCCTGCTCCAGCTCGCCCGCCGAACCCGCATCCGGTTCATCCGACGACGGCAAGCCCGATCTCAGTTCCGCTCTCGGAACACCGGGGATGCTCGTCACCGCCGACAGCGGCAGCGTCAAGCCGCTGAAGTACACCGACACCGGCAGCCCCGAGATGAAGGGCCTGGTCGTCGATCTCACCAAGGAGTACGCCAAGCGCCTCGGCCTCGACGTCACCTTTGAGAAGGTCGGATCGGATGCTGTCATCCCCGGCGTTCTCGCGAAGCGCTACGACGTCGCGCTCGCGGCCGGCGACTTCGCCGAGCGGCGCAAGACCCTCGACTTCGTCGACCTCGTCGAAGGCGGCGTCGTGCTGATCGTGCAGAAGGGCAACCCCGCCGGCATCGACGGGCGCGACGACCTCTGCGGCACGAAGCTGGCGATCGTCAAGGGCAGTATCCAGCAGGGCTACGCCGACGAGGAGCAGAAGAAGTGCGGCGACGCCGGCAAACCGGCGATCGACATCCAGGGGTATGCCGACGGCCCCACCGCGACCCTCGCCCTGCAGAGCGGACGCGCCGACGTCGAATGGTCCGACCTCGCTGTCGCGAACCAGCTCGTCGCCGACCAGCCCGACAAGTTCGAGCTCTCCGGAGAGCCCGAACACCTTGCGCCGTACGGCGTCGGCATCCCGAAGGACAACGCTGCGCTGCGCGACGCCATCCTCGAAGCACTCACCGAGATGAAGGAGGACGGCACCTACGACAGCATCCTCGCGAAGTGGGACCAGCAGAGCCTGGGCCTGGAGAAGATCGAGATCAATGGCTCGAAGTTCTGACCTGATGCCCGCCATCACCGAGACCCAGGAGCACAGGACCGAGACTGCGACGCAGTACCGGTTTGCGAAGCCACGGCACACCTCGTGGTGGATCTCGGGGATCATCGCCGCGATCGTCGTCGCCGGCCTGGCCGATTTCTTCATCCGGGGCAAGAACTGGCAGTGGGACGTCGTGTGGGAGTACCTCTTCCATCCCGACATCCTCGCCGGGCTCCGCAACACGATCATCCTCACGGTGGTCTGCGCGGTCACGGGCCTGCTGATGGGTGGGGTCGTCGCCTATCTGAGGATGTCGTCGAATCCGGTCTTCCGAGCGGTCGGTGCCGTCTACATCTGGTTCATCCGGGCGATCCCGGCGCTGGTGCTGCTGCTGTTCATCTTCTTCCTGTCGGCGCTGCTCCCGCAGATCCCGATCGGCCTTCCGTTCCTGCCACCGCTCGTCACCTTCCCGACGAACCAGCTCATCTCGCAGTCGACGGCGGCCATCCTCGGGCTCACGCTCATCCAGGGCGCGTACATCGGCGAGATCTACCGGCGGCGGCATCCTCTCGGTGCCGCGCGGTCAGCTCGAGGCCGCCCGGTCGATGGGAATGACCGGATGGCAGGCGATGCACCGCATCATCGCGCCGCAGTCGATCCGCGTGATCATCCCCTCGTTGGGCAACGAGATGATCACGCTCTTCAAGAACACCTCGCTCGTGTTCGTCATCGGATACACCGAGCTGCTCACCACGGTGCAGCTCATCTACGGGGTGACCTACCAGACGATCCCGCTCCTGGTCGTCGCCTGCATCTGGTACCTCGTGCTGACCAGCCTGGCGATGCTCGGGCAGCGGCAGCTCGAGCGCAAGTACGGAAAGGGGTTCCGCGGTGTCACCGAATGACCAGGCCCAGCCGCTCATCCGTGCCCGCGACGTGGAGAAGCGCTTCGGCGAGAACCACGTGCTGAAGGGCATCGACCTCGATCTGCACCAGGGCGAGGTGATCTCGCTGCTCGGCCCGTCCGGATCGGGCAAGAGCACCTTCCTGCGCTGCGTGAACATGCTCGAGACGCTCGACTCCGGCGCCGTGCACTACCGCGACGAACTGCTCGGGTTCCGGCTGCGTGAGGATGTCTACCATCCGCTGCCGGAGAAGCTGCGGGCGAAGCAGCGCGAGCACTTCGGCATGGTGTTCCAGCAGTTCAACCTGTTCCCGCACATGACCGTGATCGAGAACATCTGCGAGGGGCTCCGCGTGGTGCACCGCCGTCCGAAGGCGGAGGCGCTCGAACGCGGCAGGTGCCTGCTCGAGCGGGTCGGGCTGTCCGAGAAGGAGAACGAGTATCCCGGCATGCTCTCCGGCGGACAGCAGCAGCGGGTCGCGATCGCGCGAGCGCTGGCCCCGCATCCGAGCGTGATGCTCTTCGACGAGCCGACCTCGGCGCTCGATCCGGAACTGGTCGGAGAGGTGCTCGACGTCATCCGCGAGCTCGCCTCCTCCGGCATGACCATGCTCATCGTCACCCACGAGCTGAACTTCGCCCGCGAAGTCAGCAACCGGGTTGCCCTTCTCGACGGCGGACGGATCGTCGAGTTCGGGGCGCCGGACGATGTGCTCACCAACCCCCAGTCGACGCGCGCACGTGCGTTCGTCAATGCAATGAAAAGGAAGTAGTAAATGCGCAACATCGGAAAGAGCGACATCGCCGTCAGCGAACTCTCCCTCGGGTCGTGGCACACGTACTCGCGACTCTCGTTCGAGGCCAACGTCAACTTGATCAACCACGCCTTCCAGCGTGGCGTCCGGTTCTTCGACGTCGCCTACTACCGCGACAAGCCGCACACCGAGGTGCTCTTCGGCCGGATGCTGCAGGAAGCCGACTTCGGCCGTGACGACATCGTGCTCGGTGAGAAGGTCTGGTACTTCGACTATCCGGAGCGTTCCCTGACCGCGCAGCTGGACGCGTCGCTGCGCCGGCTCGCGGTGGAGAACGTCGACCTCATCATCGTCGAGCACCCGCGCCCCGAGATGGACGTCGAGCGGCTGGCCAGGGATGCCGCCGGAGCTGGTGACGTCGGGCCGCGCCCGGGTCTGGGGCGGGCTCAACTGGCGCCCCGAGCTCATTCTGCGGGCACACGAGTACTGCACCGCCGAGGGGCTGCCCACGCCTGAGGTCGTCCAGCTGAAGTACTCCGTCGTGCGTCAGAACGTCGTGGACGGGCCGGACTACCAGCGAGTGCTGGCGCAGACCGGGATGTCGGTGCACGCCTCCGACTCGCTCGAAGGCGGCATCCTCACCGGCAACCTGTCGCCCTCCCGCCACATCGGGCTCGACATCGGCGGCATCCGCGAGGACATCAAGGCGCGCGTGCCGGCGATCGAAGAGGCAGCCGCGTCGCTGGGCGTCACGGCGGCCGAGTTCAGCATCGCCTTCGCGGTCAGCAACCCGCAGGTGTGCTCGCTGCTGTTCGGCGCGACCCGCCCGGAGCAGATCGACTCGAACCTGCGCGGTCTGGAACTGGCGCAGACCAGGGGAGACGAGGTGCGCGCACTCGCTCGCGCGCTCGGTGTCGACAAGCACGAGATCGACCCGCCTTACCGGCACGATGTGCCGCTGACTGCCGACTTCGTCGCCTGACCCGGAACAGATTGAGCGGGGGTCGGTGACCGACGAGTTTCGGTCACCGGCCCCCACGCACCGGTCCTGTCTATGTCATGCCGCCGGGCGATGGGGGCAAGCCAGGACACCTCAGCGAACCGAGGGTTGTGCGACCGTATCTGCATTCCTGCCGCCAGGGGACAGGACGGCGCCGATCGCGCGGGTCGAATTGCGCGGAGGAGAGGTCCAGGTCGGAAGTCTGCCAAACCGCGCTGTCCGTGCCCGCCGATAGCATTTCGACATGGTGTCCTACTCGTCCCTGACCGACCGGAACGCGGTCGATGAAGCCATCGCCGAGTTCGATCGCATCGGCCGGTTCGCCTTCCTCGAGAAGTACGGCTTCGGCGAGGCGACCGAGTACTTCCTCGTTACCGATGACCGCCTGTACGACTCCAAGGCGATCTTCGGAGTCGCCTACGGCAACCAGCACGGCACGCCGCTGACCAACGACGAGTTCTCCGGAGGGAAGACCGGTGCGGCCGCACGCCTGGCGCAGCTCGGCTACGAGATCGAGGGACTCGATCCGGATGCCCGGCGACAGACCTTTGAAACGTTGGAAGCGGCTCTCAATGAGTTTCGCGTTCCCGTCGAGAACCTCACCAAGGTGCGCGAGTTCGTCATGGGGCGAGACGTCGGCGAGTACTACATCCCGCCGCGGAAGAGCTACATCGCTCTGGTCCCGCCGGGCGCCACCAGTCCGAATGCCTGGATTCACGTCGGCTACATCCACATCCGCAATGCCGACCGCACCATCGATTCCATCGACCTGCCGTACAACCGCAGGGGCGGCGGAGGCGACCACCGCCGTCGGCAGCGTGAGGAGGCCGTAAACCTGTGCCCCACTCCCGGATGCGGGATGGTGCTGCCGCCGAGCGGGGTCTGCGACTACTGCTGAAGGCCGGTACCGGCCGGAAGAAGGATCCGTCGGACCGCGCAGTAGAACCGCCCCGCCGTGACGGCAGGACGGCCCTTCTGCGCGCTGCGTGTTACTTCAGCTCGAAGGTCATCGACCCGATCTCGGTCATGCCGAAGTCGTTCGAGGCGACCAGCTTCACGGCCGTCGCTGAGTCGTCGAGCTCGTAGGCGACGGCGTTCGCGACGGTGCCGCCCTTCTTGATCTTCTCCAGCTGCGAGTCGAGGAAGGTCTCATCCGGTGCCATGCCCACCTCGAGCTCGTTCTCGGCGTTCGGGTCGTTGTCCTGGAATGCGCGGAACGTCGAGATCCACTCGGTGCTCGGGTCGACGTCGCCACCGGAGGTGTTCGTCACCTCGTACCAGAACGCGATCACCGGCTTCTCGCCGTACTCGTTGCCCTTCTGCCCGACCGAGATCGTCTTCACATCGGTGATCTTGATCGTCACATCGGGCGTGGTCAGGACGCTGTCCTTGAACGTCGACTCGGCAGGAGCGTCTTCGACGGCGCCGGCATTCACCGACTCGCCATCCTCCGGCTGCGTGACGGTTGTGTCCGAGCCGCCGAAGGCATCGTCGACGGCAGCCGACAGCGTCGCGAAGAACACTACGAAGCCGACGATCGTGCCGACGATCGACAGGATGAGGCCGACGATGCCCATCCACTTCTTGTCGCCCTTGAGGAACAGCGAGACGATGCTGAGCACGAAGGCGATGGGTAGCAGTACCCATCCGACGATGAGCGCGCCGGGGACGCACGCGAAGATGAAACCCACAACCGCGGTGATCAGAGCGACCAGCGCGAGGACGTTCAGCTTCTTCGATGCGCCGGGCGCGGGCTGCGGTGCCATCGGCGGCTGCGGCGCGGCTACGGACGTCTGCGGCGGAACAGAGTCGCTCGGAACATTGGGAACGGACATATTCGTATCCTTCGGAGAGGTGCTGGGCACCGGCCTGCCCCGCAGCGGTCGCCAAGGGGCGCCGGATCACGCGCGCACAACGAATAGGCCCCTCCCAGGGCGTGTCCCCTCCCAAGGACACGATGCGCGGAGCGTCAGGTGCTGCTCCGTGGTCCGAGCGGACCGGCTGTTGATCACAGTAGTGGACGCCGGGGACATCGCTCGCGGCGCAGGTGCTGACCCCTCCTCGGCGGGCTCCGGCGCCCAGTTCGGGTACAGGTCTGAACCCGCTAGCATCCGAATCATGACCCGCATGGTCCCGCCGCGACCGCGCACCGGAGCGAGCTTCTCCGAGCAGCGCATCTTCGACGCCTTCGCCGGAGCCCACGACGCGGACGACTGGATCGTGCTGCACAGCCTCGAGATCCGCCGGCACGCCGCGCAGTTCCAGGGCGAGGCCGACTTCATCGTGCTCGTCCCCGGCCGCGGCATCGTCGTGGTCGAGGCGAAGAGCCCCGAGTACGTCGAGTACCGCGACGGCGAGTGGCGGCTCGACCGGGTGCCCAGCCCCGGTAAGAGCCCGTTCGCGCAGCTCGACGGCAGCATCCGCAGCCTGCGCGGCTACCTCAAGCGACGCGGCATCCTCACCGGAACCGAGCCGATCGCGCGCCTGGTCTGGTTCACCTCGCTGGACCGCCACCAGTTCAACAACGCCACCCCCGGTGACATGCAGTTCTTCGAGTGGGAGCTGGCCTGGCGCCGCGATCTGCAGCATCCGACGTCTGCCGTCCGGCACGTGCTCGACGAGCACGACGCCTGGTACTCGGCCATCGACGACGTCGAGCACGACCCGTCGGTGATGACGTCCGAGCACGTCGAGGAGATCGCGGCGACGCTGCTCGGCGACTTCGTCGGCGGGCGCACCGCGGCCGACCGCAAGCTCGAGCGCCTCGACGAGGAGCACCGCCTGCTCAAGGAGCAGCGCACCGTGCTCGACATGGTCGACGGCAACGACCACATCTACTTCGACGGCCCCGCCGGCACCGGCAAGAGCTACCTGCTGACCCAGCTCGCCAAGCGCTGGCGGCCCGGACACCGCACCCTGGTCACCTGCTGGAACCTGCTCATGGCCGACGACCTGCGCGACGCCCTGCGCGCGCAGCGCGAGATCGTCGTGGACGACCTGAACACCCTCATGCTGCGCCTCGCGCGCCTCGACGAGAACCCGGCGGATGCCACGCAGCAGTGGTACACCGATGAGCTGCCTGCCCTCGCGCTCGCGGCGCTGCACGACGATCCCGCGCGTGGCGAGTACGACGCGATCTGCGTCGACGAGTTCCAGGACATCGCCGGGTTCCCCGCCGTGCTCGACGTCATCTTCGCACTGGCCCGAGACGATGCTGGGGCGCCGACGAAGCTCGCGTTCGCCGGCGACGCGCGCCAGCAGATCCTGCGCCCCTCCGCCGCGCACGTCGACCCGTACACGATCGCACGCGAGCGCATCCCCGACCTCGTGCACGTCGCGCTGCGCCGCAGCCTGCGGCAGACCGGCATCCTCACCTCATCCGCGCAGGAACTTCTCTCGCGACAGTTCGGCTACCGCAGCCACCGCGTCACCTCCACTGTGGACGCCCCGCTGGTCGTCAAGCCGGCGACGCCGGCGGATGCCACGCACGTGCTGTTCACGGCGCTGAAGGAGCTTCTCGAGCATCACGCCGCGCACGACATCGTCGTCCTCAGCCCGTTCGGCGCGCGCAACTCGCTGGTCGGGCGGCTGCTCGCCGCCGACAGCTTCACCAAAGAGGAGCGCTGGCTGCGCGAACGTCTGCGGGTCGAGGCATCCGCCGCCTCGACTCTGGGACCGGTGGATGCGGCGGCGACCGGCGCCGTCGCGGAGGTGCCGGATGCGGCGGATGCCGCCGTGCCGATGCCCAAGGCCCCACCCAGCCGCGTGCGCTGGGGATCGATCTTCAAGTACAAGGGCCTCGATGCCGAGGCCGTGATCCTCACCGACATCGGCGACGACGGCCTCGCCTTCGTGCGCGGCGAGGGCCTCGACTGGTTCGATCTGCTCTACGTCGGGCTGACGCGGGCCCGATACCGGTGCGTGGTCATCCCGAATTGACGGGGTTCATTCCTCCGCGATCTCGACCATGCAGTGCTTCTGCGCGGCCTTCGCCAGCCGCTTGTCGAAGGTCAGCAACGGGCATCCGAACAGTTCGGCGAGAGCGACGTAACTCGCGTCGTACGCCGAGAAGTTCTGGCGCAGTGCCATGACGCGCGGGATCAGTGGCAGCGACGGATGCAGATCGATCGGCAGGCGCATGAGATCGTCGACGGCGGTGTGAAGACCGCGCTTGTCCAGGTGCCCGCCAAGACTCAGGCCGCGCAGGGCTGAAGCGGTCTCGAGCGGCAGGACATCGGGGGCGATGAGCCTCTCGCCGAAGACCTGCTCGTGCAGCTGAGGGGTGGTGCCGTGCTCGCCGATCAGCTTCACGACGGCAGACGCATCGATGACGATCATCGATCGCGTCGGCCGTCGTGGATGGCCTTGACGATCACCTCGGACGGGATGTGCTGCGGCGGACGATGAGAGAACTCCAGAAGAAGCTCCTCCAACGTCGGCTTCGACGCCATCTCCGTCAATTCCGCAGTCAGATACTGCTGTAGTGACTGCCCGCGCGCCTCGGCCCGTGCCGACAGTACGGAGTGCACCGCCGGATCGAGGTCTCTGATCAGCACGTTTGGCATGCTTACAGTATGCATGCACTTCAGCCGATCCGATAGTGGATGCCGAAGCCGGCATCGGCGACTCGCGTAGTGAACGCCTGCGCTCGGCGAAGATCCTCGTGCGCGTGATCACTCCGATCGCCGAACCGGCATCCGATCGTGGCGAGCTGGTCGGGCGCGGCGAGCAGCTCGTCCAGGTCGGCGGCAATCGCGCGGGTCTCCGACGGATCCAAGAGACGATGGAACGACTCCCAGCCGTAACGCGACTGCCGGGTCTCTCCCCTGACGAGTGCGTAGGACCGTCGGGGACGATCTCCACCGAGCAGCCACTGCAACTCCGGATAGCACTTGTCCAGGTCCAGCGTGGGTTCTCGGCCGGGACCCCAGTGGTCCCACGCGTCGTCACCGTCGAAGCATTCTCTCGGGCACTCGTGCGACTGCTCGATCTGTCGCGGTGAAACCGGGCTGGCGAAGTATCTGATTCCCATGCGACAACTGTGGTGGGGCGCTGACGGCCAGCTCGGCGGAGAACCCGGGCATGGGGAGATCTCCGCCTGATCCGCGGCTTGTGGAAGGCAACTCAGTCCCCGCTCGAGTGCAACCCTCTCCGCGCCGACAGCACCGTCACCTCGGGATGGTTCTCCACCAGCATCCGTTCGGCCTGATCGAGCACGTCGCGGACGTGCGTTGCGTGCGCGGCGACCACCGAGACGCCGATCTCGGTGCGACGGTGCAGGTCCTGCGCGCCGACCTCGGCGCAGGAGGCCTCGGTGCGCCGGCTCAGCTCGGCGATGATCGGGCGGATGACGCTGCGCTTCTCCTTCAGCGACTGCACGTCGCCGAGCAGGATGTCGAACTCGATCCACCCGATCCACACGCCGCCAGTCTGCCTCACACCCGGCGGAAGGTGAACATCCCCTCGACGCCCCCGTGGTTCACGACCCCCGCGCCCGTGCTGAACATCCTCGCCGAGCTGGTGGACCCGCTCTCGACGAAGACGTAGCCGGTGTGCTCCAGCCGCCAGCCCAGCGCCTCGACCTGGCTGAGCAGGTATCCGACCTGATCGTCGCGCTGGATGCGGTTCTCGGCCGAGCCCCACGACGAGGTCTCACCGGTCAGCTGCGCGACGTCGAACTGCAGGTGCAGGAGGACGTCGCCTCGGGAGCGGGCATCCTTGGCGTGTTGGAGGAGGTACTCGGCGATCTGAGGCTGCGGCATGCTGCGAGCCTAGTTCCCGGCATCCGTCTCGATAGCGTTGAACGGATGCCTTCGTCGCCCTCCCTCGCCCTGCGTCGCGCCCGGCTCGGCACGGCGCTGCTGTTCCTCACCAACGGCGCGCTGTTCGCGAACATCCTGCCGCGCTATCCCGAGATCAAGTCGGCACTGGGGCTGGATGCCGCCACCTACGGCCTCGCGATCGCGGCGTTCCCCGCCGGGGCGATCGCCGCCGGGCTCACCGCCGCGATGTTCGTGCGCCGGTTCGGCTCGGCGCGGGTCGCCGTGGTCGGCACGGTCGTCGTCAGCCTGAGCCTGCTCGCCGCAGGCCTCGCGCCCTCCGCCGTGCTGTTCGCCCTCGCGCTGCTGCTCGGCGGCGCCGCAGACTCGATCACCGACGTCGCCCAGAACGCGCACAGCCTGCGGGTGCAGCGCGGCTACTCCCGCTCGATCATCAACTCTTTCCATGCCATCTGGTCGGCCGGCGCCGTGCTCGGCGGGGCGATGGCGGCCGCGGCGATCGCGCTCGGCCTGCCCCTCGGTATCCACCTGTCGATCTCGGCGGTGATCTTCGTGGCCGTGTCGCTCGTCGCCGCGCGGCTCTGCCTGCCGGGCCGCGACGAGGCGGGGAGGCGCCCGACGCGCCTCACGCCGTGGCAGACACGAAGCCGCGCGTCAGCGCCCGCACCGTCTTCATCCTGCTCGCCCTCGTGCTCATCGCGATCGCGGGCGCGGTCGTCGAGGATGCCGGCATGTCGTGGGCCACCCTGTACCTCGGCAGCTCACTCGGCGCACCCGCGGCGCTCGCCGCCGTCGGTTACATCTCTCTTGTCGGCGCCCAGTTCGTCGGACGCCTGGTCGGCGACCGCCTCGTCGACAGGTTCGGGCAGCGCACCATCGCGCGAGCCGGTGGCGTGATCGTCGCCGTCGGCATGGGGCTGGCGCTCGCGTTCCCCACGGTGCCCGGCACGATCGTCGGATTCATAGCCGCCGGCTTCGGCGTCGCGACCCTGATCCCGGCGGCGCTGCAGGCCGCCGACGAACTGCCCGGCCTGCGGCACGGTGCGGGCCTGACGATCGTGTCGTGGCTGCTGCGCCTCGGATTCCTGCTCGCCCCGCCCCTGGTCGGCCTCATCGCCGACAACGCCGGCCTGCGCACCGGCCTGCTGGTGGTGCCGATCGCGGGGCTGGTGGCGATCCTCTTCGCGGGCGTGCTGGAGGGGCGCTGGCCGACGAGATCTGTACAATAATCTGTACAGGAGGTCGTCCATGGAGGTTCTGCCTGTCTCCGAGGCCCGTGCGGGACTCACGCGGCTTCTCGTCGACTTCCGTACCGCTCCGGACGCCCCGGTCGTCATCATCGGTGCGCACCGCAAGCCAGAGGCCGCGCTGGTGCCGATCCTCAGGTATCGAGAGCTGCTCGATGCTCAGCCGCAGAACGTCGTCACGCTCGAGCGCCTGCGGAAGCTGAAGCCGGTGATCGAGCGTCTCGCCGGCGCGGCGGGACTTGAGGACGTCCGTGTCTACGGGTCGGTGGCGCGCGGCCAAGCCGGGCCCGACAGTGACGTCGATCTGCTGGTGACGCCGGGCGGCGGCGTCACGCTGTTCGATCTCGCCCAGTTCGAGATGGACATGGAGGTGCTGCTGCAATTGCCGGTGTCGGTGATCTCGATCAACGCCCTCGACGCTGAGCGCGACACGGCGATCCTTTCCGATGCGGTGCGGCTGTGAACGACCAGGACCGCATCGAGCGCTGGCTGGGCGAGCTTGAGGATGCCTTGTCACAGGCAGCGATGCTCGTGGCGCGTGGGGAGGACGCCTACGCGGAGGACCCGGCGATTCCCCTCGCCTTCG
The DNA here is from genome assembly GCF_021582875.1 of Microbacterium sp. KUDC0406. NCBI lineage: Bacteria > Bacillati > Actinomycetota > Actinomycetes > Micrococcales > Microbacteriaceae > Microbacterium > Microbacterium sp. KUDC0406. Next base: position 2,652,889 of record NZ_CP091138.1, on the reverse strand, counting down.
AGGCGTTGGTGAACAGGGTGGGTGACCTCGCGAAGCGCCTCACTTCGGCGACGGGCGATCGGTTCCGGCATCCGATGTGGCGGGCGGCTGCGCGCACGCGCGACTTCGTCGTGCACCACTACGACCGGATCGACCAGGAACTTCTCTGGCGCACTGTGTCCGTGAGCTTCCCGAAACTGGCTGAGCTGTTGGACGAGGAGTGGAATCACTGAAGGTCCTCTTCCCGAACGACACTTACCGATATATCGTTAACCATCGTTCGCTATCGACCGAGGAGGCCATCATGAACGGTTCGTTCTCTTCCAACGGGTTCGGCAACTCCCCCTTCGACTTCGGTTCCGGCGGCCGCGGCGGCCCCGGCGCCGCCATCTGGGAGGCGATGGAGCAGCTGCGCAACGCCTTCGAGCAGCGCGTGCCCACCCCGCGCATGGGCCGCGGCGACGTGCGCGCCGCCGTGCTCGCCCTGCTCGCCGAACAGCCCATGCACGGCTACCAGATCATCAACGAGATCTCCGAGCGCAGCGGCGGCACCTGGAAGCCGAGCGCCGGCTCGGTCTACCCCACGCTGCAGCTGCTCGCCGACGAGGGTCTCATCGAGGCCGTGGAGGACAACGGCCGCAAGACCTACTCACTGACGGATGCCGGTCGCGAGGCGACCGCCGACGACAAGCAGGCCCCATGGGAGGCATCCGCGTCCCGCCCCGGCGCCCACCTCGCCGCCCTTCCCAAGGCCGGCATGGAGCTCGCAGCCGCAGCCGCGCAGGTCGGCCGCACCGGCTCGCCCGAGCAGGTGCAGCAGGCGGTCGAGGTGCTGGAGGACGCCCGCCGTAAGCTGTACGCGATTCTCGCCGCCGACTGATCGGAATGGAGCAGCGCATCGACGATCCCAGAGCGCTTCGTCTCGCTTCGCTCGCGGGGCGACCGGGTGGGCGTCGCTATCGCCGCATCCTGGCGTTCGCCTCGCGCGTGCTCGTGCAGGTGTGGTGGTTCGAGCTTGTGCTGCCGCGCATCGGATTCGCGGGCCTCGCGGACCGCACACGAGACGATCGGATGCTGCGCATCGCGCGGCGCTTCCACGACCTCGCGGTGCAGCTCGGCGGTCTGATGATCAAAGTCGGACAGTTCCTCTCGTCCCGCCTCGACGTGTTGCCGCCCGAGGTCACGCAGGAGCTCGCCGGACTGCAGGACGAGGTGCCGGCCGTGCCGTTCCCCGACATCCGCGCGCTCGCCGAGGCCGAGCTCGGCACCACCCTCGCCCAGGCCTACGACCGGTTCGACGAGGTGCCGGTCGCCGCGGCCTCGCTCGGTCAGGTGCACCGCGCCCGGCTCTCGGCCGCCGCGGCGGAGGATGCCGGGTTCGCCGACGTCGTCGTCAAGGTGCAGCGCCCCGGCATCGACGACATCATCGACACCGACCTCGCCGCGCTGCGGAAGGTCGGCGGATGGCTGCGCCGCATCCGCATCGTGCGCGAGCGCGTCGACGCCCCCGCGCTCGTCGAGGAGTTCGCCCGCACCAGCCTCGAAGAGGTCGACTACCTGCACGAGGCCGCGAACGGCGAGCGGTTCGCGGCCGACTTCGAGGGCGACCCGCGCGTCGCGGCGCCGGCGGTGGCGTGGGAGCGGACGACGCGACGGGTGCTGACGCTCGCCGACGTCACGGCCATCAAGATCAACGACACGAATGCGCTGCGCGCGGCCGGCATCGACCCGTCCGAGGTCGCGCGCGAGTTCGCCGACGTCATGTTCGACCAGTTCTTCACGCACGGGTTCTTCCACGCCGATCCGCATCCGGGCAACATCTTCGTGACGCCCCTCGCGGGCGGTGCCTCCCCGGCTCCGGTCTCAATCGATGCGGGTGTTTCGGCCGAACACCCGCAACGAGTGAGACCGGAGCAGGTGGGGATCGGTTCCCCGAAGTTCCGGTCTCAAGGGATGCGGGTCACCGGGGCGACCACCCGCAAGCATCCGAACCGGAACGAGGGGTGCGCTGGAGGCTCACGTTCGTGGACTTCGGGATGATGGGCGAGGTGCCGGCCGGCATCCGCGACGGACTGCGCGCCCTGGTGATCGCGGTCGCCGCGCGCGACGGGGCGAAGCTGGTCGCCGCCGCGCAGGACATGGGCGTGCTGCTGCCCTCGGCACAGAACGCCGAGCTCGAGCGCGCGCTCAGCACGCTGTTCGCGCGCTTCGGCGGTATGGGCTTCGCCGAACTGCGCGACGTCGACCCGCACGAGCTGCAGGACTTCGCCGTCGAGTTCGGCGATGTCGTGCGCACCATGCCGTTCCAGCTGCCCGAGGGGCTGCTGATGCTGTTCCGTGCGGTGTCGCTGACATCCGGCATGTGCAGTGGCCTCGACCCCGCCTTCAACGTGTGGGACGCGGTCGAGCCCTACGCCAAGCGGCTGCTCCGTGAGGAGAGCGGCAACGTCGTGGGCGATCTCGCCAAGCAGGCGCTGGAGAACGCCGGCGTGTTGTGGCGGATGCCGGGGCGCATCGACTCGGCGATCACGAGGCTCGAGCAGGGCAGTCTGACATTCGACCTGAGCAGGCTGGAACGGCGGATGGGGCGCCTCGAACTGCTCGTGCGCCGCGCCGTCGGGGCGGTTCTGTTCGCCGGGTTGCTGATCGGCGGCATCCTGCTGCTGCCCACGAGTCCGGCCTGGGGCGGCGTGCTGATGGGAGTGTCGGCGGTGCCGCTGCTGTACGCGCTCGCGGCGGGGCTGTTCGGGCCGCGCGCCTAGCTCGAGATCAATAGACCAAGCCAGTTCCTCAACCACGTGTCAAGATGCCAAGTGGGTCGGCCTATCAGGTGGGCTGATTGCTCTCTGATTTTGACGGACCGGGCGACGGCGGGATACTCAACCCGCAATGTTCCCCTCCTCTGAATCCGTTCCGTCATGCCCGCGGACGGTCGCCATCATCGGCGCCGGCCGCCTCGGCGGTGTGCTCGCCCGCGCGCTGCGCGCGGCGGACGTGGAGGTCGCGGGACCCCTCGGTCGCAACGAAGAGATCCGGGAGGACGCGATTGTGCTGCTGTGCGTTCCGGATGCTGCGATCGCCGATGCTGCCGCGCGGGCGCGCGATCGTGCAACGCTGATCGGCCACGTCTCGGGCGCCACCGGGCTCGACGACGTCGACTTCAGCCTGCATCCGCTGCAGACCTTCACCGGATCCGAGGAGCCGGACGTGTTCCACGGCATCGGCGCCGCCGTCGCGGGCCGCACTCCGAAGGCCCTCGCCGTCGCGACCGCGCTCGCCGAGGCGCTCGGCGCGCGGCCCTTCGCGGTCGACGATCGGGCGGGCTATCACGCGGCCGCCTCCTTCGCCTCGAATCTCGTGCTTGCCGTGCTGGACGCTGCCGAGCACATCGCACGCAGTGCGGGCCTCGATGACTCTCGCGAACTGCTCGCACCGCTCGTCCGCCGGACCGTCGACAACTGGGCCGAGCAGGGGGCGGCGTCGGCTCTGACCGGTCCGATCTCCCGCGGGGACGAGCAGACCGTCGCCCGTCAGCGCGGTGCGGTCGCCGCCGCGCGGCCCGAGCTCGCCGCGCTGTTCGACGAGCTCGTCTCCGCCACCCGCCTCCTCGCCTCCCCTGGTGGGGTTCCCAGGAGGGCTGAGGGCGTTTCGTCTCGGTCGCTGCGCTCCCTCGCGGGGGATGGGTCGTTGAGCGAGCGGAGCGAGTCGAAACGCAGCGAGGTTCCGGGCGGAGCGGATTGTGAGGCGACCACCCGGTCGTTGAGCGAGCGGAGCGAGTCGAAACGTGGTGAGGTCTCTGGCGGAGCTGACGGCGTTTCGTCTCGGTCGCTGCGCTCCCTCGCTCAACGACCGGAAGGCGTCGCATGAGGATCATCCGCACCATCCCCGAGCTGCGCGCCGCCGTCGCCGAGTCGCGCAAGACCGGAGCATCCGTCGGCCTCGTGCCGACCATGGGCGCGTTCCACGAAGGGCACCTCTCGCTCATGCGCGCAGCGCGGAAGGCCAACGGCCTCGTCGTCGTCTCGCTGTTCGTCAACCCCACGCAGTTCGGCGCCAACGAGGACCTCGGATCGTACCCGCGTGACGAGGAGCGCGACGCCGCGATGGCCGAGGCTGAAGGTGTCGACCTCCTCTTCGCCCCGGATGCATCCGAGATCTACCCCGAGGGCTTCGCGACCAGCATCCACGTCTCGGGTCTGACCGATGTGCTCGACGGCGCGAGCCGCGGTGCGCTCCACTTCGACGGCGTCGCCACCGTCGTCACGAAGCTGCTGAACATCGTGACCCCCGATGTCGCCTACTTCGGTCAGAAGGACGCGCAGCAGGTGCTCGTCGTGCGCCGGCTGGTGCGCGATCTGAACCTCGATGTGCGCATCGAGGCGTGCCCGATCGTGCGGGAGTCCGACGGGCTCGCGATGAGCTCCCGCAACGTCTACCTCGACGCGGATGCCCGACGCCAGGCCACCGCGCTGAACCGGGGCCTCGACGACGCGGCCGCCCTGGCCGCCTCGGGCGTGCGCGATGCGGCGACCCTCACGGGAGCCGTGCGCCGCATGCTCGCACACGCCGACATCGAGCCCGAATACGTCGAGCTGCGCGACCTCGACGACCTGAGCCCGGTCACCGAACTCGACGGCGAGGCCCTGCTGGCCGTCGCCGCCCGCGTCGGCGCGGCGCGGCTCATCGACAACCACATCCTCCGTTCCGCAGACCCGAGAGGCGGCGCATGATGCGACGCACCATGCTGAAGTCCAAGATCCACCGCGCAACCGTCACCGGAAGCGACCTGAACTACGTCGGCTCGATCACCGTCGACCCCGACCTGCTCGAGGCGGCCGACATCCTGCCGCACGAGCAGGTGCACGTGATCGACGTCGACAACGGATCGCGCTTCGTCACCTACACGATCGAGGGCGAGCGCGGATCCGGCGCGATGCAGGTCAACGGCGCCGCAGCACGGCTGGTGCACGCCGGCGACACGATCATCGTCATCTCGTACGCGGAGTACTCGCGCAAGGATCTGGCCGAGTACGAGCCGACCGTCGTGCACGTTGATCGCGGCAACCGGATCGTCCGGGTGGACGACCTCGTCGGCGAACTGGTGACGGCATGAGCGCACACCCGGCGCCGGATCGCCGCCTGACGCTCGGCGATCTCGTTGCGAAGAAGCATGCCGGCGACCCGATCGTCATGGTCACCGCCTACGACCACCCCGGCGCGCAGATCGCCGAGGCCGCCGGCGTCGACATGGTGCTGGTCGGCGATTCCGGCGCGATGACCGTGCTGGGCTACGACAGCACTGTGCCGGTCACCGTCGACGAGATGCTCATGCTCACGCGCGCGGTGCGGCGGGGGCTGTCCCGCGCCCTGCTCGTCGGCGATCTGCCGTTCGGATCGTACGAGGCATCCGACTCTCTGGCGATCGAGACGGCGCAGCGCTTCGTCAAGGAGGCCGGCTGCGACCTGGTCAAGATCGAGCGCGGCGGCACCACCGTCGACCGTGCGCGGGCGATCGTGGCGTCGGGTATCCCTGTGGTCGGGCACGTCGGGCTCACTCCGCAGACCGCGACAGCGCTCGGCGGCTACCGCGCGCAGGGGCGCACCGCCGAGGGCGCCCTCGCCGTGATCGACGACGCGCTCGCGCTGCAGGATGCCGGATGCTCGCTCATCGTGCTCGAGGCGGTGCCCGCGGAGATCACCCGGGCGCTGCAGTCGCTGCTGCGGATCCCCACGATCGGGATCGGTGCCGGAGCGGATGCCGACGGCCAGGTGCTCGTCTTCCACGACCTGCTCGGTCTGCTGGACGGACCCCAGGCGAAGTTCGTGAAGCGCTATGCCGAGTTGCGCGGCGCCGCCGTCGACGGCGTGCGGGAGTATGCGGACGAGGTGCGCTCGCGCGCGTATCCCGCAGTCGAGCACACCTACGGGATGCCGGCCGAGGAGGTCGCCCGGCTGGAGCGGCTGCTCGCGGAGCGGTGATCTCGCCCATTCAGGTCGTTGAGCGAGCGACGAAGGAGCGAGACGAAACGTCGTGAGGTGTCTGGCGGGCGGGTGCGTTTCGTCTCGCTTCGCTCGCTCAACGACCAGTGGGTGAACCATCTCGGTCGTTGAGCGAGTGAGGTGTCTGGTGGGCGCAGCGCGTTTCGTCTCGCTCCGCTCGCTCAACGGGCGGTGGGCGAACCATCTCTCGGTCGTTGAGCGAGTGACGAAGGAGCGAGACGAAACGTCGTGAGGTGTCTGGCGGGCGCAGTGCGTTTCGTCTCGCTTCGCTCGCTCAACGACCGGTGGGCGAACCATCTCGGTCGATGAGCTCGCGCGCCCAACGACCGGTGGGCGAACCATCTCTCGGTCGTTGAGCGAGCGACGGAGGAGCGAGGAGGAACGTCGTGAGGTGTCTGGCGGGCGGGTGCGTTTCGTCTCGCTTCGCTCGCTCAACGACCGGTGGGCGGGTGCGTTTCGTCTCGCTTCGCTCGCTCAACGACCGGTGGGCGGGTGCGTTTCGTCTCGCTCCGCTCGCTCAACGACCGAGGGGATGCGACAGCCGGGCATCCGCCTCCGCGATGCCGGCGGCGCATCTGCTCGCGCGATGCGTCGTCCCAGGGGCCGGACGCGGCGAGCGGGATCTCGGTGAGGAAGCGCCGTTCCGGCTCCGGGATGCGGGCGACCAGCAGGTCGGGGTCGCTCCCCGCGGTCGCGTAGAGCGCCGGCCCGTCGGCGTAGAACAGGTCGGTGACGACGAGCCGCCCGTCCGACCCGCGCATCACGTTCGACGGATTCGTGTCGAGCGGCCCGCACCAGGGCAGCTCGCGCAGCGCCCTGGCATGGATGCCGTCGATGAGGTCGACGAGTTCCGCCACCGCCTCGTCGCGCTCGGCGATCAGCCCGTGGAACGCCGTCGCATCCGCCTCGTCGACCGGGGTCAGCCACTCCATCAGCTGCAGATCACCACCTCCTGCCAGGCGCCGATGCGCGAACAGCTCGGGCACCAGCCGGGTGTGCACCGCCGCGCGGTACAGCTCGGCGGTGTACGGGCCGGTCGGATCGAACGGGCTGATCCGCACGGCCGCCGACCCGTCCGGAGCGCGCAGTGCGATGGCCCAGTCTCCTGCTCCGCCAGGCGTCCATCCGGCATCCGTGAACACACGCTGGGCGGTGCGGTGATCGGCATCCGCCGGAAGCGAGGCGAGCGTGGCATCCATCTCCCCAGTCTGCGGGGTCGACGCGTTTCGTCTCGCTTCGCTCGCTCAACGACCGGGGTGCGTCGGCGGTGCCTGTCGGCGGCGCACCGCCGCAGAGATCACGGCGATCAGGGTTCCCGCCGCCACTCCGATCACGGTCTCCAGCGCCCGGTCCCGCAGCAGCACGTCGATGGAGGTCGGCGCCGCGAGCTCCACCATGAGCAGTGCGAGCGGCGTGATGAAGACCATCGCGATGCCGTAGTTGCGTCCCACGAACATCTCCGCACAGGCCTGGAAGGCGATCGCGATCAGGATGACGGCCAGCGGCGGCAGGTGCAGCGCGAGGATCCCAGCGGCGATCAGGACGCCGGCCAGTGTGCCGACCAGCCGCTGCACGCCCCGGATGACCCGCGCGGTGAGGTGCGCGCCGCTGACGGCGGCGGCCGCACCCACCATCGCCCAGTACCAGTGCGACCCCACCAGCAGAAGCCCGATCGCGCCGCCGAGCAGGGTGGCGGCGCCGACCGTGACCGCCATCTCCCAGGCGACATCCCCGATCGGCTGCCTGGCCCTGGTGATCGCGATCTCGGGAAGACTGCGGGCACTGGCCGTCGCCAGCAGCGCGGTCACCAGCAGCGAGAAGAGCACGCTCCCGACGCCGACGACGAGCACGTTCACGAACGCGATACCGGATGCCGGGATGCTCGCCGTCGCCCCGATCGCGAACACCGCGAACAGGGCGCCCGGCGGATGCCACCGCATCGCGTACGCGAGCAGTGTGACCAGCGATGCGACCACGGCGACCGAGACGACGGACACCAGCGGAGGCGCACCGACGACGGACAATCCGGTGCCGGCGAGCATCGCCAGCACCAGGACCCCTCCGGCTCCCGCCTGCATGCGGAGGCGATCGCCGAAGCCGTCGGTGCGTCCGTAGAGCGCCGCGAACGCGCCGAAGCTGGCGTAGATGCTGAGATCGAGTCGCCCCACCGCCCACAGGATCAGCAGCGGCACCCCGACGCTGACGGCGGCTCGCAGCGCGACGCGGTGGTCACCGCGAGACGGGGCGACTCTGATGACGCCCGTCCACACCCGCCCGCGAGATTCCGCCATATATCAAGCGTAGACACCGCGGCGCCCTGTCGAGACGGCGCGGAGCCTCCGTCGTGCGGTCAGAACAAGGAGGGACCGCAGAGATCAGTTGCCCGTCAGCCCCTGCTGTGGCCCGAGCGGCGACCGCCTCCGCTGAATAGACTCGAAGCGACGCGCATGCGTCCCAGAGTGGGGGCGCACAGGGGGCGCGAGACAGGACGACGCTCATGGGCGAGACAACGGCATCCGCAGCACTCGATGAGGCATTCGACGCACTCGACCCGGCGTTGCGGGCCGGGATGCAGCGCCTCGTCGCCGGACTCGACCCGGAGGACATCGCGGAGCGCGATCCGCGCGACATCGTGGGTGCAGCCCTGTCGATGCGCGAACTCGCCGCCCGACGCGACCGCGGCCAGACCCGCGTCGCCGTGTTCACCCCGACGGTCAGCGAGCACGGCTGGAGCTCGCGGCGCACCATCGTGAACATCTGCACGGATGACGCGCCGTTCCTCGTGGACTCGGTGACCGCGGCGGTCGCACGCCAGGGACTCGCGGTGAACCTGCTCGTCCATCCGATCATCGAGGTGCGCCGCGGCGACGACGGGACGCTCCTCGAGATCGGTGCTCGCGGGGGCGAGCTCGAATCGTGGATCCACCTCGAGGTCGACCGGATCCCCACCGACGAGGGCCGCACCGACCTCGAGCAGCGTCTGACAGCCGTCATCGCCGACGTGCACGCGGCGATCGACGACTGGCAGGCGATGCGCCGCGCCTGCCTCGACATCGTCACCGACCTGCGCACGGCGCCTCCGACCACGGCCGATCCCGCGACGATCTCTCCGTCGATCGACTTCCTCAGCTGGCTCGCCGACGACAACTTCACGTTCCTCGGCTACCGGGAGTACGACCTGAAGACCGACGAGAGCGGTGAGGAGGTGCTCGTCCCCGTGGCGCACAGCGGCCTCGGCATCCTGCGCAAGCCCACCACCGCGGTCGCCCACCTGCGCCCCGAGGCGCAGCGCACGGCGCGCGATCCGCGTCTGCTCACGATCACGAAGGCCAACTCGCGCGCCACCGTGCACCGCGACGTGTACCTGGACTACGTCGGGGCGCGCATGTTCGACGATGCCGGCAACGTCACCGGCGAGCGCCGGTTCCTCGGCATGTTCACCTCTGCCGCGTACGCCGCGTCGGTGCTGACGCTACCCATCGTGTCGACCAAGGTGCGGGCAGTGCTGGAGGCATCCGGCTTCTCGCCGATGTCGCACTCCGGCAAGGACCTGCTGCAGGTGCTCGAGGACTACCCGCGTGACGAACTGTTCCAGGACTCTCCGGAACACCTCCTGGAGGTCGCGTCGGAGGTGAGTCGCCTGCGCGAGCGCCGCCGCGCCCGCAGCTTCCTGCGTCGCGACGAGTTCGGCCGGTTCGTCTCCGCTCTGGTCTACGTGCCGAAGGATCGGTACAACACCGTGCTGCGCCTGCGCATCGAGAACCTGCTGCGCACGGAGTTCGCCGCGGAGAGCATCGACCATGCGACGCGCGTGGGCGACGGTCCGCTCGCGCAGCTGCACTTCGTCGTGCGCGTGCCGCGCGGGTCGTCCCTGCCGGAGGTGGATGAGTCCGCTCTGCAGGCGAAGCTGGTCGAGGCCGTCCGCGGCTGGGACGAGGGTCTCGTCGACGCCCTCGACCGCACCCACGGTGAGGATGAGACGGCGCGACTGCTCGCGCAGTACAGCGACGCGTTCCCGCTGGCGTACAAGGAATCCGTCCGCCCCGACGAGGCGCTCGACGACATCGCGCTGCTCGAGACCCTCGACGAGCAGGATTTCGCCGTCCACCTCAACGTGCCGGAGCGGGGCGATCCCGACAAGCGCGTGCTCACGCTGCTGTCACACCGCGAGTACCCGCTGACGCGAGTGCTGCCGATCCTCACCGACCTCGGCGTCGACGTCGTCGAGGAGCGCCCGTACACGATCACGCTGCCGAGTGGTGAGGTGCGCTACATCTCAGACCTCGGTCTCGTCGCCCCCGATCTCGACGCCGACGGGTCGGAGCGGTGGCACGATCCCGAGTGGGGCGCCGACTTCGAGGCGGCGTTCGCGGCGTCCTGGACCGGCGCCGCCGAGAGCGACCGGCTCAACTCGCTCGTCCTGCTCGGCGGACTCGACTGGCGCCGCATCGTGATGCTGCGCTCGATCGCGATGTATCTGCGGCAGATCGGGTCGGCGTTCTCGGTCGAGTACATCGAGCGGGCACTCGTCGCCAACGCCGGCCTCAGCCGCGACCTGGTGCGGCTGTTCGAGCTGCGCTTCGATCCCGCCGTGACCGGTGACAGGGATGCGCAGGCGGATGCCGCGGAGGCCGCCCTGCTGGAGGCGCTCGACGATGTCTCCAGCCTCGATGACGACCGCATCCTGCGCACCTTCATCGGCGTGATCGGCGCGACCTGGCGCACGAACTTCTACCAGCCGGCATCCGATGGCTCGTCCAAGCCGTGGGTGTCGATGAAGCTCGACTGCCGGCGCGTGCCCGGTCTGCCGAAGCCGCATCCGATGGCCGAGATCTGGGTGTACTCGCCCGAGGTGGAGGGCGTGCACCTGCGGTTCGGCAAGGTGGCCCGCGGCGGTCTGCGCTGGAGCGACCGCCGCGAGGACTTCCGCACCGAGGTGCTCGGGCTGGTGAAGGCGCAGATGGTGAAGAACGCCGTCATCGTGCCGACCGGCTCGAAGGGCGGGTTCTTCGCCAAGCGGCTGCCCGCGCCGAGCGACCGCGCCGCGTGGCTGGAGGGCGGCAAAGCCGCCTACCGCACCTTCATCCGCGGTCTGCTCGACCTCACCGACAACCGCGTCGGCACCGAGATCGTGCCGCCCGCCGGGGTGGTGCGCCGCGACGGCGACGACTCCTACCTGGTCGTCGCCGCGGACAAGGGCACCGCGACGTTCTCGGACATCGCGAACGGCATCTCGACGGACTACGGGTTCTGGCTCGACGACGCCTTCGCCTCGGGCGGCTCGGCGGGCTACGACCACAAGGCCATGGGCATCACCGCGCGCGGCGCGTGGGAGTCGGTCAAGCGGCACTTCCGCGAGCTCGGCCTCGACACCCAGACCGAGGATTTCACCGTCGTCGGCGTCGGCGACATGTCCGGCGACGTGTTCGGCAACGGGATGCTGCGCTCCGAGCACATCCGCCTGGTGGCCGCCTTCGACCACCGGCACGTCTTCGTCGACCCCGAGCCGGATGCCACGGCATCCTTCGCCGAACGGCAGCGCCTGTTCGAGCTGCCCGGGTCGTCGTGGGACGACTACGACCGGTCGCTGATCTCCGAGGGCGGCGGGGTGTTCCCGCTGTCGCTGAAGTCGATCTCCGTGACGCCGCAGATGGCGGCGGCGCTGGGGATCGACCCGGCGGTGAAGACGATGACGCCGCTCGAGCTCAAGCGTGCCGTGCTGCTCGCGCCCGTCGACCTGTTCTGGAACGGCGGCATCGGCACCTACATCAAGGCGAGCGATGAGACCGACGCCGAGATCGGCGACCGCGGCAACGACGCGATCCGCGTGAACGGGCGGGACCTGCGCCTGCGGGTCGTCGGCGAGGGCGGGAACCTCGGCGTGAGCCAGCGCGGCCGTATCGAGGCGGCGCTCGCCGGGGTCAGCATCAACACCGACGCCATCGACAACTCGGCGGGCGTCGGCACCTCCGACCGCGAGGTCAACATCAAGATCCTGCTCGGCGCGATCGAGCGCGCGGGGCGCTTGGACAGGGAGGCGCGCGACGAGCTGCTGCAGTCGATGACCGACGAGGTCGCGGTCCAGGTGCTGCGCGACAACTACGAGCAGAACGTGCTGCTCGGCAACTCGCGCGCCAACGCCGCCGTCATGCTGCCGGTGCACGAGCGCCTGATGGGCTGGCTCGAGCAGCGCGGCGAACTCGACCGCGAACTGGAGTTCCTCCCGACCACGGCCGAGGTGCAGGTGCGTGCGGGCGAGGGCCGCGGGCTCACACGTCCCGAGTTCTCGGTGCTCGTCGCCTATGCGAAGCTCGCGCTGAAGGCCGATCTGGCCTCGAGCGATCTGGCCGACGACCCGTGGTTCGAGAGCACGCTGGTGGAGTACTTCCCCGAGCAGGTGCGGCAGGCGTACGGGGCCGACCTGGACGCGCATCCGCTGCGCACCGAGATCATCGTGAACGCGGTCGTCAACTCGATGGTGAACCGGGGCGGCATCACATTCGCATCGCGCGCGGCCGAGGAGACCGGGGCGTCGACCGTGCACATCGCCCGGGCATACGTCGCGGTGCGCGAGATCTTCGACCTGCGCAGCTTCGTCATCGCGGTGGAGGCCACCGACAACCTCGTGCCCACCGCCGTGCAGACCGACCTGTACCTGACGTTCCGGCGGCTGCTCGACCGGGCCGCGCGGTGGTTCATGCAGCATCGCTCCGACCCGTTCGACATCGGCCGGCAGATCGACGACCTCCGAGAGCCCGTGACGTCGCTGTGGGCGCAGCTCGGTGAGCTGCAGCGCGGTGCCGACCTGGAGCGCTACACGAGCCGGGTGCAGCAGCTGGAGGACGCCGGCGTCCCGGCCGAACTGGCCGGGCACGCGGCCGGCATCCTGGACGCCTTCCCGCTGCTGGATGTCGCGGAGAGCTCGCGCGCGGGCGGCTGGGACATGCGCGAGCTGGCGGCGTTGTACTTCGCGCTCTCGGCCCGCCTGGGCTTCGAGCGGATGCTGACCAAGGCCACGGCCCTGCCGCAGGGCGACCGCTGGGGGTCGATGGCGCGCGCGACCATGCGCGACGACCTGTACGCCGTGATGATCGAGCTCACCTCGACCATCGCGCAGCAGACCGACGCGGCCGACCCGGATGCCCGGATCGAGGCCTGGCTGGAGCAGGGCGGCCCCTCGGCCAGGCGTGTGCTGGACGAGGCGCTCGCCGCGGCGGTGGCGGAGGACGGCGACGGACTGGCCACGCTGTCGGTGGCGGTGCGAAGGCTGCGGTCGCTGGTGCGGTGAGCGGGGCCGGGGCAGGTCAGCGGCCCAGGAGTGCGAGCGGCACCACGGCGACGCCGTCGCGTCGCCGATACGCGTCCCGCCCCGTCGTCACCACGACCCGCTCCACCAGGCGATCACCGATCTCGGCCCTCAACCAGTTGAGGTGGCGCACGTCCCGGTCGCTGACCGTGGCTGCGAGCTTGACCTCGATGGCGACCACCTTGCGGTCCTCGCCTTCGAGGACGAGATCGATCTCGTGCTCGGTGTTCGCCGTGCGCAGATGGTACGCGCGAGCGCCGGTGATACCGAGCGATGCTCGCACGCTCAGGGCGACGAGAGATTCGAAGAGGGCGCCGAGCCAGGTTCCCGATTCGGCAGCGACGCGCTCGCCCTCGCCGCGGAGCAGTCCGTCCTTCCCGACGCCGACGACTCGCGCAGCGAGAGCCGGGTCGACGAGGTGGTGCTTCGGTGCCTTCGTGAGCCGCTTCAGAGGTGTGAGCGCCGGATGCCAGGCCTCAAGCGGATCGAGGACGAACAGCCGTTGCAGCTGTTCGCGGTAGGTGGCGACGGTCTGCCGCGTCGGCTTGTCACCCTCACCGGGAGTGGCGGCATCCAGAATCGTCGAATAGGACGCATCCGTAGCGGTCGCGGCTGCGTAGGCATTCAGCCACGCGCGGAGTGCGGCCGGTCGCCGCACGGAGACACCGTTCTCCGGCAGATCACGATCGACGATCCGATTCAGGTAACTGTCCAGCTGAACCCTTCGCGGGGTATCCGGGAGGTTCCTGATCCCGGGGAACCCGGATCGGAGGATCTCGTCGACGTAGACCTCGATATCGACATCTGTGCGCCCGGAGATCTCCTGTCGTCCTGCGAGCAGTCCAGACAACGACACCGTCGGCGCGGCGACACCGCGCTCGTGGAAGGACAGGGGGCGCATCGGTATCCGGACGACGCGCCCTGCGCCCGAATGGATCCGCACGTCGGATGCAAGCCCCGCCGGATCCGGCGAGCAGGAATCGCCCACCGCTTGCGTCCTCATCGACGGCAGTACGGACCCGCTCCCATACTTCTGGGACGAGCTGCCATTCATCGATGAAGACCGGTGCCTCGCGCTCGATGATGTAGTCGGCGTCGCTGCCGACAAGCTCGCGGTCTCTGGCTTGATTGAGGGAGATGACCGTTCTGGACCGTCGCGTGGCTGTCGCCGTCTTGCCCACGCCCTTTGCGCCCTCGATCGCGATGGCCGCCAGGTGGGGGAACAGCTCGTCGAGGTCGTCATCGATCGACCGTCTCGTGTAGTCCACCGGCCCAATCTAACAGATGAGCAGGACTCTATTTAACATTTGAGCGGTGTTGTAATGAACAGCTCAACGAACTCCGGTGCGGAGGCTGCGGCCGCTCGTGCCGAGCGGCGCCACGAGGGACCGCGAGGCTCGCCCCGACAGGAATGTCGGAAACACGGTGAAGTGACACTGGATGTCACGACTAGCGTCGGTCAGCCGTTGATCGGCACGGCTTTGTCGTAACACTTTCCGCAGGATTCGGGCGCTCGACGCAAAGCGCGAGCGCCCCCTATGGAGAATCCGTTCCTCACGGAGAGGCAGGCTATGCGCCCAGTGGATGGGGCTCGATCGTTCCGTCAATCGTCGGAGCAGACTTCTTCCGAGGACGGGGGTAGGAATCCCACAGCGTTGCATACTCGCCGTCGTAACGACGCTCGAAACGAAGGACCTCGTTCGCATCGTCAAAGGCGGCCGAGCGGACAAGGTATTGACGGGACCGCAGCGACGGTAGTCCGACCCATTCGAGACTCGACGGACGCGCGAAGACGTGTGTGAGGCTCCGTGGCCCAACAAACGTGATGCTTCGGCGGCCCCACTGGTCGGTGGTCTCGGTCGAAGGCGTGCACAGATTGAGTCCGAAGCCGAGGTTCTCGATGGCCCGTACAGCACGTCCGACGGACTCCAGCGTGGCCTCCATGGCAACGAGCTCCGGTGAAGTCCGGCGATAGTGCGAGTAATCATTTCTGACACGCGACAGCTGCTCGGCGTCAAGTGTCGCTTCCACCTCGTTGAGCCCTTCGATCACACGTTCACGGCTGTGGCCCGCGAGATCCAGGAAAGGGCGGGTGGATTCGAAGGGAAAGCTCTGAAGTGCACTGCGGGTGGCGAAATCAGGGAAGTCGTCGGAAGGCCTGACATAGTCAACCGACCGGCTCCGCACTGCGTTGAGCGCGTCAGCGAGCACGCCGAACCCGCGCACCAGGGAGTACATCGTGAGCCGGCCTGTGAATCGAAGTGTCTCTTTCGGCCGCTTCTCGGTCCAATCTGCAGAAGTTGATTGAAGAAGGTCTAGCCCAGATCGACGATCACTTTCGTTGTCGTAACTGAACGGTCGTGCCGCCGCGATGTGATCGCGGAGTAGCGCCCAAGAGGCAAACGCCAGACTCTCCTCAAGGATGCCTTCGAGGAGAAGAAGTACGTCGAGGCCTGTCCCTTGAATTCGTTCGTGTCTCCTGGGCCAGAGCCAAGCCAACTTTGCACTGTGGCCGCGAGCTTCTCGTGCTGGCGCCAGAAGGTTGCGTGACTATCGTCTGCGTCGTCCACTTCGAAGCCAAGCTTCCACGCTAACCGAGCAATGAGTTCATCGTCGCTCATCCCGTCGAGGTCCCCAAGCCCGACCACTTCGCTCGCCGCAATCGCACTACTGCTGCGCGTCAGAACCAACCGTGCGAGGGCCTCCTGCGGCGACCGCGTGCGGAGAAATTCATCCAGGCGAGTCTCGAGAGACACGCCGTCTACCGAGCGCAACTGCCAATCGAGTTCGTGGCGTTCATGCTCGTTGTCCGTGAGATAGAGCTTCTTGATCAGTTCCCGCTCGCGCAGTGTCGCAAGACCCTGATCGCCAGATACGAACCGGACGCCTCTCGTGCCGAGCTGTGGCTGTAGTCGATACGCGCCGGAGCGAAGATGTGCCGTTGAGACTGGTCGGCGGACTTCGCCCTCAGGCACGGTGATCTCTCCGGAGGTTACAAGCTCGTCGAGCTTCGCTGCGATTGACTGGTCACTCACCTGCAGTATTGACTCAAGCAACTCGGGGCGACCCCCATCGATGCTGGGGCGGCCCAACGAGGCGGCAAGCTTGGTGAGCTCCTCGTCGCTGAGCGCATCACCCAGCAACGTCACCATCGGCGAGATCCAGTGGTTCCCGAAGTGGCTTTCACTCAGCCGATTGAGCTCCATCGCGAGACCTGACCAGTCCGCTTCCGGTTCACCGTTCGACTCCAGGACGCGTACCAGCTTGTGCCGGTGCGCGTTGATTTCTGCCTTGTGGCTGGTGCTGAGCACGACGAAGTGGAGGTCCCTGCACACTGGATCGCTGCAATGGTACGCAGGAACCCGTTTGGAGAATCGGAGCGCTCGGGTGTGAGTGGACTCCGAGAGCCCGGCAGGGCCAATCACGAATCTGCCGTACTGGAAGACGCCCGTCGGTATGGCATTGAGGATCTTGATCGTCTCTTCGGACGTCAACGAGTCCTGCTCTTCCTCAAACTGGTCCGAGAACGCGTCGTACAGATGCCGCCAGTAGATGAAGGGGAACCGGATCAGCCCTTCCCGAATCTGACGCGAGATCGAAGAAACGAGACTACTGATATCGGTGGCCGCCACATCGATGAAGACCTCGTCATGGCCGATGGACAGCGCACACATGAGGTGTGCTTCCTTCGCGGGGACATCTTCCTTGCGGATGAGCTTGCTCTTGAGCCGATTTCCCGCTTCGGTAAGGACGATGGACTCGTTAAGATCGTCCGGAATGGAGTATTCGTCTCCGATGATGCAGTCCCGGAGGACCTCGACGAGATCCGACACGTCGAGGAAACGACCCCGCCATGAGGAATCCGTGTGCCGCTCAAGCAGCTGCTGCGCCGTAGCTCCAGTCACTGTGCTGTCCCCTCTGTCGATCGCGCACAGTAGCGCTTACTCGAACATCTGGAAACAGTATGTCGCGCCAGTCAGACATTCATGCGGACGGCAAGTGTGCAGCAGTCCCAAGGCGCCAGAAACGCGGTGAAGCGACACTGTGTATCACTTCACGAGAGCCCTTGTGGCGCTTGCGTATGGGCCGCGGGCGGTCACGGCGCTCGCGATCGCTTAGAGTGTGCTCATGCTTCATGCCTGTGATTGATCGGTAGCGGCGGCTTTCTGGTCGCGTCACCTCACCGATCCATATTCACCAGCACGCTCCGCGTGCTCTTCAGCATGAGGTTCTTCCATGCCATCCACTTCGGAGGCACGTTACTTCGACGTGCTCAAACTGCCCAGAGTCCCCGTCACGTTCGGGACTGCACTCATCGGACGGGCGGCATACGCCCTCGTCTTTCTCCCCCTGCTGTACGCCGTAACCGATGCGACAGGCTCCATTGCTCAAGCCGGTGCCGCGATCGCGCTCTATGGTGCCGGCGCGAGTTTCCTCGCACCGGTGCGAGCGTGGTTCATCGACCGATTCGGTGCCCGCAGGATCTTGACGATCCTGGTGGTCCTCTTCTCGACGGCGATCAGCGCGATCGCCGTCGCGGCTCTCTCTTCGGCAGGCGGGATCCTGCTGTTGGCACTGAGCGCCTTGGCGGGAGTGGTCGCGCCGCCGCTCGGGCCGACGATGAGAGTCGCCTGGTCATCGCTCGCCCGTGAAGGGGAGCTTCTCAAGCGCGCCATGAGCTTGGACGCGGTCGTCGAAGAGCTGCTCTACTTGGCCGGTCCGGCAGTGGCGGGGCTCGCGTTGACTGTCGCGAGCCCGGAAGTTGTGCTGTTCGGCCCTGCCGTGCTGGTTCTCGTCGGAGGGCTGCTCTTCGTCTCCACCTCAGCAGTGGGTGAGATGGGGACGCGCGCGAGAGCGGGCACGAGTGATCGGGGTCAGCGTCCGCTGATCCTGGAGAGACGCTTCCTCACGATCGTGATCCCGGTGCTGATCGCGGGTGGCTTGTCCGGTGCGGTGAGCGTCGCCGTGCCTGACATCCTCTCGGGTAACGGGGGCTCGACGGCAGCGGGTATCGCGCTGGGCTGCTTCGCCGGAGGAAGCGCGATAGGCGGCCTGATCTTCGGGCGCCTTCGTCTGTCAGCTAGTCCCTTCCGTCAGCTCGCTGTGCTCACGCTGTTGATGGCATCGGTGCTCATGGCGCTGACCTTCTTCTCCAGCGCGGTCGCTGTGGTGGTGATCCTGGCTGTCGCGGGTCTGTTCTTCTCACCGATCATGATCGTCGGATACATGACCGCCGGCACGATGGGTGGCGAGCGTCGGCAGAACTCGGCGACGACCTGGGTGAACACCAGCCACAACTTCGGCTCAGCGGCCGGAAGCGCACTCATCGGCGTCGGACTGCAGCTGGCTGGCGCTCCAACCGCAATCGTCTGGACCGCCGTAAGCGCCGCGCTGCTCCTTCTCGTCGCGGGAGCGCTGAACGCGGGGCGGGATAAGACCGTCGCCTAGCCAGCCGACCTGGCATGGAGCCGTCCGCGATCGCAGGGCGGCTCCATGCCCGATATCGGAGGTGAAGATCGCAGCGCTGAGGACCGGTCGCTCATGAGAGGCACTGAGAATGCCGCGATCGTCTGCTCTCAATGGTTTCGATCATCGGCCCCGCCTAACGGCCTTGATGGTCTTGGATATACCTGGAGTTCGCCCGGTCGCATCGCCTCGGCGTCGATCGCGCGGATGATCCGCTGGCCGGCGGTGTCGGTGGACGGCTCGGATGCCGGCGGCATCCGCCTTCGACCATGCGCGACGACCTGTACGCCGTGATGATCGAACTCACCGCGACCATCGCGCAGCAGACCGATGCGACCGACCCGGATGCCCGGATCGAGGCATGGCTGGAGCAGGGCGGCCCATCGGCCCGGCGTGTGCTCGACGAGGCGCTCGCCGCGGCTGTCGCGGAGGACGGCGACGGGTTGGCGACGCTGTCGGTGGCGGTGCGGAGGCTGCGGTCGCTGGTGCGGTGAGCAGGGCCGGCGTTACATTTCCGGGGCCGACACGCCAGATGTCGGACGGATGCCGCGAAAGCGTCCGACATCTGGCGTGTCGGCCCCCGATGTGTGCTGCGGCGAATCCGTGAACAGGTCTTGACACCGGCATCCGCTCGTCGTAACGTACAACCAAATGGTTGCACAAACAGAACTGAGTGAGACGGAGATCGACCGTGTGTTCCACGCACTGGCGACGTCGACCCGGCGCGACATCCTGCGCCGGACGATCGATCGCGAACAGTCCGTCTCCCAGCTGGCCCGCGACTACGACATGTCGTTCGCCGCGGTCCAGAAGCACGTCGCCGTCCTCGAAGAGGCACGGCTGGTCGTCAAGCGCGCCGAGGGACGCGAGCGGCTGGTCCGCGCGAACCCCGACATGATTGCCCGCGCCAAGGCACTGCTCGCGCGCTACGAGGAACTCTGGCGCTCGCGCATCGCCCGACTCGACGACCTGCTGGCCGGCCCTTCGACAAGCTCAGGGACCCACCCTTCGACAAGCTCAGGGCCCCATCCTTCGACGAGCTCAGGGACCCACCCTTCGACAAGCTCAGGGACCCACCCTTCGACAAGCTCAGGGACCCACCCTTCGACGAGCTCAGGGGCCCACAACGAAACCGCACGACCGGAACAAGGAGAATGACAATGCCTGTCATCGACATCACCAACGACCCCGAGGCTCTCACCCTCACCGTGACCGCCGAGTTCGCGGCATCCGTCGATCGCGTCTGGGACGCGTACTCGAACCCGCGCCAGCTCGAGCGCTTCTGGGGCCCTCCGGGCTGGCCGGCCACGTTCACGAGCTTCGACCACCGGCCTGGCGGCTTCGCGCAGTACCACATGACCAGCCCGCACGGAGAGAAGTCCTCGGGCCGCTGGGAGTTCCTCACCATCGAGGCTCCGCACCGCTTCGAGGCGCTGGACTCCTTCGTCGACGATGCCGGCGAACCGCTCGACGGCTTCCCCGCGATGCGCATGACCTACGACTTCACCGAGACCGACGGCGGCACGCGCATGGTCTGCGTCAGCCACTTCGACTCGGTCGAGGCGCTGCAGCAGGTCGTCGAGATGGGCGTCATCGAGGGCACCCGCCAGGCTATGGGCCAGCTCGACGCCGTGCTGCACGACCTGCGCGAGTACGCCCAGGGCAAGGGCACCCGCCTGGAATACCTGGACGACACCCACGTGCGCATCACCCGCCTGGTGAACGGCCCGCGCGAACTGGTCTGGCGAGCACACCTCGACCCCGAGCTCACCAAGCAGTGGATGACCGGACCCGACGGCTGGGTGATGACGGAGGCGACGCCGTCCGACACCGTCGGCCAGCACTACCGCACCTCGTGGGCGCCGGTCGGAGACACCGAGGGCGAGCCGTTCGGCTTCGAGGGCGACGTGCTGCTCATCGACGCCCCGCGCCGCGCGGTCACCACCGAGATGATGATCGGCACCGAGGGGCCGAGCACCCTGAACGACCTCAGCCTGTACGAGGAGGACGGCGCGACCCTCATCACGCTGCTCATCGAGTACCCCGACAAGGACACGCGCGACATGATCCTCGCGACGGGCATGATCGACGGCATGGAGGCGGGATACGACCGCCTCGAGCGGACGGTGCTCGTGCCGTAGCATCCGCCCTGTTCTGCTCCCGTGCCGGCGCGAACCGGCACGGGAGCAGAATGATGTCATGGCCCTTCCGCTCTCCGAACTGCAGATGCCCGACCCTCAGCGCGTGTACGCGACCGACGGGACGAGCCTCGCCACGTACACCTGGGGCGAGCTCGACGCGCCGGTCGTGGTCATGGTGCACGGGTTCGCGTCGAACACCCACGACAACTGGGTGCTCACCGGTCTGGAACGCCGCCTGGCGGCATCCGGTCTGCGCGTGATCGGCATCGACCAGCGCGGCCACGGCCGCAGCGAGAAGCCGCACGAGGCGAGCGCGTACAGCCTCGGCACTCTCGCGACCGACGTCGAGACGGTGCTCGACACCTATCTCGTCGACACCGCCTCGTACCTCGGCTACTCGCTCGGCGGACGCGTCGGATGGCAGGTCATGATCGACCTCGAGGATCGCATCGACCGGGCCGTGCTCGGCGGCGTACCGGACGGCACCGCTCTCGACCGCATCGTGCTGGAAGAGGTGCAGGCGCACCTCGACGCGGGCGCGCCGATCACCGATCCGGTCACGGCGTCGTACATCGAGCTGACCGAGCGCGTGCCGGGCAACGACCTGCCCGCCCTGCTCGCCCTCGCCCGCGGCATGCGCAACGACGCGATCATCGCGCACCCCGAGAACGCGCCGCAGGTGCCGGTGCTGTTCGTCACCGGCACCGAGGACACGATTCTGGAGGGATCTCGTCGCCTCGCCGAGGTGACCCCGGAGGGCCGTCTGGTCGAGGTCCCCGGGCGGCATCACTTCAACACCCCGGCATCCTGCGGGTTCCGTGACGCGGCGACCGAATTCCTCACGTCCGAGCGGGGCTGACGCACACGAGGCGGGCTCGCGCGGGACGCCTGCGGGCGCTTCGCGCGGATATGTGCCCGTGCTGCGGATGAACCGCGGGGTTCTGTCCGAGGTTGGCGCATTTCTCCGCGTCGGGTGCACGTGCGATGCGGCTCCCCGCAGTGCGCGTGCGAGTCCCGCCGGGCGAATCGGGACCAGGCATCCGCTGGTAGCGTCGGCTCGTGGGCATCATCGTCAAGTTCCTGCTGATCGCGCTTGTCGCGGTGCTGGTGATCGGCATGGTCATGCGGATGTTCCGGCGGCCCACCGCCCCGCAGAACACCGGCCCTCGACAGCAGCGGATGCCGCTGTTCGTGCCCCTGATCGGCTGGCTGCTGCTGATCACCGGGTTGGGCCTCGCGCTCGCCGGGTTCTCCGCCCGGCCGGGCACCGATCCGATGCCGATGCGGATCGGCGCGGTCGTGTCGCTGATCCTCGGCCTGCTGGTGCTGCTGATGCATCGCAACAGGTACGTGCAGCCGGACGCCGACGGGGTGCGCTTCCGCACGTTCCTCGGTCGCGAGAAGACGATCGCCTACCGCGATGTCACCGCATACCGCGTGACGGAGGCGGGATGGCGCTCACACCTGCGGTTGCGGGCGGCCGACGGCACCCGGATGCAGGTGAACCCGGCCGTGTACGACATGTCGCCCGTGCTCGCCGCGATCCGGTTCAAGGAGCGGACGGGGCGATGGCCCTCTCCCGGCGAACCGCGCTGACCCCGATTCATCCGTTCGGGTCGCGGCGCGATCCAGCCCCGTCCCAGCATGTCGTGACAACGTTGATGGCATGAGTGTCCACACCCCCGCGCATGCCCCGCAGCAGAGCAATGCGCTCGCGGGCACGGCGCTCGGTGTCGTGGGGGTCGCCGCGGGTATCGCCCCATGGATCGCCGCAGGCGGCATCCTTCCGGTGCAGAACCTGTGGCGCACCGAGGTGCAGAAGTTCCAGATGCCCTTCTCGCTGCTGCCGGTGAGCCAGTACTACGCGACGAGCATGTTCGTGCTCATCGTGATGGGTGGCGTCTTCGCGGGCCTTGCCCGCCACATCCTCGCCCGAACCTGGGCCGCCTGGCCGATCGCGCTCGGCGTGCTGATCGGACACGCGGTCGCCGTCACGCAGAGCTTCATCGCGGATGCCCGCGGACTGAACCTCGACGACACCCGCTCGTGGTGGTACCTCGGCGGTCTGCTGTTCGGAGCGATCGTCGCCGTCGGCTTCGCGCAGGTCGGCTACTGGCTGATCTCGCGTCCGTCGAGCGGGCCGGCGGCTCTGGGTATCGCGCTCGCCGCGGTGCCGTTCGCGGCGTGGATCGGCATGTGGGTGCAGCTGCTCTCGGGCCCGATGGGCATTCCGCAGGGCGTTCTCCTGGTGCTGCGCTGGCTGCCGGCGCTCGTCGTCGGTCTCGCGCTCGCCTGGTGCGGCGGCTGGCCGCCGGCGCGACTGATCGTCTGGGTCATCGGCCTGAGCGCGCTGTGGATCGTGCCGCCCGCGTTCACCGCGATCCAGTACGCACTCGGGTCGCGGGTGCTGGCCGGCGACCTCGGAGAGATGGCCGAGGCCGGCATGCAGGTGTTCCCCGCCGCGCTCGCGATCGGATGGATGCCCGTCGTCGTCGCGGCTGTGATCGGCGTCGTCGGAGCGGCGCTCTCGGCGATCATCCGGCGGCAGCGGGGTTAGTCGTCCTCGTCGTCGTCATCATCGCCGTTCGCGCTGATATCCACGGCTTCCGGCGCGGGCGCGGCGACCGGGAACACGACCGACGTGTACAGAGGACCGCCGCCGACGCCGAAGAGATCGGATGCCGTCGGCGGAACATCGAGCTGCTCTGCGGCGCTCTGCGGGTCGAGCGGCTCGGAGGGCAGTCCGGCCCACTCGTTCTGCTCCTCCTCGGGGCGCTGCTGGAAAAGACCCATGCGGCTATTCTCCCCCGCAGACGAGGCATCGGGCCGGGCATCGGGCGGCTCTTCCCGTGGCGCATCCCGCACCGCGTCGACGAGGTCGCGCCAGGCGCCGACGAGCGCGGACTCCGGCAGCTCGCGGCGCCGTTCGTCGTGCTGGGTGGTCGCCTGGATCGTCCATGTGAACCGGTCCGCCCCGAGCGGGGACTCGGGCTCGGGCTCGTCCCAGGGGCAGCTCTCGACGAGCTCGACCCAGCGCTGCTCCTCATCGGGGCGGGGATCGACCCGCCAGCGCCGGCGGATGCCGGCGATCCCGCCGGTGCGCATGACGAGCACCGCGATCACGCCGGAAGACGCGTCATCCGGTGGTTCGACTCGTGGCATCCTCGATCACTCCGACGGCGACCCATCCGTTGCGGACCGCCTCTTCCACGTTATCGCCGAGTTCGCGCGCCGCAACCAGTGTCGCGTCGGCGAACTGCGCGAACGTGGCCGTTGTGGGCAGCCCGCCGATGAGTGCGCGGTACCAGACCGTGCCGGCCTCTTCCCAGGCGTTGCCGCCGAGTGCGGTCGCGGCGAGGGCGAAGGCGCGATTGGGGATGCCGGAGTTGATGTGCACGCCGCCGTTGTCCTCATCGGTGGTGACGTAGTCGCGCATATGCGCGGGCTGCGGGTCTTTGCCGAGCTCGTCGTCGTCGTACGCGGTACCCGGATTCAGCATGTCGCGCAGCGCACGGCCCTGCACCGCATCGGTGAAAATGCCCTCGCCGACCAGCCAGGTCGCCTGGTCGGCGGTCTGCCCGAACAGGTGCTGCTCGGTGAGCACACCGAACACATCGGCGATCGACTCGTTCAGCACGCCCTGCTGGCCCTGGTACTCCAGGCCCGACGAGGACTGGATGACGCCGTGGCCCAGCTCGTGGCCGATCACCGAGACCGAACCGGTGAAGCCCTGGAACACCTCTCCGTCTCCGTCGCCGAACACCATGCGCGCACCGTCCCAGAACGCGTTGTCGTACTTCTGGCCGTAGTGCACGGTGGCGTTCAGCGGCGCACCGGCGCCGTCAAGCGAGTTGCGCTCGAACGCCTCGAGCAGCAGGTCGAACGTGGCGCCGAGCCCGTCGAACGCCTGATTCACCGCCACATCGTCCACGGGCGCATCATCCTCTCTGCGCACGACCGTGCCGGGGAGGGTCTCGGTGCCCTTCGCATCCGAGATCGTGCGATCCGGAGCCGCGGTCACCTCGGCGACCAGCGCACCGGACTCGTCGATCGAGAACTCCAGTCGCGATCGGAACGGCGGCCGTCCTGCGATCAGCGTCTGCCGCGCGGCATCCGCCGCCGTGGAGTACCGCTCGGACTGCGCCAGCCGGGCCAGCAGATATGCGGGCACGATGCCCTGGCGGATCGGGCCCTGATACGTCTTCGTCATCTTCATCGTCTTTTCCATCATCTTCGTCGTTGCCCCCGACGATACGCGCAGGGCCCGACATCGGCGGCGGCCCATCTCCAGTGTGCGCCCCGTCCGGCTGGTCGGCACGCGTCTCCGGGCACGGATGCACGACCGAGAAGCGGATGCACGGTCAGAACACGGAATCCACCGTGCAGATGTTCCCGGGTCGTGCAGGTGTCCCGGCCCGGCTCAGAGCCGGTCGACCGCCGTGACCGTGATCACGGCCTGGCCGGCCTCATCCGATTCGGCCAGGTCGACGGTGGCGGAGATGCCCCAGTCGTGGTCGCCCTCCGGGTCGTCCAGGATCTGGCGGATGCTCCACGACGACGCTCCCTCCTCGATCATCAGCAGCGCCGAGTTGCGGGCATCCGCCCCGGTGAGGATCTCGTCGTGCTCGGCGAAGTAGCCGTCCAGCGCGGCCTCCCAGCCGTCGAACGACGGGTCGAGCTCGGCGAGGGCGTCGAGGTCCTCGCGGGCGGCGAGCTGCACGCGGCGGAACAGCTCGTTGCGCACCAGGATGCGGAACGCGCGCACGTTGGTGGTGAGTCGCTTCGGCGCCGGAGGCACCACAGGGCCGTCCTCGTGGTCGACCGGATGCCCGGAGACGAGCTCCTCCCACTCGTCGAGCAGGCTCGAGTCGACCTGGCGCACCAGCTCGCCGAGCCACTCGATCAGGTCGCGCAGCTCTTCGCTCTTGAGGTGCTCGGGGATGGTCTGCGAGGCGGCGCGGTAGGCGTCGGAGAGGTACCGCAGCACGACGCCCTCAGAGCGGGCCACCTTGTAGAAGGCGACGTATTCCCCGAACGACATGGCTCGCTCGTACATGTCGCGCACGACGGATTTCGGATGCAGCGAGAAGTCGCGGATCCACGGCTGGGCGGCGCTGAACGTGTCGAACGCGGCCGACAGCAGCTCATCGAGCGGCTTCGGATACGTGATCTGCTCGAGCAGCTCCATGCGCTCGTCGTACTCGATGCCGTCCGCCTTCATCGCGGCGACCGCCTCGCCCCTGGCGATGAACTCCTGCTGGGAGAGGATCGCCCGCGGGTCGTCGAGGGTGGACTCGACGATCGAGATCATGTCCAGCGGGAACGTATGGGTCCCCGAGCCCGTCGAAGGGTCGGGATCGAGCAGCTCGAACGCCGCGAGGGCGAACGGCGACAGCGGCTGGTTGAGCGCGAAGTTCGGCTGCAGGTCGACAGTGAGGCGGATCGTGAACTTCCGGTCGTCGAGCGAGGCCGCCTGCGGCCGAGACGAAGCGCCTTCACCCGGATGCTGGGGCGTTTCGTCTCTGCGTTTCGTCTGCGCTCCTTCGTCGCTCCGCTCAACGACCACCTTCGTCGCTCGCTCAACGACCGGTAGTCGCTCCACGACCCCGGATTCCAGCAGCGTGCGGTAGATGCCGAGGGCCCGCAGGGCAAGCATCCGCTGGCGGGAGCGCGGCTCGTGGTTGTCGTATACCAGCGCGCGCATATTGGCGAAGACGTCGCCGCCGCGGCCGATCACGTTGAGCATCATCGCGCTCGTGATCTGCATGTGCGAGGTGAGCGTCTCGGGCTCGGCCTCGATCAGCTTGTTGAAGGACGGCTCGCCCCACGACACGAAGCCGTCCGGCGCCTTCTTGCGGATGATCTTGCGCTTCTTCTTCGGGTCGTCCCCCGCCTTGCGGATGGCGGCGATGTTCTCCGACTCGTGCTCGGGCGCCTGCGCGACCACGGTGCCGGCGGTGTCGAACCCGGCACGGCCCGCGCGCCCGGCGATCTGGTGGAACTCGCGGGCGTTCAGCTGGCGCATCCGGGTGCCGTCGAACTTCGTCAGCGCCGTGAGCAGCACCGTGCGGATCGGCACGTTGATGCCGACGCCCAGCGTGTCGGTGCCGCAGATGACCCGCAGCATCCCGCGCTGGGCGAGCTGCTCGACCAGGCGACGGTACTTCGGCAGCATCCCGGCGTGATGCACGCCGATGCCCATCCTCAGCAGCCGCGACAGAGTCTTGCCGAACGCCGTGGTGAACCGGAAGTCGCCGATCAGCGCCGCGATCTCGTCGCGCTGCTCGCGGCTGGCGACCTTCGCGCTCGCGAGCGCCTGCGCCCGCTCCATCGCCGCCGCCTGCGAGAAGTGCACGATGTAGATCGGGGAACGGTCGGTGTGCAGCAGGTCGTCGATGGTCTCGTGGATCGGCGTGACCTCGTAGAAGTAGTGCAGCGGCACGGGGCGCTCCACGCCGGTGACGACGGCCGTCTCGCGTCCGGTGCGACGGGTCAGGTCGGCGGCGAGCTCGGTGACGTCGCCGAGCGTCGCCGACATCAGCACGAACTGCGCCTGCGGCAGCGTGAGCAGTGGCACCTGCCAGGCCCAGCCGCGGTCGGGGTCGCCGTAGAAGTGGAACTCGTCCATCACGACCTGGCCGACGTCGGCGTCCGTACCCTCGCGCAGCGCGAGGTTGGCCAGGATCTCCGCCGTGCAGCACACGATCGGGGCATCCGCGTTCACGGCCGAGTCGCCGGTGACCATACCGACGTTCTCGGCGCCGAACACGTCGACCAGCGCGAAGAACTTCTCGCTGACCAGCGCCTTGATCGGAGCCGTGTAGTACGTGCGGCGGCCGTCGGCCATGGCTGCGAAGTGCGCGCCGACGGCGACGAGCGACTTGCCGGTGCCGGTCGGCGTGGACAGGATCAGGTTCTGTCCCGAGACGATCTCGATGACCGCCTCGTCCTGCGCCGGGTAGAGGCTGATGCCGGTGCCCTCGGCCCATTCCACGAAGGCCGTGTACACGGCATCCGCGTCGGAGCCGCGCACGGAGGAGGGATCGAGGGTCATCCGTCGATCCTTTCACGCCGGCCTGTTCGAGTAGCGTGGGCGGCGAGGGGGACGATGATGCGGATGAGGACGCGTGGCGCCGGTGCGGCGATGCTGACGGCGCTGGCCATCGCTCTGGCGGGCTGTACGGGTGCAGCGGCGCCCGAGCCGGCCGCGACAGTCGGCGCCGGGACATCGAGCGCGACTGTGGACAAGGGCGACACCGTGCTCGTCCACCTCGGCGAGTGGAGCTCCGGCGTGGGTGACGCATGGGTGCTGACCGAGGAGCCCGATCCGGCGGTGCTCGCGCAGAAAGAGCCCGAGCCCGTCTCAGGGGACGAGCACGACGGCGTCGGCGGCAGTCATGAGATGACGGACACGTACGAGGCCGTCGGCCCGGGTGAGGTCACGCTGAACTACGAGTACCGTTTCCGCGGCGAGGTCCCGGAGGACCCCGCCCGGCAGATGACGCAGACCTACCGCATCGTCGTGCGCTGACGCCGGCGCCGGATACCGCGCCGCTCAGGCGGCGTAGCCGAACTGCTTGCGGGTCATGGCGTCGAAGGCGCGGTCGGGCAGCACGGTGGCGAGGGCGACGGCGATGTTCGCGCCAGGACCGATCCGGTAGCGCGTCTTCGGGCGGGCGACAGTCGCCGCCTTCACGATCAGCTCGGCCACCGCATCCACGCTCGACATCTGCTTCGCCAGCGCCGGGCTGGAGAAGTACTTGCGCATCGCGGCGGCCATCGCGGCGTACGGGCCGCGGCCGGATGCCCGCTCCAAGCGATCCATCGCGGTGTCGTGCCAGTCGGTCGCGACGTAACTGGGCTGCACCAGGGTCACGTCGATGCCGAACTGGCCGACCTCGCCGCGCAGCGAGTCCGAGATCGCCTCTAGCGCGAACTTCGAGGCGTGGTACCAGCCGCCCAGGGGAGCGGCGAACTCGCCGGCGAGCGACGAGACGTTGACGATGCGGCCGCGCCCGGCCTCGCGCATACCGGGAAGCACGGCCTGGATCATGCCGACCGCTCCGACCACGTTCACCTCGAGCTGGGCGCGGGCGTCCGAGAGCGAGGTCTCCTCGACGCTGCCGAACTCGCCATAGCCGGCGCAGTTGATCAGCACGTCGATCGGCCCGGTCTCGGCGGTGGCCGTGGCCACGGCGTCGGTGATGGACACCTCGTCGGTGAGGTCGAGCGGCACGGGGACGACGCCGTCGATCTCGGCGATCGCGGCTGTGTTGCGTGCGGCGCCGAGGACGGTGTGCCCCTGCGCTGCGAGCATCGCGGCGACCCGGGCGCCGATGCCGGAGGATGCGCCGGTGATGAGGAAGTTCGTCATGATCTGCTCCTTGGATGCTTTAACTGTGAATGTCGTTCACTGATTAAGGACGTTACAGTGAATGTCATGCACAGTCAAGGGGATCGCGCGCTTCGTCAGCTCTGGGGGATCGATCCGCCCGCGGCCAAGGGGCCCAAGGCGCGGTGGAGCCTCGCACAGGTCGCCGAGGCGGCGGTCGAACTCGCCGACGAGGTCGGCCTCGACGCCATCTCGCTCGCCCGGGTGGCCGCGCGGCTCGACATGACCACCACGGCGCTCTATCGCTACGTCGACGCCAAGGCGACGCTCATCGACCTGATGGTCGACTCGGCGGTCGGCGATCCGCCCGCGATCGAGGGCGACGGATGGCAGAATCGCTGCCGCGCATGGACCGAACTGCTCGCGGATCGTTATGCGCAGCATCCGTGGCTCTCCGAGGTGCAGCCGACAGGCATGCCCACCCAGCCACGCGCCTACGCCTGGATCGACGCGCTCCTCAACGCGATCGCGGATGACGCGCCGGTCGACGCGTTGCGCCTTGCGATGCTGCTGGACAGCCTCATCCGCACCTATGCGACCCTCGAGCGCAGCACGAACGGCGCGGCTCCGCCGGCCTGGCTCGGAGAGGCGGTCGCCGAGCGGTTCCCCCGGCTGGCCGGCGCCGAGCAGCAGGACGTCACCGACGTGCGCGCCGAGCTGCGCTACGCCGTCGAGGCCGTGCTCCGCGGCGCCGCCTGACGGCGATGGATGCTCGCGGCGACTGATCCCCCGCTTGTTCCGGTCTCACTCGTTGCGGGTGCGGTGCCGAAGCACCCGCAACGGGTGAGACCGGAGCAGGGGCGTCGGCGCCGTGCGGCGACCTACGCCTCGCCGGCGAGCTCGCCGTGGATGCGGCGGAGATCCTCCATCAGCGAGCCGACCAGGATCCAGTGATCGGATGCCGGTGCGCGCACCACGAGCGGAGTCGTGAGCGCCGGGATGGCACTGGTCAGGTCGTCCGGCTCCGGCGCGGCGGCGGCATCCTGCACGGCGAGCCGCACGTCGTGACCGGCGCGGCGCAGCTGCTCGGCGATCGCGCGCACGGTCGGATCCGACGACAGCGAGTCCTCGTAGTGGTCGAAGTACGCGCGGGTCATGCCGATCACCTGCGTGACGATCGGCGACACGGTGTCGAGCAGCGCACGCACCTGGCGCAGATCATCGCGGTGCGAGGACCCGCGCGGGTTCAGCGCGAGCGACTCCTCCGCGGCCTTCACGGATGCCTCGGCGGCATCGTTCATCGGTCGCAGCAGGCGCACCTCGAGCATCAGCTCCTGCAGCTGCGCCGGGGTGCGCGTCTCGGGCAGCGCGGTGGCCAGCCGGTCGAGGCTGGCGGCGACCTCACCGCCCAGCAGCCCGACATCCCGTCGTGCCGGCCCGCTCAGCACGGGCGGCACGATGAACACGTTCACGACGAAGCCGACCGCAGCGCCGATCAGTGTCTCGAGGATGCGATCGATGGCGTAGTCGGGGTTCGACGAGCCGAGCGCCAGCACGAGAACGGCCGAGATCGCGACCTGGTTGCCCGTGCCGGGGGAGGCGCGCAGCGCCCAGGCGATCGCCAGTGCGACGACGACGGCGGCGAGCACCACCCAGCTCTGCGGGCCGAGCAGCAGGCTGAGCAGCACGGCGATCACGACGCCGGCGATCACGCCGACGCTGCGCTCCAGAGCCTTCGACAGCGACTGGTTCACGCTCGGCTGCACGACCAGCAGCGCCGCGATGGCCGCGAAGATCGGCAGCGGTCCCGGGATCAGCCAGCCCGCGAGCAGCCACGCCACGATCGTCGCGACAGCGGACTTGACCACCTGCAGCAGAGGAGCGCGGCGGGCGGTGCGGAGCGCGGCGGGGATGCGCATGCCGACCACGCTAGTCGCTCCGCGGCAGCTCCCGCCCTGGACGAGAAACCACCTCCCGAGCGGGACGTGGTCTCTCGCGGGCACCGGCAGCCCACGCGGCTCAGGCGGGGCCGAGGTCGCGCATCCTCTTGCCCGACTTCGGGTTCGCCGGCTTCACCTTGCGCCGCCGGCCGTTGACCACCGCCACGACGTTGCTCATGTTCGGCGCGCGATCGGCCACGACGTCGTAGGACACGACTCTGCAGTCTCGCCACTCGCAGCTCACCGAGTAGCCGCCGCGGGCCCGCAGACCGGTGAACGATCCGCGCTCGCCCCAGTCCGCGGGCAGCGCCGGCAGCAGGCGGATCGCGCCGTCGTGGCTCTGCAGCAGCATCTCGGCGATCGCTCCGGTGATGCCGAAGTTGCCGTCGAGCTGGAACGGCGGGTGGTTCGCCCACAGGTTCGGCAGCGTGTTGTACGTGAGCAGGCCGCGCACCATGATCCCGGCGCGCTCCGCGTCGCCGAGCCGGGCGAACAGACCCGCCCGCCACGGCCAGGTCCATGAGCGCCGGCTGTCGCCCGACACGGTGCCGGCGGTGAACGGCTCGCCCTCCTTCTCGCCGCAGCGCGCCTTCAGCGAGACGAGGGCGGCCGCGGCGAGATCCTCGTCGCCGGTCGTGATCTGCCGTCCGGGGTACACCGCGAACAGGTGCGAGGTGTGCCGGTGGATGTCGGCCGGGTCGTCGCGGTCGGTCTGCCACTCCTGCAGCTGACCCCAGCTGCCGATCCTGTTCGGTGCGAGCCGGGACTGCATGTCGGCGATCCTGGCCCGGTACTTCCTGTCGACGTCGAGGGCCTTCGCGCAGTCCAGGTAATTCTGGAACAGGTCCCAGATGATCTGCTGGTCGTACATCACGCCGTCCTCGCGGGGTCCGTGCTCGGGCGACCAGCCGTCCGGGGCCACGAGAGTTCCGTCGGGCAGCTCCTTCAGGCGGTCCTCCCAGAACTGGCAGATCTCCTTGATCAGCGGGTAGGCGTGGTCGCGCAGGTAGCGCTTGTCCTGCGTGAACGCCCAGTGCTCGTAGAGGTGCTGCGCGTACCAGGCGCTGGCGACAGTGTTCCACTCCCACGAGTTGCCGCCGAAGATGCTCTGCGACGTGCGTGCCGTCCAGCCGCGCACGTCGCCGAACGCATTGCGGGTGGCGATGCGGCTGGGCACGGCGACCTGCTCGATGAACGCCGTGAGCGCCTCGTGCGCCTCGGGCAGGTCGGTGGTCTCGGCGCCCCAGTAGTTCATCTGGATGTTGATGTTGGTGTGATAGTCGCTGGCCCAGGCCGGCTGGTTGCTGTTGTTCCACAGCCCCTGCAGGTTGGCCGGCAGCCCGCCGGGCTTCGACGAGCTGAGCAGCAGGTACCGTCCGTAGGCGTACATGGTCTGCTCGAGCGTCGGGTCGGACTCGCCCCCCGCATATCGGCTGAGACGCGTGCGGGTGGGCAGCGCGAGCACGTCGTCGGCGGTGCGTCCCCAATCGACCGCCGCTCGCTTCATCAATGTCGACACCTGTTTCACGTGCGCTGAGCGCAGCCGGTCGAACGAGCGGGAGGATGCCGCGGCCAGTGCTTTCTCGATCCGTGGCGCCGGCGCCGCTCCGCGCCACTCCTTCGACGCATCCATCAGGTAGTCGGTGCGCGCGTCCAGCAGCAGGGTGATCGACGTCGCGCCGGTCACGCGCAGCCCGTCGCCTGCGGCGGAGACCTTTCCGTCTGTGCGTGCGATCTGCAGGACGGCGGCGTAGCTCAGGGCGTTCGCCATCGTGCCCGAGAACGACAGTCTGCGCTTCCCGGCATCCGCGGCTGTGCCGGCCTCCTGCGCGGAGCTCATGCCGATGTCGGCGTTCAGCCCGCCCTTGCGGTCGGTCGAATAGCGCAGCACGATCACGTCGGAGTCGCGCGATGCGAACGCCTCGCGCAGCACGGTGCCCTCCTTCGTGGCGAAGTGCGTGCTGTACGTGCCGTCGGCGATGTCGAGCGCGCGACGGTAGTCGACGACGGCGGGTGCGCCCGCCGTCGTGAACGCTCCCGCCGTGAACGCGATCCCCGCGACACGGAACGCCGCGTGGCCGGTGAAGGTGATGCGGTACAGCGCGTAAGCCGTGGTGTTCGGGAATGTGAACGCACGGGTCTGTCCCCGTTCGGCGAAGGCCTCGCCGCTGCATTCGTGCAGCGGTGTCCAGGTGAGGCCGTCGTGCGATCCGGCGACGGTCCACGACCGCGGATCGTGTGCCGGGCCGTCGGATGCCGGCGGTGAGGGTGTATCCGGTGAAGGCGCGCTTCGTCGCGGACTCGATCTGCCAGATCGCGTCGGACCTGGTCCTGCCGACGCGCCACACCGTGCCGGCATCGCCGTCGACGCTGCCGAGCAGCGAGTCGGCGTGGCCGCTCGGCGACGAGACGTACCAGGCGTCCCCGCCGGAGAGCGCGACCCCGGCCAGGCCGATCTCTGACAGCTGGAAGTGGCTCACTCCCGCCTTCGGCACGAACACGAACCGGTAGAACCGGTACGAGCCGGGCTGCGCCACGGCGTAGCTCTTCGTCTGGAACCGGCTCTCGAAGGGGTCGCCGGCGCGGCTGTCCAGCGTGGTCCAGGACGAGCCGTCGGCCGAGCCCTGGAAGCTCCACTCCTGGGGGTCTCGGGCGGGGACGTCGTTCGCGCTGGTCAGGGTGTACGAGGCGACCTCGGCCGGGTTCGCCAGCTCGGCCTGCCAGATCACCTGCGCGGGCGGCCCGTCGATGCACCACTTCGTCCGCGAGTCGCCGTCGTAGCTCTTGTCCACACCCTCGGAGCCCGAGGTCTTGTACGGGCCGCCGGGTGAGGTGACGGCGGTGCGACCGCCGAATGACACGGTCACGGTGCCGAAGTCGCGGTACGAGCCGAAGCCGGTCACCGAGGTGTCGTACGCGCCGTCCGGCTGTCCTGCCAGCGCGTTGTCGTAGTCGTTCAGCCCGCCCCACATGCTCTGCTCGTTGAACTGCACGACATCGGCGGCGGGGTCGCCGAACAGCTTCGCGCCGAGTCGCGCGTTGCCGATGGGAAGCGCCTGGGTCTCCCAGTCGGCTGCCGGCGTGCCGTACCAGAGGGCGTACCGGGACAGCCGAGGACGCGGCAGTGACCCTGCTGCGGATGCCGCGGCATGCGGCGCGGTCATCGCCGCGGATGCCGGTCGTGCGGCGAGGAACGTGGGTGCCAGAGCGGCCGCGGCGGCGAAGCCGCCGATCTGGAGCGCCTGGCGACGGGAGAGCCGGGTGTCGAGCATGGATGCCTCCGGAGCGTCATCGGTGGGGAGTGGGAGCGTGCCCCGTGAGAGGCACTGCTCGGCATTCTTACGCATCGATTCATCCGATGTCTAGACTGAGTGTTAGCGCCCGACATGATCTT
Organism: Microbacterium sp. KUDC0406; assembly: GCF_021582875.1. Taxonomy (NCBI): domain Bacteria; kingdom Bacillati; phylum Actinomycetota; class Actinomycetes; order Micrococcales; family Microbacteriaceae; genus Microbacterium; species Microbacterium sp. KUDC0406. The sequence goes on along the minus strand of NZ_CP091138.1, from coordinate 2,618,331 downwards.
CGTGCGATGAGATGTCATCTTTCGACACGGTTTGCGGGGTATGCATCTCCCACTCTTGTTTCCGCAAACATCTTCTGCGATCATCGTGACCTGACGCCGATTCGAAGGAGAACCAGGGTGAAGACGACGCAACGACGATGGGCGGGGGTGGGCCTGACCTGTGCGGTCGTCGCGGCGGGCCTCTCGGCCTTCAGCACGGCTCCCGCGTGGGCGGCCGACCACGCAGACCCGGTGCTTCGCACCGGTTCGCTCGAGGTGCAGGCCTCCAGCGCGTTCCCGCAGGTGATCGCTTACACCGACCGGCGCAGCGGTGCGGTCATGCAGGGCAACGACGTGCCCCTCACCGCGATCGAGATCAACGGTGAGAGCGTGCCGGTCCGGGTCACCTCGCACAAGACCTCGAGCTCGGCGGTCGACTACCGGATCGTGCCGGAGGGGCTCGACGGCGTCGAGCTGCGGGTGCGCCTGAGCGCGAAGAAGAACGTCGTGACGCTCGCCTTCACCAAGATCGTCGACCCGGGCAAGAAGGTCGCGACCCTGCGCTTCCCCGGCCAGAACCTGGTGACGGTCTCGTCGGCCGACTCCGGCTCGGCGGTCTCCGCCGCGAACCTGTCGGTCGACCGGGCGAAGTCGGGCGACACGTTCATCCCGCTGACCGCGCAGACCCCGGTCGACGCCGCACCGGTGTCGTCGAACACGGTCATCGCGAACACCGGCAGCCTCGCCGCAGCGTTCACCACCAACGTGATGTACGACGCCTCGAGCGGCCCCGCGAACAAGGACTCCGGCAACTTCTGGCGTCAGGCCGTCAAGGACGGCGAGAACGTCGAGATCGGCATCTCGAGCGGGCAGTGGCTGTACCGGGCCGCCGACGCTCCGAAACCCGAGGAGCTGCCCTGGGTCAAGGTCGCCATCACCCCCGACGCCAACGACGACGGCGCGGTCGACTGGCAGGACGGCGCGATCGCCCTGCGCGACCTTCGCGTCGGTCCGTACAAGGGTGAGCAGACCCCCGACAACGTCATCACGCACATCCCGTTCAACTTCGCCTCGCAGGCCACGCATCCCTTCCTGCGCACGCTCGACGACGTCAAGCGCATCGCGCTGAACACCGACGGCCTCGGCCAGGTGGCGATGCTGAAGGGCTACACCAGCGAGGGCCACGACTCGGCGAACACCGACTACGGCGACAACTTCAACGAGCGCGCCGGCGGGCTGGACGAGCTCAACGACGCGCTGAAGGCGGGCAAGAAGTGGAACGCCTCGTTCGGCGTGCACATCAACGCCACCGAGATCTACCCCGAGGCCAACTCGTTCAGCGACGACATCATGAACCCGAAGTCGCCCGGGTGGAACTGGCTCGACCAGTCGTACTACATCGACCAGCGCTTCGACACGAACTCCGGCCGGCTCGACAAGCGCATCGGCGAACTGGCCGATGCCACGAACGACAACCTCGACTTCGTCTACGTCGACGTCTACTACCAGTACGGATGGCTGGCGAAGAAGATCCAGGAGTCGCTGATCGACCACGGCTTCCGCGTGGGCTCGGAGTGGGCCGACAAGCTGCCGGCGAACAACACCTGGTCGCACTGGGCCAACGACGAGAACTACGGCGGTTCGTCGAACAAGGGCGTCAACTCGCAGATCCTGCGCTTCGTGAACAACACCGAGGCGGATGTCTGGAACCCCGACCCGCGCCTGGGCACCAGTCACATCGTCGAGTTCGAGGGGTGGACCGGGCAGAACGATTTCAACGGCTTCCTGAAGAATGTGTGGGAGGCGAACGTTCCCGCCAAGTTCCTGCAGCACCACGAGATCACCCGCTGGACCGACGAGGCGATCGATCTCGAGGACGGCGTGCGGGTCACGGGCACGGATGCCGCGAGCCGGTCGATCACCGTCGACGGCGCCGAGGTGCTGCACGGCACCAGCTACCTGCTGCCCTGGGCGTCCAAGGACAACGGTCGGGTGGACAAGCTCTACCACTACAACCCCGCGGGCGGGAAGACCACCTGGACTCTCACCGACGACTTCCGCAAGAACCGCACCATGCAGCTGTTCTCGCTCGGCGACGGTGGCCGCACCAAGGTCGCCGACGTGCCCGTGGTGAACGGCACCGTCACGATCGACGCGAAGGCCGGGCAGCCGTACGTGCTGGTCGAGGGAAAGAAGACGAATGCCGGCAGCGCGCTGCCGCGCAGCGCCGACTTCGGCCAGGACACCCCGGTGAGTGACCCCGGGTTCAACGAGACCACTCTCTCGTCGTGGCATCCGCGCGGTGACGTGGCGATCGAGCGCGACGGCCTCGGCCGTCGCTCGGCGAAGATCGGTGCCGGCAAGGCCTCGATCTCGCAGCAGCTCGACAAGCTCAAGCCGGGTGAGTACACCGCGAGCGCCTGGGTGGGAATCGACAAGGACAAGACCCGCCCCGTGACACTCGGCGTGGACGTGCCGAAGGGGAACGACGCCAAGGTCTCGATCGACTCGTCGAACGCGGTCAACTACGTGGCGGCCGACGAATGGCACGGCACCACTCTGCAGCGGCTGAAGGTGCACTTCACGGTGCCGAAGCGCGGCAACGGCAAGGTGACGCTGTCGTTCGCCGCGGGCGACGGCGATGCCGCTGTGCGGATCGACGACGTGCGCATCATCCGCTCCGCCGCTCCGGAACTCCGCGGTGACGTGATCGCCAGCGAGGACTTCGAGGACGTGGACGCCGGCTGGGGTCCCTTCTTCAAGGGCAACGCCGGCGGCAGCACCGATCCGCGCACCCACATCGCGAAGCGCAACGACTACACGCAGCAGGGCTGGAACGGCCGCAAGATCGACAACGTCCTGAACGGCGAGTGGTCGCTCATGGCGCACCAGGAGAACTCGGGCCTGGTGTACCGCACCAGCGAGTACTCCGTGCCGTTCCAGGCCGGACACCGCTACCGCGTCTCGTTCGACCACCAGTCGACCGAGGCCGGCCAGTACGCGTGGGTCACCGGCTACGACTCCGCGACCGGTCCGCGCGTCACCCAGCGCACGCCGTTCGGCACCGTGCACGAGACCACGCGGTTCGAGCAGATCGTCGACGCGAGCGCCTGCGGCGACACCTTCGTCGGGCTGGAGCGGATCGCCGGCGGCGACGCCGACCTCATCCTGGACGACTTCCTCGTCGAGGACCTGGGGGCTTCCGACGCCGTTCCCGCCTGCGCGCAGCTGAGCGGCAAGCTCGGCGGCGACGTGATCCAGCAGGGCACCCCGAGCACGTACACGACCACGTTCACCTCCGACGAGTCGGCGGCGATCTCGGATGTGACGGTGAAGCTCGCCGTTCCGGAGGGCTGGACGGCCGAGGCCGTGACACCGGCCACCGCCGCGAGCATCGCGCCGAAGGGCACGCTGGTCACCCAGTGGCGCATCACCGCACCAGCATCCGCCGACGGCTCGTACGATGTCGCCGCGACCGCGACGTACACGACGACCGCCGACCCGGTGGGCACCAGGAGCGTGCAGAACACCACCCAGGTGAAGACGCTGCCGAAGCCTCCGACCGGCACCGTCTACGCGAGCGACCACGACTGGGTCAGCACGACGAACGGCTGGGGTCCAGTGGAGCGCGACCTCTCCAACGGTGAACAGGGCGCCGGTGACGGCACCCCGCTCACCCTGAACGGGGTGGTGTTCGAGAAGGGGCTGGGTGCTCACGCGCCGAGCACCGTGAAGTACTTCCTCGGCGGCCAGTGCACGACGTTCACCGCGAAGGTCGGCGTCGACGACGCCCAGCCCACCCGCGGATCGGTCGAGTTCTCGGTGAAGGTCGACGGCACCACCGTCGTCACCTCGCCGCTGATGAAGCCCACCAGCGAGACCTTCGACCTGACCGCCGACGTCACCGGCGGGCAGTACGTCGAGCTGGTCGTCGGAGAGGGCGGCGACGGCAACGGCAACGACCACGCCGACTGGGCCGACGCGAAGTTCACCTGCGCATCATGACGGTGGCCCGACACGCCAGGTGATCCTGAGGAGCGGATGCCGCACATGCGGCATCCGCTCCTTCATGTTCCGGGCCTTCCCTCCCTGCTCCGGTCCCAACGGTTGCGGGTGTGCTCCTCACGGCACCCGCAACGAGTGAGACCGGAGCTTCAGGAAGGCCGGCGCCCCTCCTGCTCCGGTCCCAACGGTTGCGGGTCAGGCGCGCGGCGGTGCGGCGGAGGAGCGGATCACGAGCTCGGGATGCAGGTCATCGGCCGCCTCGGCGTCGCGGCCCTCGATGTGCACGATCAGGCGCTGCGCGGCGGCGCGGCCCATGCCCTCGAACGGCTGCCGCACGGTCGTCAGCGCGGGCGAGGCGAACGCGGCCAGCGCGATGTCGTCGACGCTCACCACCGAGACGTCCTCCGGCACTCGGCGTCCGGCCTCGTGCAGGGCGCGGATCAGTCCGAACGCCATCTCGTCGCTCGAGACGAACACCGCCGTGGCATCCGGGATCGCGGCGATCGTGCGGCCGGCGCGATAACCCGACTCGGGAGTCCAGTCGCCGGGGATCACCGGCGGCGGGGTGATGCCGCGCTCGGTGAGCACCTGCTCCCACGCCTCGCGGCGCTGCCGCGACTCGATCCAGTACTCATCCGCCGGCACGTGCCAGACCGTGCGGTGCCCGAGGTCGAGCAGATGCTCGACGGCCAGACGGGCGATCGCGTGCTGGTCGACGACGAGCGGGGCGTCCATGTCGAGCGAGGCGTGCTCGGTGCGCGTCGACGGCGTGCGATCGGTGCGCATGCGCATCGCCGGGGAGTCGAGCTCGACGGGCAGGCCGAGCACGATGCCCTCCGCGCCCTGCCGTTCCAGCCGGTCGAACGCATCGATGAAGGCCGCCGTCGACGCGTGGTCGGGCACGGCGGCCATGGTGACCGTGTAGCCGTTCGCGGCGGCCGCCTGCTCCACGCCGGCGGCGAGAGCGGCCGAGGAGTACCGGTCCGTGGAGACGATGATCATGCCGAGGATGCGGGTGCGGCCGGAGGCCAGCGACGCGGCGGCGGCATGGATCCGATAGCCCAGGGACTCGACGGCGGCGTGCACGCGGCGAGCCGTCTCGGGCCGCACGTTCTGCTGGCCGGAGAGCACGCGCGACACGGTCTGCGCGCTGACGCCGGCGACGCGGGCGACGTCGAGCTGATTCGGGGCGCGGTCCACGCTCGGGCGACGGGGTGACATGGAGCCATGGTAACGGTCCATCCCCGGGAATCCGGGGATCCTCATAGCCTCTGCTGAGATAGTGTGAACGCAAACATTCTTTGATCTGGGGAGACGTCTTGACCGGTTCCGTACCCTCGCTCACCTGGCACGACGGCCAGATCCTGCGCGACGGCGCACCGAACCGCATCCTGTCCGGCGCGGTGCACTACTTCCGCATCCATCCCGACCAGTGGGAGGACAGGCTGCGCCGCCTCGCGGCGATGGGTGCGAACACCGTCGACACCTACGTCGCGTGGAACTTCCACGAGCGCGTGGAGGGCGAGTACGACTTCACAGGATGGCGCGACATCGCGCGGTTCATCCGCATCGCCGGCGAGGTGGGGCTGGACGTGTTCGTGCGTCCCAGCCCGTACATCTGCGCCGAGTGGTCGAACGGGGGCATCCCGTTCTGGCTGTCCGGACGGGTGCGCGCACTGCGGACGTCGGATGCCGGGTTCCTCTCGGCCGTCGACGCCTGGTACGACGCGCTGATCCCGCAGCTCGAGCCGCTGCAGGCCGCGCACGGCGGCCCGATCCGGCTGATCCAGGTCGAGAACGAGTACGGATCCTTCGGATCGGACGCCACCTATCTCGAGCACCTGCGCGACGGACTGCGCTCGCGCGGGATGGTCGAGATGCTCACGACCGCCGACGGCACCCTGCCCGACATGGTGCGCAACGGGTCGGTGGCCGGGGCGATGGGCACCTTCACCTTCGGCACCGGCGTGCAGGACGCGGTGGCGCTGCGCCGCGACGACCACCACCTGATGTGCAGCGAGCTGTGGGGCGGCTGGTTCGACCACTGGGACGAGCACCACCACGTGCGCTCGGCCGACAGCATGATCGGCACCGTGCAGGAGCTTCTCGATGAGGGCGGCTCGGTCAGCGTCTACATGGCGCACGGCGGCACGAACTTCGGGCTGTGGGCGGGCGCGAACCACGACGGAGCGATCCAGCCCACGATCACGTCCTACGACTCGGATGCGCCGATCGGCGAGGACGGCACCGTGAACGACAAGTTCCACGCGCTGCGCGCGGCGTTCGCCCCGTTCCACTCCGGCCCGCTGCCGGAGGTGCCGGATGCCCCGAGGCGGCAGTCCGCGGCATCCGCCGCACTGTCGCCGGTGGCGTCGCTGCTCGACGTGGTGCGCGCGCAGCCGGTGGCGGCGACCGCGCCTCAGCCGCTCAGCTACGAGGAGCTCGGGGTCGAGGACGGGGTCGTCGCGTACGAGTCATCCGTGTCGTACCCGGTTTCGTCGACGCTGCGGCTGCTCGAGCTGCGCGACCGGGCGACGGTGTTCCTCGACGGCGTGCGGCTCGGCACCATCGAGCACGACGGCGAGCAGTCGCTGGCGCTGCCGGCATCCGGCGGTGAGGGTGTGCTGACGATCGTGGTCGAGAGCCTCGGGCGCATCAACTACGGGCCGTATACCGGGCAGCGCAAGGGCATCCTCGGCGGCGTGCTCATCGGGCGTCGGTACGCGCACGGCTGGGAGCACCGCGTCGTGCCGCAGTCGGTGGTCGTTGAGCGAGCGCAGCGAGACGAAACGCCCCCCGACGGCCTCGCCACCGCGACCTTCGACGTCACCGATCCGGCCGACGCCTGGCTCGCGTTCCCCGGCGGGGCGAAGGGCATGGTCTGGCTGAACGGCTTCCTGCTCGGCCGGTACTGGGAGCGCGGCCCGCAAGTCACGCTCTACGCCCCCGGTCCGCTGTGGCGCGAGGGCCGCAACGAGATCGTCGTACTCGACACCGACCGCCTCGGCGCGAGGGTCGAGATCCGCGAGAACCCCGACTTCGGCGCATCCGAGGAGTTCATCGGCGCGTGAGCGCCGGGGCCGCCGGGTCGTTCCGGGTCGCAGTTGGTCCCGCTCTGCCGGTTCCTCTTTCGTTCAGGTCGCAGTTGGTCCCGTTCTGCCGGTCGGATTCCGGGATGTACTGCGACCTGAACGTCGGGGCTGTGGTGATTCGGGGACGAACTGCGACCTGAACGTCGGGGCGAGCCCGGTTTCGGCGACGAGCCGGGACCTGGACGTTCGGTGAAGCCGGCTTGTGAGTCGCCCTGTCCGCGTCGTTCCGGGTCGCAGTTGGTCCCGCTCTGCCGGTTCCTCTGTCGCTCCGGTCGCAGTTGGTCCCGTTCTGTCGGTCGGATTCCGGGACGAACCGCGACCTGAATGCCGGGGCTGTGGTGATTCGGGGACGAACTGCGACTTGGACGCCGGGCGAGGCTAGTTCCGAGCCGAGCCGAGCCGAGCTGAGCTGAGCTGAGCTGAGCCGAGCTGAGCCGAGCCGAGCCGAGCTGAGCCGAGCCGAGCCGAGCCGAGCCGAGCCGAGCCGAGCCGAGCTGAGCTGAGCCGAACCGCGACCGCGACCGGAGCGTCGGAGTCAGGCGGTCGCCGCGCGCAGCGCGATCTCGATCATGTCGCCGAAGGTCTGCTCGCGCTCCTGCGCGGTGGTCGCCTCGTGCGTGACGAGGTGATCCGACACCGTGCAGATGCTCAGCGCGCGGCGCTGCCGGTACGCGGCGAGCGTGTACAGCGCGCTGGTCTCCATCTCGACGCCGAGCGCGCCGTGCGCGATGAACGGGTCGTTCAGCTCGGGCCGCGTCGTGTAGAACTGGTCACTCGAGAACAGCAGGCCGACGTGCACGGCGCTGGCCAGCGACATCGTCTCGGATGCCTCGACCGCTGCCCGCAGCAGGCCGAAGTCCGCGACCGGGGCGTAGTCGAGTCCCTGGAACCGCACCCTATTGATGCCGGAGTCGGTGCAGGCGCCGTTGGCGATGATGATGTCGCGCATGCCGACGCGCTCGGTGAGCCCGCCGCACGAGCCGACCCGCACGACGGTCTGCACGTCGTACTGGTCGAACAGCTCGTTGGCGTAGATCGACATCGACGGCTGCCCCATGCCGGAGCCCTGCACCGAGACGCGGTGCCCCTGCCAGGTGCCGGTGAAGCCCAGCATCCCGCGGGTCTGCGAGTACAGCACCGCGTCGTCGAGGAAGGTCTCGGCGATCCACTTCGCCCGCAGCGGGTCTCCGGGGAACAGGACGATGGGGGCGATCTCGCCGGGGGCTGCGGCGATGTGCGGAGTGCTCATTCAGCCAGGCTATCCGCGCGGTAGCCTGGAACCGCGACTGGCGTGGCCGGGTGACCGGCGGGGAGCGTGGAGTACGGCATCGACCGCCTGGGTGCCCATCGGAACGATGGGAGCACACATGCGATACGGGATGAATCCGCACCAGGCCGCCGAGGTCACCGGAGGGCCGGCCGCCTTGAACGGCGAGCCCTCGATGATCAACTACCTCGATGCGCTGAACGCGTCGGCTCTGGTGCGCGAGGCGGATGCCGCCACCGGACTGCCCGCCGCGGCATCCTTCAAGCACGTCTCGCCGGCCGGCGCCGCCGTCGCCGGGAAGATCGACGACGTGGCATCCGAGACCTGGCGCGTGCACGACGACGGAGGCCTGATCTCGGCCTATGTGCGCGCCCGCGACGCCGACCCGAAGTCGTCGTTCGGCGACGTGGTGGCGCTCTCGCGCCCCGTCGACACGGCGACCGCCGAGTTCCTGCGCAGCGTGATCTGCGACGCCGTGATCGCCCCGGGCTACGAGGAGGGTGCGGTCGCGCTGCTGAGCGGGAAGCGCGGCGGCCGGTTTCTGGTGTTCGAGGCGGATGCCGGCGGAGCCGCCGCGCCGGGAGCGCCGCGAGCTGCTCGGCGCGGTGCTCGAGCAGGACCGGGATGCCGCCGACGTCGCGACCGCGCTGCCGGCCGGAGTGCTCGACGACGCCGGCCGCCGCGATGCGCTGCTGGGCATGATCGCCGCCCGGTACACCCAGTCGAACTCCGTCGTGCTGGTGCGTGCCGGTGCCGCGATCGGCATAGGGCGGGACAGCAGAACCGCGTCGACTGCGTGCGCCTCGCCGGCGCCAAGGCGCGGGTGTGGTGGCTGCGCCGGCACGCCTTCGTGTGCGAGCTGCCCGAGGTCGCCGGAATGCGGCGGCAGGACCGGCTGAACTGGCAGATCCGCTTCGCCGGTGCCGAGATGACCCGCGCGCAGCGCGCGGAGTTCGCGGAGCTGTTCGGGGCCGAGGCATCCGATCGGTACGCGGATGCCGGCTGGCGCGACGCCTGGTGCGCGGACCTCGCCGGCGTGACCCTGGTGTCGGACGGCTTCCTGCCGTTCCGCGACAACGTCGACCACGCCGCCGAGTACGGTGTCGCGACGATCGTCGAGCCGGGCGGATCGACGCGCACCGACGAGGTCGTCGCTGCCGCGGCCGAGCACGGCATCACGCACGTGCAGACCGGGCTGCGCCTGTTCCGGCACTGAGTACCATCATTGTAGACACCCGATGAAAGCGCAAACATTCGCGCGTTCCGTGCATTCTGAGGGGAATCCCTTGTCGATACATCCGATCTCTGTTAGCGTCCTCGGTGATCCCCACCACCGACGCAATGGAGCAGAAGGATGCGTGTCCCCTACACACCCCGGCCCGGATCGCGTGCCGGAGGGCGCGCGGTCCGCAGCGCCCTCGCCGCGCTCAGCGCGACCGTCGTCATCGGAGCTCTCATGACACCTGGAGCGGCGTCCGCCGCTGAGACGGACGACCTCGACATCGCGTTCGGCGGGTCGCTCGTCGGCACCACGACCTACACGACGGTCGAGGGCGAGACCATGCGCGGCACGGTGCACCGGATGGACGGCGGCGAGGAGCAGATCCCCGGTGGCGGAGTGACGCTGGGCGGCGGCGGTCAGGGCATCCGCTTCGACGCCTCCGGCTTCACGCTCGCAGATCCGGACGCCACGAGCGGCTTCGTCGCCGAGCTGTCGATCACGCCGGCGACGAGCCAGACCGACATGGCGACGCTGTTCGGTGCCGGCGGCAACCTGTTCGTGCGCGTCGAGGGCGGTCAGCTGGTCTACGGCTTCGACTCGGTCAGCGGCAGCGCCTGGACCAAGCACCGCCTGACCGCTCCCGCACCGGCAGGCGGCACCGGCCACGATCTCTCGGTGCAGTACATCCGCGCGGGCTCCGGTGCGGAGCTGCACCTGGCACTCGACGGCGTCGAGCTCGCGCCGGTCGTCTCCGACGCCCCCGCCGCGATCAACGCGTCCGCCGCAGCCTCGTTCGGGTTCGGCAATGACGTGCACCCGGCTGCCACGAGCCGCGGATATCAGGGCGACCTGGGCCGCGTGCGCGTGGCATCCGGGCTCACCGCCTACGACCCCGCGCAGAACACCTACCAGCCGGCGCCGGTGACGAAGGCACTGCTGAACGCCGGGTTCTCGGGCACCGTCGACGGCAGCACGTACCGGGCCGGCGCGGGCGACGCACTCGACGGCGCGCTCACGATGCGCAGCGGGGCGACGGTCGCCTCCGGGAAGCTGGCGCTCGCGTCGGCCGCGCAGGCCGCCGACTTCACCGCATCCGACGCGCCGTTCACGGGAGCGGCGCTGGATGCCGGATTCGTGATCGAACTGGAGTTCACCGCCGACACGGCGCAGAAGGACCTCGCGACCCTCGCCGCCGTCGGCGGGAACCTCTCGGTGCGCTACCGGAACGACGCGCTGCAGTACGGCTTCAGCTCGAATCAGTCCGGCACCTGGACCGACCACATGGGCACGACCGGCCTGCCGGCGAACGGCAAGGCGCACATCGTCTCGGTGGCGTATCAGCCGCTGGACGACGGCGGCGCCGAGATGATCGCCTGGCTCGACGGGACCGAGCTGCCCGCGGTGAAGGCGGACGAGCGCTCCACGCGCAACACGGGCGCGACCGTGACGGCCTCCTTCGGAAACGAGATCCCGAACATCGGCGGACGCGCCTTCGTCGGCGAGATCGACCGGGCGCGATTCGCGCTGCTCACCGAGCCGTTCAGCGCCAAGTCCTTCGAGTACCAGCAGCTGAAGCCGGTCATCCCGTGCGCCGACCTCGGCGACGTCGAGCCGGGCGACTACGTGCAGATCTCGGCCGACGACTGCCCGGCGAACGTGATCGCGAAGTCCACGCTCGTACGGCCGACCCCGCAGCAGCTGCGCTGGCAGGAGATGGGCCTCACCGCCTTCGTGCACTTCGGCATCAACACCTTCTACGACCAGGAGTGGGGCCACGGCACCGAGGACCCGGCACGCTTCGACCCGACCGGCGACGTCGACGTGGACGGCTGGATGAAGACCCTGCGCGACTCCGGCCATCGCATGGCCATCCTCACTCTCAAGCACCACGACGGCTTCGTGCTCTACCCGTCGCGCTACACCGACTACGACATCGCCGCGACGCCGTGGAAGGGCGGCAAGGGCGACCTCGTGCAGGAGTTCACCGACGCGGCGCGCAAGTACGGCATGAAGGTCGGCCTGTACATGTCGCCCGCCGACTCGCACGAGGAGCTCACCGGACGCTTCGGCAACGGCAGCCCCAAGTCGGAGCGCACCATTCCGACGCTCGTCGAGGGCGACGACCGGGCCGGTGAGGACATCCCCACGTTCAGCTACGACGCCACCGACTACGGCGCGTACTTCCTGAACTCGCTGTACGAGATCCTCACCCAGTACGGCCAGATCGACGAGGTCTGGTTCGACGGATCCAACGGCAACACCGAGAAGCAGGAGCTGTTCGACTACCCCGCGTTCTACGACCTCATCGGCAAGCTGCAGCCGAACGCCGTCGTCGCGGTCGGCGGGCGCGACGTGCGCTGGGTCGGCAACGAGTCGGGAACCGCCAGGCAGAACGAGTGGGCGCCGATGGCCGTCAAGGTGCCGGATGACGGCGGCAAGATCGGCGTGGTCGGCGGCGGTTCCTTCGAGCAGGTCGGATCGGATGCCACGCTGATCGCGGGCGCGGCCGGCGGAGCGAACGCGCTGCACTGGTGGCCCACCGAGTCGGACATGAAGCTCACCCAGGGCTGGTTCGCGCACCCCACCGACACCCCGAAGAGCGGGCCGACCCTGCTGAACCACTACCTGAACACGGTGGGTCGCAACTCGGTGATGCTGCTGAACAACCCGCCCACGACGGACGGCTCGTTCGCCCCGGCATCCGTCGCCGCGCTGGACTCGTTCGCGGCCGAGCGCCGCAAGGCCCTCGGCACCGACCTCGCGCTCGGCCTTCCGGTCGAGGCGCCTGACGGGTCGACCGCAGCGCTCACCGACGGCAGCCGCCGTTCGGCCTGGAAGGGCGAGGGGGCGGGGGCGACCTTCACCGTCGACCTCGGATCGCCGCAGACCGTCACGCGTGTCACGCTCGCCGAGGGCGTGGATGTCGCAGGCCAGTCGGTCGATGCGTTCCACATCGAGGCCGAGGTGGACGGCGCCTGGAAGAAGGTCGGAGGCGCCGGCACGATCGGGGTGAGCCGCATCGTCACGCTGACGGCGCCGACGACGGCGCAGCGGTTCCGGGTGGTGGTCGATTCGGCGCGCGGACCGTTCGCCCTGGCGAAGCTCGCTCTGCACCCCACGCTGACCGAGGACCCGGGACGTCTGTCCGAGGTGTGGCTGGACTGCACAGCGGAGCGCGCCGGGGACGGATCCGAAGCGCATCCCTTCTCGTCGCTCGAGCAGTTCCGCGAGACGGAACTGGCACCCGGTGCCGCAGTGCACCTGCGCGCAGGCGTCTCCTGCGCCGACTCGGACACTCCGTTCTGGGGCTACGGCACCGCCGAGAAGCCGATCGTCGTCGATCTGTACGGCGGGAGCGAGCCGCCCACGTTCGGCGAGCGCTCGGCGCGCGAGGTGTTCGAAGGCCTCGAGGCGCAGGGCTGGCGGATCGCGCTCCGCGATGCGGCGCCGAGCGTGAGCATCGGCGCGGACCCGGTGAAGGTCGGCTCGAAGGTCACCGTCTCGGTGGCCGACTTCCCCGCCAGGGCGAAGGTCACCGTCGGCTTCGACGGCAAGGCACGGCCGAAGGCGACGATCACGACGGATGCCTCCGGCGCGGGTTCGGCCACGCTGCACATCGCCGGAGTCGCTCCCGGGACGTACCTGCTGGTCGCAAGCGGACCCGACCGGACACGAGCCGAGCAGAAGGTCGTGGTCAGGGCCGGGAACGGCGGCGGTCACGGCAACGGCGGCGGGCACGGCAACGGCGGCGGTCACGGCGGCGGCCACGGGCACGGCGGCGGGCACGGCAACGGCGGTGGCCACGGAAACGGTCATGGCAACGGCCATGGTCTCCGGTGCGGTGGTATCGAGGTCGGTCCCGCCTGAGCGTCTCTGTTCAGGTCGCAGTTCCTGTCGCCGGGAGTCGTGTCGTGGCGACGGATTCTGCGACCTGAGCGTGCGGTTCGCGTCGATCGCCGGGCCGATCGGAGCGGCCGGAGCCGGAGCGGCGGACGGCGGGATGTCGCTGCCGAGTGGTTCCATGGGGGCATGGACGACACGGAGCGGGCTCTGCGGGAGCAGGACCGCGGTCTGTGGGCCACGGCGGCGTGCTTCGTGCTCGGCGTCGCCCTCGGCACCCTGCTGCTGATCGGGCCACCGCGGCCGCTGGCGGGACCCGGATCGATCATGATGCCCGCCGCGCTGGTCGCCGGCGCGATCGCCGCCGCGGCCTTCGTCGTCAGCACGCTGATGCACCGGCGCGGCGAGACATCTGGGATGCCGCGCTGGCAGACCGTCGTGTCGGACGTGTCGTCGATCGCCGTCACGATCGCGTTCGGCGGGGTGACCGCGCTCGGCACGCTGCTGGCCGCCGAGGTCTTCGCCAACGGCCTGCAGGGGATCTCGCTCGTGCCGCTCGCGGGTGGCGTCTTCACGGGTGTCGCGTCTGCCGTGGGCGGACGACTGGCGTTCGCGGCCGGGGTCGATCTGCGCACGGGCGACCTCGCGGCTCTGCTGTTCGGCTTCCTCATCATCGGCACGATGTTCGCGATGATCACCGCCGTCGACCCGCGCTGGTGGGAGAAGAACTTCTCTCAGCTGGGCGGCGGCGCCGGCGCCTGGGCGTTCAACGGCACGCTGGTGATCGCGGGGCTGCTGATCGCGACCGTCGGCTCGTACGTCGGCCGCGACCTGCACAGGCTGCTGGGCGACGGGGCCCTGCGGCGGATCGCGGTCGTCGTGGTCGCCTGGGCCCTGGCGGGTGCCGCGCTCGCCGCGGTCGGGCTGCTGCCGATCACGAGCGTGCCCACCGCGCACCTCGTCGCCGCGACCGCCGCGCTCGTGCTGTTCGTGGCCGCCGCCGCGGTGACGGCCACGGCGCTGCCCCGGGAGGTCTCACGCACCCTGCGCGCGACGACCGTCGCGGTCATCGCCGTGGTGATCCTCGCGGTCGTGCTCTCGTTCGCCGTGCGGCTGTTCTCGGCGACGGCGCTCGAGGCGATCGTGGTCGGGCTGGCGCTGCTCTGGATGTCCACGCTCGTGCGCCTGCTCGCGATCCTGGTCCCCGACGTGTCTCGCCCGTCCGAGGTGCGTTCCCCGCTGCGGGGCCTCTGACGCGGACCCGACCCGTCTCCGAGAAACCACTTCCCGCTCGAGAAACCATGCGCCACGTGGTTTCTCGAGCAGGAGGTGGTTTATCGCGGGCTCCTACTCGTCCTCCACAAGTGCGGAACGGGGCGGAAGTTGTTCGGCGAGCGGCACGGAGGCCGCAGAGCGGTCAGTATGGGCGGATGTCGCTTCTGCTCTCCGCACGCGCCGTGACCGCTTCCCCGCTCCCGCTCATCCAGGCGGCGGAGGCGCGGCGTCTCGGCATCCGTCTCGACCCGTCGACGCACGCCCGCCTGCGCAAGGGGATCTACGTCGACCGCGCCGCGTACCTCGCGCTCAAGCCTTGGGAGCGCTACGCCGTGCGTGTGCATGCGTTCGTGCTGCGGCATCCCTCCGCCGTCCTCTGTCTGGAGTCCGCGGCCGTGGTTCACGGGCTGCCGCTGTTCGGAGCGCCCCGCGACATCCACGTGTACGACCCGGGACGCACAGCGTCCCGCCGGTTCGGCGATGTCGCGGTCCACACCTGGGATGATCCGCGCGACGTCGACGAAGTCGACGGCATCCTCGTGACGGCGCTCGTCGACACCGTCGTCGATCTCGGACGCGTTCTCCAGCCGGCGCCTGCGCTGGCCGTCGCGGACTCGGCGGTCTCCCCGGCGCAGGGCGGAACCGCATCGCTCGCCGACTTACGCGATCGTTCCTCAGGCCAGAGCACGAAGCGGGGCCGCGCGCGACTGCGCTGGCTCTGGGACCATGTGGACGGTGCCGCGGAATCCCCGGGCGAGAGCGTGAGCCGTGCGGTGATCGAAGGGGCGGGTTTCCCCCAGCCGGAACTGCAGCGGGAGTTCCGGTACGAGGACTGCCTCGACCGCGTCGATTTCCACTTCGCTCAGACTCGCGCGATCGGCGAGTCGGACGGATGGCAGAAGTACGCGCTGGATGACCCGGATGCCGCCGTGCGGCGACTGGCGGACGAGAAGCGCCGCGAGGACCGGCTGCGCAGGAACGGGCATCCGTTCGCGCGCTGGGATCTGTCGGATGCCTGGCGGGTGGATCCCCTCGCGCGGGCGCTGCGCGCCGCCGGCATCCGCTCCGTTCGCCCACGCGACGTTGCCTTTCTGGCGACTCTCACGCGTCGCACACGGTGAGCGGCGGCGAGAAACCACTTGCTGCGCGAGAAACCATGCGCCACATGGTGTCTCGCGCGGGAACTGGTTTATTGCGGGCGGACTCAGCTTTCGCGGCGACGGACGATCTCGGCGATCCAGCTCGGCGCGAACGGGCTCGTGCAGCCCGGAGCCGTGGGGTAGTCGGCCAGCACCTGCAGGCGCTCACCGATCTCGACGGCGCGCTCGCGACGCGACGGATCGTAGATGCCGATGTTGGCGAGAGTCTCGTTCATCGCCCATTGCAGGCGCTCCGGAGCATCCTTCATCTCGTGCTCGATCTGATCGAGCAGGGCGTCGAGGTCGAGCCCGTCGCGATCCTTCATCACCCGCGTCGTGGTGAGCGACCAGGCGGATGCCGCGACATCCGGGTCGGCGTCATCGAACCAGCGCAGCCGCATCTCCTCGGCCAGGGGAGACTTCTTGACGATGTAGTTGACAAGCCAGTCGGAGACCTTGGGACCGTTCGCCTCGCGCATCATGCGATCGAGGTCGTCGGCCGGGAACTCCTTCGGCTTCACGATCAGCAGCGCGACCAGGCGCGCGGCGGTGTCGCCGGTCGTCCACAGGTCGCGGGACAGCTGCGGCGATGTGCCCGCCGACTTCGCCACCGCTCGCAGCTTCGTGAGGTTCACGCCGTGGTCGTCGCCGTGCCTCTCGTTGACCGCGCGCGCCTTCGGGTCTTCGAGGGCCGCGAGCTCCGCGAGCACGCTGTCGACCGTGGCATCCGTCATCCCGTCAGCCTACGGACTCTCGCGAGAAACCACCTCCCGCGTGAGAAACCACGTGGCGCATGGTTTCTCAGGCCGCAGGTGGTTTCTCGCGGGCGGGGGCCGCGGGCAGGCGCACCGTCGCGACCAGACCGCCGCCCGCGAGAGGGGCGAGGGAAAGGGTTCCGTCGTGCGCGCGGACGATGGATGCCGCGATCGCCAGCCCGAGGCCGACGCCCTCGCCGTGCTCCGTCGTGCGGGCACCGTGCTGGAACGGCTCGGTCAGGTGAGCGACCTCCTGCTCCGACAGCTCCGCGCCGTTGTTGCCGACGACCAGCACGACCGCCTCGGCCTCCGAGGAAGTGCGCACGGCGACGCCTCCGCCGGAGGGCAGATTGTGCACGATCGCGTTGTGCACGAGGTTCGTCGCGAGCTGCTGCAGCAGCGTCGGCGAGCCGGCGGTCACCGCCGACGACAGCTCGGTGTCGAACACGACGCCCCGGCTCGCGGCCAGCGGCGCCAGGGTCTCGATCGCGTCCTCGGCGAGCAGTGCGAGATCGACCGGCGTGCTCTCGCGCACGGCCCGGTCGGCGCGCGACAGCAGCAGCAGCGATTCGGTCAGCCCGATCGCGCGGGTGTTCACCGCGGTCAGTCGCGCGATCAGCTCTTCACGGTCGATCGAGGGATCGGCGGCGGCCACCTCGAGCATCGTCCGCGTGATCGCCAGTGGCGTGCGCAGCTCATGCGAGGCGTTCGCCGCGAAGCGCTGCTGTTCCCCGACGTGGCGCTCCAGCTCGGCCAGCATCCGGTCGAAGGCGTCGGCGAGGTCGGTGAACTCGTCCCCGCGCCCGGGCAGCGAGACGCGATGCGACAGCGAACCCGAGGCAGCGAGCCCCGCGGCCTCGTGCAGCCGGCCGAGCGGGCGCAACATCCGTCCGGCCAGGAACCAGCCGCCCACCAGGCCACAGACGACCAGCAGTGCGAACATCGCCACCGTGGGAGGGGTGAACGCGCGCACCAGATCGCCCTGCGAGGGCACGACCCGGACCGTGCCGTCCGCGCCCTGCATCCACCCCGACCCGCTGGGCACATACCGCAGCAGGAACGCCCACACCACGGTCAGCAGCGCCGCGCCGGTGAGCACGATGACCCCGGCGTAGCTCAGCGCGAGCCGCGCTCGCACCGACATCCCGCGGCTACGCGCCATCGTCGATCCGGTATCCGACACCGGGCACCGTCACGATCACCCAGGGGTCGCCGAGCCGCTTGCGCAGGCCAGACATGGTGATGCGCACCGCGTTGGTGAACGGGTCGGCGTTCTCGTCCCAGGCCCGCTCGAGCAGCTCCTCGGCGCTGACCACGCCGCCGTCGGCGGCGACCAGCACCTCGAGCACCGCGAACTGCTTGCGGGTCAGCGGCACGTACCGGCCGTCGCGGAAGACCTCGCGCCGGAACGGATCGATGCGCAGTCCCGCCAGTTCCCGCACCGGCGGGGCGGCGTGCGCCGAGCGGCGGGCGAGCGCCCGCAGCCGCAGCACGAGCTCGCGCAGCGCGAACGGCTTGGTCAGGTAGTCGTCGGCGCCCAGCTCGAACCCGGTCTGCTTGTCATCGATCCGGTCGGCCGCGGTCAGCATGAGGATCGGCGTTCCCGAGCCGGATGCCACGATCGACTGCGCGACCTCGTCGCCGGTCGGCCCCGGCACATCCCTGTCCAGCACGGCGACGTCGTAGAAGTTGTACGAGAGCAGCTCGAGGGCGGCGTTCCCGTCGGGGGCGATGTCGGCGGCCATCGCCTCCAGCCGCAGGCCGTCACGGATGGCCTCGGCGAGAAGCGCCTCGTCCTCCAGGATCAGCACCCGCACGCTCGCAGTCTACGAGCCGGGATGTTCAGAAAACGTATGCTCCCGCGCATACGGGGCGGCAACATCCGGATTGCGAGCGTGGAGGGCATGAGTACTCTCGCGCAGCGCCCTCGTGCCCCGTTCGCCCTCGTGGCCGCTCTCGTCCTCGCCCTGCTGGGCCTCGTCATGATCGCGACGGGCGTCATCGTGCAGACGAACACGGCGGCGCCGGATGCCGGGACGCCGGGTGGGGAACCGGCATCCGCGGCATCCGCCACGTCAGAGGTCGTCGACGGCCCCGCGTCGCCGTTCGACGACACGAATCCGACGGTGGCGAGGCTCGATCCCGAGCTGCGCGGGGCGCTGCGCGAGGCGGCCACGGCCGCGCAGCTGGACGGTGTCGAGATGGTCGTGAACAGCGGATGGCGCACGCCGGAGCGTCAGGAGCAGCTGCTGTCCGACGCGATCTCGACCTACGGATCGCGCGAGGCGGCGGCGAGATGGGTCGCGCCGGCCGACAAGTCGTCGCACGTGCACGGCGAGGCGGTGGACGTCGGAGACCTGGACGCCGCGATCTGGCTCGGCGACCACGGCCGCGAGTTCGGACTGTGCCAGACCTACGCCAACGAGCGCTGGCATTTCGAGTACCGGGCATCGGCTCCTCGGAAGGGATGCCCGGCGGCGTACCCCGACCCGACCTACGATCCGCGGCTGCAGTGACGCTGACGGACGACGGCCCCCCGACTCGCGTCGAGGGGCCGTCGCATCAGGAGGGGATCAGCCCTTCTTCGGCGGCTTGACCGTGATGAGCGCTGCCGTGTTGTGCTGCATCGACTTCTTCACCGAGATGACGGTGCCGTAGCCCACGCCGGCGTCGGCGGGGTTGCCGGTGCCGAGCACGGTGAACCCGAGGTCGAGACCGTAGTAGTCCTTCGCCGGGGTGCCGTCGGGGTTGACGACGCGCGTGGTGTACGGCGCACCGTCGACCGAGGGCACGACCACCGACGCGTCGCGCAGGCGGTTGTACAGTCCGTCGGGACGCACCTCGATGCCGGCGACCCAGCCCTTGTCATCGGTGAACGTCCGCACCGGCCGCTGCGGAGCGATCACCGTGCAGGCCTCCTTGTACGACGCGTCGACGAGGCAGTCCTTGAACCGGTACGTCGGCTGCAGACCGAACGCGGCGTTCGACGACTGCGCACGGCTGGAGATGTTCTTCTGCAGGGACGGATCGAGCGCGGCCTCGGCGCCGGTGCGACGCAGCGGGTCGAAGTGACTGTCCACCAGGAGCAGACCGCCCTTCGCCCCGTAGCTCGGCAGGTTCGCCAGGTTGGCGGCGACCTGGTTGGCATTGCCGTAGACCGCGTCGCGGTACCAGACCAGCGCGCCGGGCGCGTTGTAGGGCACCTTCTCGACCTTCCAGGCCCCGTCGCTGTACACCGTGGTGTAGCCGTACTTCAGGCCCTCGTCGAAGCCGTCGAGGTTGCGCCACTCGACCAGGTAGTACTGCGCCTTGATCTGCGTGCCGCTGTCGCGGGCCCAGCCGAGACCCGAGGTGTCGGTGAAGCTCGCGTCCGTCGCGGTCCAGCCGTTGTCGCCGGACTCCACGTCGTCGCTCCAGACCGTCTCGGTGCCGCTGGTGAGAGAGAAGTCGTCCGAGAACCAGCCGCGCTCCTGGAACGCCGCGTCGGTCGCCTGACGCAGACGCAGCTGGATGTCCTGACCGGCGTACGCCGACAGGTCGACGTAGTCGTGACGCCAGCCGTCGGTGGACCCGGTCAGGCCGTACTTCTTGCCGCCGAAGTCCGCCATCCGGCCGTTCGGGTCGGAGTAGCCGTCGTCCGTCGAGACCAGCGCGCCGGACTCGTCGTACACCTTCTGCTCGCTCCAGGTGCTGCCGCCGTCGGTCGAGACCTCGACGAAGCCGAAGTCCCAGTCCTGCTCGATGACGTAGTCGTTCCACATCCAGAACCGCGCATCAGCGGGGACGTCGTCGACGGAGCGGGTCAGCCGGGCGTCGGCCCAGTCCTGATCGGCGTTGGAGTACCACATCTCCGAACCGCTGTGCGGCTCGGCGAGGACGATCTCCTTGTCGGGCAGGTTCACCTTGATACCGTCCTCGGTGCCCCGTGCGGGGCGCGAGGCCTGGCCGACCTTGTACGTCCTGGTGCGGTCGCCGGGGTTGACCTCCTCGGGATCGATCCAGCCGAGCACCCACTTGTCCCAGATGCCCATGTGCGTCGGCATCGACTGGAAGATCGGGCCGGAGTGCGAGCCCGAGCTCATCAGGTCCCAGAAGTCGATGTCGGAGTTGCCCGCGTTCGAGGTGTCGTACAGGTCGGGCAGACCCAGGTCGTGCCCGTACTCGTGCGCGAACACGCCCACCCCGGAGTTCTCCGGCTGCACGATGTAGTTCGACAGCTTGAGGTTCGTGCCCGGGATCGAGGCACCGCCGGCCACGGCCGAGGAGTGCGCCCAGATCGCGTAGGTGCCCTGCGCGCCGCCGCCGCCGGACTTGTCCTCGCCGGCGTGCACCAGCACGACGTGGTCGATCACGCCGTCGGGCTCGTTGACGTTGCCGTCGCCGTCACGGTCGCCCTGGTCCTCGATGTCGTAGTCCGCCCACGGGAAGTCGGGGTTCTGAGCCGAGAGCGCCTCGACGGCGTCGATCGGCAGCTGTCCGGGGCCGAGCGGGTTGTCGGGGTGGCCCTGCATGTCCTGCATGGGGCCGGCGACCCAGTTGCCCGATTCGTCCTGGCTGCAGACCGTCGCGCCGTAGTAGGCCTCGGAGTGCGGGACCTTGACCCACGCCGTGGCCGAGCCCGTGACGGTGTACGCGCCGCGCGACATCTCCTCGTACATGTTCTTCATGGTGTAGCCCGAGATGTCGATCCCGCGACGCCCGTCGGGGCCGCGCAGGTCGGTGCGCACCCGCTCGGTGATGCCCTTCTTCGAGAACAGCATCCTGTTGTAGAAGTCACTCGAGAAGTCCTTCACCCACATGGTGTTGTTGTCCTTGTGCGCGAGCTTCGCGGGGTCCGGGATGTTGTTGTGCAGGACTGGGCCCTGCACGTCGCCGGGCTTGCAGGTCGTGGCGCCGAACTCGGTCGGCACCTGCAGGTCGCTGAAGTCCTCGGTGCCGTCGAACTCGACGAGGATCGTGAGCAGCTTGGCCTGCTGCGTCGTCTTGGAGTGCTTCAGGTTCTTCGGGCTCTTGTGCGACCGGTGCGCCTTGGCCTCGCCCCTGGCGAGCTGCCTGGCCGCTTTGGGGTTGCCCTGGGCGTACTTGTGGTCGTACGCCTTCGCGCGCTCGAGCGCCTTGCCTCCCGGATAGTTCTTCGTGCGGCCCTGCGCGGTCGCGATGGGGGAGTCGTCGGACTCGCCGAAAGCGCTCTCGACGTTCGGGGCGGCGTAGTTCATGTAGTACTCGTCTGCGCCGATCGTGGCAGACGGGGGTGAGGTCGTGTCGTCGGACGGAGCGCCACTGGCCGGAACGGCGCCGAAGGCCGTGACGCCGGCGACCGCGAGCGCGAACGCCGAAGTGGTCGCCGCTACACGCCTTCGTGTGCGGGCGGATTGTTCTGACATTGCTTCTCCCTTCACGCGCCGCGCGAGGGTGTCGCTACGGCGCGAACGGTATGCGCCGATCAGGCGCACAAGTTCCCTTTTACCGTGAAAGTCCTATGCAACGGAAGTGGATCTGCTGAATCCGGATGCTCGTCGTCTGAGGCGGATCGCCTCGTGAATAGGGATTCCTCCCGATGCAGCGCCCCCGCCTCAGAGCGGAGTGTAGGGATGTCGCAGAAGAGGAGATCCCATGTACGAGCAGAGCTTCTACCACGGTCGCATCACCGAGATCGAGCTCGAACAGGCCACGCGCCGGGCCGAGCGCGCCAGGGCGCTGCGCGAGCGTCTCGGACTGCCGGAGCGTCGGGACGGGCTGATCCGTCGGATGCGCGCGGCCCTCGCCGCTCGCCGCGCGGGAAGCGCCGGCGGGGCACGCGCCACCACGGCCCGTGCCGGGTCGAGTCCCGCCGGCCGAGAGGTGCCGTGCACGGACTGCCCCGCGGCCGCGTGATCGGCGCGGTTCCGCTGTGAGCCGCGACATGAGCGGGCCCGATGTCCGTGGCCGGTGGCACGATGGGGACATGCCCCTCATCTCCCCGTCCGCCACGATGGTGGGCCGCGATGCCGAGCTCGGGCTGCTCGAGCGGGCGTTCGACCGCGCGGGCGGCGGCGAGCCGGCATCCGTCCTCGTCGGGGGCGAGGCGGGCATCGGCAAGACACGGCTGCTGGCCGAATTCGCCCAGCGGCTCGACGGGCGCGCCACGCTGCTGACCGGGTGGTGCCTCGACTTCGGCTCCATCCCGGTGCCCTACGGCCCGCTCCCGGCGATCGTCCGGGCGGCGCTGGAGGCGCTCGACGACCCGTCCGCCGAGGCCGCCGGCCCCGGGCGTGCGGCGCTGCGGCTGCTGCTTCCCGAACTGGGCGACGGGCCGATCGATCGTTCCGCGATCGCGCCGGAGGGTCTGGGCGAGGCGCTCGCCGACGTGTTCGAGGCCGCCGCGCGGCGGCATCCGCTCGTCGTCGTCGTGGAGGACCTGCACTGGGCCGACCCCGCGACGCTGTCGATCCTGTCCTTCCTGCTGCGCGCGCTCGCGCGCGAGCGGGTCATGTTCGTGCTGACCTGCCGCACCGACGAGATCGGCCGGGGCGGCGCGGTCCGGTCGTTCCTCGTCTCCGCCGAGTCCGCCCGGCTGCTCGACCGCGTCGGTCTGGAGCGTCTCGACGCCGTCGCGGTGCGCTCGCTGGCCGAGTCTCTGCGCGGGGGCGTCGACGACGCCGCGTTCGCACGCATGCTGGAGCGCTCCGAGGGCGTGCCGTTCTTCGTCGAAGAGCTCTCCTGCAACGCCGACGGTCCGATCCCCGACACGCTGCGCGACGTGCTGCTGGCGCGGTTCGACGGTCTCGGCGACGACGCGAAGAAGGTGGTGCGACTGGCATCGGCCTCCGACGGATCGGTGTCGCACGAGCTGGTGTCCACGCTCGCGGCACTGCCCGACGAGCGGCTCGACGAGGCGCTGCGCGAGGCGATGGTCGCATCGATCCTCGCGGTGCGCGATGACGACGCCTATGCCTTCCGGCACGCGCTGCTGCGCGAGGCCGTGCACGACGATCTGCTGCCGGGCGAGCGCGGCCGGCTGCACCGGGCCTATGCCGAGGCTCTCGAGCAGCGATCGCCGCAGGCGTGCCCGCGGGCGTCCCAGCTCGCGTACCACTGGCATCAGGCGCACGACGCGCGCCGGGCACTCACCGCCGCAGTGGAGGCCATGACGCAGGCGCGCACCGACTACGCGTTCTCGTCGGCAGCGCGGTTCGGAGAGCTCGCGCTGGAGCTGTGGGATCAGGTGCCGGATGCTGCTGACCTGGTCGGCATGCCACGGGTCAAGCTGCTGGCCAAGCTCGGTTCCATCATGCGGAACGCGGGCGACAGCGAACGTGCTCTGACCGTGGTGGATCTCGCCCTGCGGGAGGCCGACGAGGAGAACGCCGAGACCGGTGTGTGGGTGCGCCTGCTGCGCGACAAGGCGATGTTCCTGCAGAACGCCGGGCGCACGGGGGCGATCGAGTACTCCGAGAAGGCGCTCGCTCTGATGGACGACGGGTTCGACGACCAGCGGCTTCGCGCGCTGGTGCTCGTGATGCTCGCCGGGCGCCTGATGATCAGTGCGCGGTTCGACGAGTCCGAGAGGGCCGGCGCCGAGGCGATCCGGATCGGCGAGAGCATCGGCGCGGATTCGGTGGTCTCCATCGCGGCGAACACCATCGCGGTGTGCCATATGGAACGGGGCGACCTCGCCGGCGCGTACGCATGGTTCCGGCGCTCCTGGGAGCACGCGACCGACAACGACGCCAAGCTGAAGTACCGGGTCAACTACTCCGACGCGCTCTGCCTGCTGGGGCGTCATCACGAGGCGATCCGCGTCGCCGAGGAGGGCATCGCGCACGCGCGAGCGCTCGGACTCGAGCGCACCAGCGGGTCGATCCTCACCCAGAACCTGGTCGAGCCGCTCCTGCAGCTCGGGCAGATCGATCGCGTCGATGAACTGCTGGCGAACGACCTCGCGATCCGAACGCACCGCATCTTCCGGGTGTACACGACCGCGTCCCGCATCAAGGCGCTCGCCTGGCGCGGTCGCATCGATGAAGCCACCTCGCTGCGCGACGAGTGGCGCACACGTGTCGACGATGCCGCCGAGGTCGAGACCCAGGTCTGGTACGGCAGGTTCATGTCGGCGCTCACGATCGAGATGAACGCTGGACGGGTCGACGCCGCAGCCGACCTGCTCGACAGCCTGCTCGACGACCCCGGAAGGCTGCCCGCGCACTTCGCCCGCGTGCTCAGCGAGAGCCCGTGGACCGTGGTCGGGCTGCGCGTGCAGGGAAAGGAGGCGCGCGCCGACGTGCTCGCCGCCCGCCTCATCGCGGCCTGCGACGCGCTGCCCGGCGAGCTGCGGCATCCGCAGGGCGATCCGGTGCTGCGCGCCCTGCTCGACCCGTCACCCGATTCGCTGCGCGCGGCACTCCCGCGCGCCGACGACACGGATGCTCCGGTGCTGCAGGCCGTACTGGTGCGGCTGGAGCTCGCCCGGGCGATCGTCGCGGAGCGCGGTGACCGCGCCGAGGCGATCGAGGCGCTCGCCGAGGCGTCCGCCATCGCCGCGCGCATCGGACATGTGCGTCTCGCGCGCGAGGTGGCCGACTTCACGGCGGCATCCGGGCTCGCGCTCGCGCACGCCCGCGGCGACGGCGCCGAACTGACCGAGCGCGAGCGGCAGGTGCTGGATCTGATCGGCGAGGGGCACAGCAACCGTGAGATCGCGGATCAGCTGTTCATCAGCATCAAGACCGTCAGCGTGCATGTCTCGTCCATCCTGCGCAAGCTCGGCGTCTCCTCGCGCACCGAGGCGGCGGCACGGCTGCGCGCCGGGGCCGGGGTCTAGGCGCCAGATCAGCCCACCGGCGTGATCCGGCCGCCCAGGCCGCTGCTCTCGTGCGCCAGCCCGGCCACCACGTCGAAGATCGTCGACTCGATCGCCGCGACGGCGACGCTCGAGCGCACCGTCGTGCGACGGGAGAGATTCGCGGTTCGGGTGAGCGACGGGTCATGCAGCTGCGAGCCCCGCAGCTCGGGCCGGCCCAGCAGCACGGTCGCCGGGACCACGGCGACGCCGATCCCGCGGGCCACGAACCGCAGCACCGCATCCATCTCGGCGCCCTCCACGGCGATCACCGGGGTGAGACCGGCCGCCTCGAAGGCGACGTCGGTGGCGACTCGCAGATCGTAACTGCGGTTGAAGGCCACCTGCGGCAGCCGGGCGAGTTCCGTGATCGTGAGGCGCGACGGCACGCCCTCGGGCGGAGCGAGCGCGGTGTCGGCGGCGGAGACCACGACCAGCTCCTCCGTGAACAGAGGCACCAGCTCGACAGACGGGTCATCGCGCACGCTCGGCCGCGTGATCGTGAGGGCGAGGTCGAGGGCGCCCTCGCTGAGTGCGTCGACGAGGGCGCGCGATCCCGCCTCGGTGATGTGCAGGTCGATGCCCGGGTGCGCGCGGCGGAACACCGCGACCACCTCGGCCACCACCGAGACGCACAGCGTCGGCGGTGCGCCGAGGCGGATGCGGCCGCGCCGCAGTCCCGCCAGCTCGTCCATCTCGTGGCGCGCCGCCTCGGCATCCGCCAGCATCCGTCGGGCGATCGGCAGCAGCGCCTCGCCGGCGGTGGTGATCGCGACGCCCGTGCGGTCGCGCTGGAACAGGATCGTGCCGAGATCGGATTCCAGGGCCTGGATCTGCCGTGACAGGGACGGCTGGGTCAGAAACAGCTCATCGGCGGCACGAGTGAAGTGGCCCAGTCTCGCGACGGCCTCGAACGAGCGCAGCTCCTCGAGTCTCATGCGTCAAATGTATCGAATTCAGACTGATTATGCATTGGCGGGATCGATCTGAGGTTTCTAGCGTGGAAGGCATGGTCTCCCCCGAACCCGCTGAACGTCACCTCACCACATCCGTCCTCGTCATCGGCACCGGCGGTGCCGGCCTCCGCGCCTCGATCGAGCTCGCCGAGCGCGGCATCCAGGTGCTCGCCGTCGGCAAGCGCCGCAAGCACGACGCGCACACCACCCTCGCGGCCGGCGGCATCAACGCGGCCCTCGGCACCATGGATCCCGAGGACTCCTGGCAGCAGCATGCCGCCGACACGCTGCGCGAGTCGTACTTCCTCGCCGACCCCGAGGTCGTCGAGGTCGTCGCACGGAACGCGGCCCGCGGCATCGAGGACCTCGACCGCTGGGGGATGCCCTTCGCGCGCGAGGCCGACGGCCGCATCAGCCAGCGCTTCTTCGGCGCGCACACCTACCGCCGCACCGCCTACGCCGGCGACTACACCGGCCTCGAGATCCAGCGCACGCTCGTGCGCAGGGCCGCCGAGCTCGCGGTGCCGATCATCGACACGGTCTACATCACCCGCATCCTCACCGCCGACGGCACGGTGTTCGGCGCCTACGGCTTCGACATCGTGGACGGCACGCCGATCGTCATCCACGCCGACGCGGTCATCCTCGCCGCCGGCGGGCACACCCGCATCTGGCGCTACACCTCCTCTCGTCGTGACGAGAACACCGGCGACTCGTTCCGCCTCGCCGCGCTGGCCGGCGCGCGCATCCGCGACGCCGAGCTCGTGCAGTTCCACCCCTCCGGACTGCTCGAGCCGGATGACGCCGCGGGCACGCTGGTGTCCGAGGCGGCGCGCGGTGAGGGCGGCATCCTCACCAACGCGCAGGGCGAGCGCTTCATGCAGCGCTACGACCCCGAGCGCATGGAGCTGTCCACCCGCGACCGGGTGGCGCTGGCCAACTACACCGAGATCGCCGAGGGGCGCGGCACCGAGAAGGGCGGCGTGTGGCTGGACGTCTCGCACCTGCCGCGCGAGCAGATCCTCGAGAAGCTGCCGAGGCTGTACCGGGCGATGATCGACCTGCAGATGCTCGACATCACCGAGCAGCCGATGGAGATCGCGCCGACGGCGCACTACTCGATGGGCGGCGTGTGGGTGCGGGCCGAGGATCACGGCACCGGCGTCGAGGGCCTGTATGCGATCGGCGAGGCCTCCAGCGGCCTGCACGGCGCCAATCGGCTGGGCGGCAACTCGCTGATCGAGCTGATGGTCTACGGGAGGATCACCGGCGAGACCGCAGCCCAGTACGTGCGCGGTCGCACCGAAGCGCATCGCGATCCGCAGGCCGTCGCCGAGGCAC
This sequence comes from Microbacterium sp. KUDC0406, assembly GCF_021582875.1. Taxonomy (NCBI): domain Bacteria; kingdom Bacillati; phylum Actinomycetota; class Actinomycetes; order Micrococcales; family Microbacteriaceae; genus Microbacterium; species Microbacterium sp. KUDC0406. The sequence continues at coordinate 2,590,642 of NZ_CP091138.1, read as the reverse complement.
GCGCCGAGCTGGAGGGCTTCCTGCACAGCACGGGCACCGAGACGCCCCGGCGGCTGCAGCGGGCCGTGCGCGACCTGATGACCGAGCACGCCGGCGTGATCCGCACCGAGGAGTCGCTGCGCGAGGGGCTGGAGAAGCTCGCCGAACTGGAGCGGCGCGCGAAGAACGTCACCGCGCATCCCGACATCGCCGGCTTCGACGACCTCGCCCACGCCTTCGACCTGCTCGGGTCGCTGCTCGCCGCACGTGCCACCCTCGAGTCCGCGATCGAACGCCGCGAGACACGCGGATGCCACAACCGCGCCGACTTCCCGCAGACCGACCCGGCGCTGCGCGGCAACATGATCTGGACGCCGGACGGCGGCGTCGAGTTCGAGCCGCTGCCCGATGCACCCGAGTCGTTCCGAGCGCTGGCCGAGGAAGCGGCATCCGACGCGGTCGAGGGCAAGCTCGTGGAGTGAGTCGGGCCGGCACGGTGCGGCGTGCCGAGGCGCCGCCGCAGCGTGCCGAGGCGCCGCCGCGCCGTGCCGGCTATCGCGCTCGTCCGCACCGTTTGGCAGTCTTGATGGCGAAGCGGTGCGCCGCATCGCGGAAGGGACGACGATGTCCGATTCGATCTTCACCTACGTGGCGCTCGGCGTGTACTTCGCCGGGATGCTCCTGATCGGTTGGTTCGCATACAAGCGCACCGACGATCACGAGGACTACATGCTCGGCGGGCGCAACCTGCCCCCGTGGGTGGCGGCGATCAGTGCCGGCGCCGCAGACATGTCCGGATGGCTCGTGATGGGTCTGCCCGGCGTCATCTATCTCAACGGCCTGATCGAGGCGTGGATCGCGATCGGACTGACCATCGGCGCCTATCTCAACTGGCTGCTGGTCGCGCCGAGACTGCGCGCGTACACCGAGGTGTCGCGCAACTCGATCACGGTGCCGAGCTTCTTCGAGAACCGGCTGCGCGACAGGACCCGGATGCTTCGCCTGCTCTCCGGCGTCGTCATCCTGGTGTTCTTCACGCTGTACATCTCGTCGGGCATGGTCGCGGCCGGCAAGTTCTTCGAGGGGTCGTTCAACGGCGACTACCTCTGGGGGATGCTGCTGGTCGGCGGCATCACGCTGCTGTACACCCTGTTCGGCGGCTTCCTCGGAGCATCCCTCACCGACGTGGTGCAGGGACTGATGATGGTGATCGCGCTGATCGTCGTGCCGGTCGCTGCGGTGATCGCGATCGGCGGTCTCGACGAGACGGCGACCCTCATCGACTCCGAACGCGATCCGGGCTTCCTGTCGCTGATGGGCACCGAGACCGTCACCGGCGGCACGGTGCTGGCGATCGTGTCGGCGCTCGCCTGGGGTCTCGGCTACTTCGGCCAGCCGCACATCGTGGTGCGCTTCATGGCGCTGCGCTCGCCGCAGGAGGCGAAGAGCGCGCGCCGCATCGGGATCTCGTGGATGGTCGTGTCGATGGTGGGGGCGGTGATCTCGGGCATCGTCGGCGTCGCCTACATGGCCAGCAGGGGGATCACGCTCGATGATCCCGAGACCGTGGTGCTGGTGATGTCGCGCACCCTGCTGCATCCGTTCGTGGCGGGTCTGGTGCTGGCGGCGGTGCTCGCGGCGATCATGAGCACGGTGTCCAGCCAGCTCGTGGTGTGCTCGTCGGCGCTGGTCGAGGACCTGTACAAGGTGTTCAAGAAGACGCCGCCCGCGCAGAAGCGGCTCGTGCTGATGGGGCGGATGGCCGTGCTGGTGGTCGCGATCATCGCGATCCTGCTGGCGATCACCCCGAACGACACGGTGCTCGGGCTGGTCTCGTTCGCCTGGGCCGGATTCGGGGCCGCGTTCGGGCCGATCATCCTGCTGAGCCTGTTCTGGCGACGCCTCACCAACTGGGGTGCGCTGGCCGGCATGTTCGTGGGTGCGGCGACGGTGTTCATCTGGAAGGCGCTGAACACCGGACTGTACGAGCTGCTGCCCGCGTTCGTGCTCGCGTTCGTCGCCGCCGTCGTGGTGAGCCTGTTCACGTACAAGCACAACGAGGAGATCCAGAAGGAGTTCACCCAGACCGGGACGATGCTGACGGTGCCGCGTCCGCACGCGGTCGGCGACACTCCCTGACCCGCGCGCCGACATACGGAATACCCCTCTGGGAATACCCCAGGGGGTATTTTGTCGTATGCTGGTGAGGCGGTACCCCAGGGGGTACTCTGAAGGCAGGACGAGAAAGGTGCGAACCATGACCACGACCGAGTTCCAGGTGACCGGGATGACCTGCGGACACTGCGAGATGTCCGTGCGCAAGGAGGTCGAGCAGATCGCCGGCGTCGAGGGCGTCGCCGTCAGCGCGCAGACCGGCAGGCTCGTCGTCACCTCTGCGGGCGCGGTCGACGCCGCCGACGTGATCGCCGCGGTCGACGAGGCCGGCTACGCAGCCGTCGCCGCCTGAGGGCAGCCATCCTCCGCTCCGGTCTCACTCATCGTGGGTCCTGAGCGCCTGACACCCGCATCCATCGAGACCGGAGCATCCGAATCATGAGCACCGCAGCAGCTGACAATCGCATCGAACTCGCCATCGGCGGGATGACGTGCGCGTCCTGTGCGATGCGCATCGAGAAGAAGCTCAACAGGCTCGATGGCGTCACGGCCACGGTCAACTACGCGACCGAGAAGGCGCAGGTCAGCGTCGACGGCGATGTCGACCCGGCGGTGCTCGTCGCCGAGGTCGAGAACGCCGGCTACACGGCGCAGCTGCCCGTGGCGCTCCCTTCGGCAGGCTCGGGGACCCGGAGTTCGGATGCTGAGCCCGTTGAAGCGCCGGAGCTGCGCTCGCTGCGGCAGCGCCTGATCGGCTCGGCCGTGCTGAGCCTGCCGGTGATCCTGCTGGCGATGATCCCCGCGCTGCAGTTCACGTACTGGCAGTGGGCGTCGCTGGTGCTCGCCGCACCGGTGATCGTATGGGGCGCCTGGCCGTTCCACCGCGCCGCGTGGGTCAACCTGCGGCACGGCGCCGCCACGATGGACACGCTGATCAGCCTCGGCACGTCCGCCGCGTTCCTGTGGTCGCTGTACGCGCTGTTCCTCGGCACCGCCGGGATGCCCGGCATGACGCACGGGTTCTCCTGGACGGTCACGCCGACCGACGGCGCCGGCAACATCTATCTCGAGGTCGCCGCCGGGGTGACCACCTTCGTGCTCGCCGGACGCTACTTCGAGAAGCGCGCCAAGCGGCAGGCGGGGGCCGCGCTGCGGGCGCTGCTCGAACTCGGCGCGAAGGATGTCGCGGTGCTGCGCCCTTCGACAGGCTCAGGACAGGCCCCAGGGGCCCGGACAGAGGCGCGCATCCCCGTCGAGGAGCTGCGCGTCGGCGACGAATTCGTCGTGCGCCCCGGCGAGAAGATCGCCGCGGACGGGGTGGTGGTGTCAGGGACCTCCGCCGTCGACGCATCCACGATCACCGGGGAGTCGGTGCCGGTCGAAGTCGAACCGGGGGATGCCGTGACCGGTGCCACGGTCAACGCCGGCGGCCGGCTGGTCGTGCGTGCCACCCGGGTCGGATCCGACACGCAGCTCGCGCAGATGGCGCGGCTGGTCGAGGAGGCGCAGTCCGGCAAGGCGGAGGTCCAGCGACTCGCCGACCGCATCTCTGGCGTCTTCGTGCCGATCGTGATCGCGGTCGCCGTGGTGACGCTCGTCGCCTGGGCGCTGATCTCTGCCGACTGGAGCATGGCCTTTACCGCGGCGGTCGCCGTGCTGATCATCGCCTGCCCCTGCGCGCTGGGTCTGGCGACCCCGACCGCGCTGCTGGTCGGCACTGGCCGCGGAGCGCAGCTCGGCATCCTGATCAAGGGACCCGAGGTGCTCGAGTCCACCCGCCGTGTCGACACCATCGTGCTCGACAAGACCGGCACCGTGACGGAGGGGCGCATGTCGGTGGCATCCGTCATCCCCTCTTCGGGAACGGATGCTGCCGAGCTGCTGCGCCTGGCCGGAGCGGTCGAGGACGCCAGCGAGCACCCGATCGCCCAGGCGATCGCGAAGGCCGCCGTCGCGGCGCCTGCGCCTCCGGTCGTTGAGCGACCGGAGCGGGACGAAACCTCTCCGGTCGTTGAGCGAGCGGAGCGAGACGAAACGTCCTCAGACGGCGTGGAGCGTTTCGTCTCGGTTGCTTCGCTCCCTCGCTCAATGACCAGGGGGCTGCGTGAGGTCGAGTCGTTCCAGAACGTGGAGGGCCGCGGCGTCACCGGCGTCGTCGACGGGCGCGCCGTGCTCGTCGGGCGGCTCTCGCTGCTCGAGGACTGGGCCATCCACCCGTCGCAGGACCTGCTCGCCGCGAAGGCGCAGGCCGAGGCGTCCGGTCAGACCGCGGTGCTCGTGGCCTGGGACGGCGAGGCGCGCGGCGTGATCGTCGTGTCGGATCGGGTCAAGCAGACCTCGGCCGAAGCCGTGGCCTCTTTCGTGAAGCTCGGACTCACGCCGATCCTGCTCACCGGCGACAACGAGGCGGCCGCCCGGCACATCGCCACGCAGGTCGGCATCGACGAGGTCGTCGCCGAGGTGCTGCCGGCCGAGAAGCTCTCGGTCGTCGCCCGGCTGCAGGGCGAGGAGAAGATCGTCGCGATGGTCGGCGACGGCGTGAACGACGCACCGGCGCTCGCGCAGGCCGATCTCGGCATGGCGATGGGCACCGGCACGGATGTCGCGATCGAGGCATCCGACATCACCCTCATGCGGGGCGACCTGCGCGCCGCTGCCGACGCGATCCGGCTGTCTCGACGCACGCTCGGCACGATCAAGGGCAACCTGTTCTGGGCCTTCGCGTACAACACGGCGGCGATCCCGCTCGCGGCGCTCGGCCTGCTGAACCCGATGATCGCGGGCGCCGCGATGGCGTTCTCGAGCGTCTTCGTGGTGGGGAACAGCCTGCGGCTGCGCCGGTTCCGCTGAGTGGGATGGGATGGACATGGACAAGCACGAGGGGCACGCCACGGGGTCGTTGAGCGAGCGAGGAACGAGCGAGACGAAACGGTCTCAGCATGCGCACGCCACCGGGTCGTTGAGCGAGCGAGGAACGAGCGAGACGAAACGGTCTCAGCATGCGCACGCCACCGGGTCGTTGAGCGAGCGAGGAACGAGCGATACGAAACGGTCTCAGCATGCGCATGAGGGCCACGCCGGCCACGGCGACCACGTCGGGCAGTTCCGGCGGCTGTTCTGGATCAACCTGATCATCGCCGTCCCGGTCGTCGCACTGTCGCCGATGTTCGCGATGATCCTCGGCTACGAGGTCCCGGGGTGGGCAGGGTGGATCGCCCCGGTGCTCGGCACGGTCATGTACGTCTGGGGTGGCCGCCCGTTCCTGACCGGTGCCGTCTCCGAGCTCAGATCCCGCAAGCCCGGGATGATGCTGCTGATCGCCCTCGCGATCACCGTCGCCTTCCTGGCCTCCTGGGGCGCGAGCCTCGGCCTGCTGCACCACGAACTCGAGTTCTGGTGGGAGCTCGCGCTGCTGATCGTCATCATGCTGCTCGGCCACTGGATCGAGATGCGCTCTCTCGCGCAGACCAGTTCAGCGCTGGACTCCCTGGCCGCGCTGCTGCCGGATGAGGCCGAGCTGGTGGACGGCACCGTGGTCTCCCCGACCGACCTGCGCGTCGGCGACGTAGTCATCGTCCGCCCCGGCGGCAGCGTTCCCGCCGACGGCCGCATCGTCGACGGCCGCGCCGACATGGACGAGTCCATGCTCACCGGTGAGTCCCGCACCGTCTCCGGCGGCACCGGCGACCCGGTGACCGCCGGCACCGTCGCCACCGATTCGGGGCTGCGCGTCGAGGTCACTGCCATCGGCGACGACACTGCGCTCGCCGGCATCCGCAAGCTGGTCGCCGATGCGCAGGCGTCCAGCTCCCGCGCCCAGCGCCTGGCTGACCGCGCCGCCGCCTGGCTGTTCTGGTTCGCGCTGGGCGCCGCCGGCGATCACCGCGATCGTGTGGTCTGCCATCGGGCTGCCGGATGAGGCCGTCATCCGCACCATCACCGTGCTCGTGATCGCCTGCCCGCACGCGCTCGGCCTGGCCATCCCGCTGGTCGTCTCGATCGCGACCGAACGTGCCGCCCGAGCCGGCGTGCTCGTCAAGGACCGCCTGGCGCTGGAGAGCATGCGCGACATCGACGCGGTGCTGTTCGACAAGACCGGAACGCTCACCAAGGGCGAGCCCACCGTCACCGGCATCGCGCCGGTCGCGGAGTGGACCGCAGACCAGGTGCTGGCGCTCGCGGCATCCGCCGAGGCCGACAGCGAGCACCCGCTCGCGAAGGCGATCGTGCGCGCGGCATCCGACCTCACGATCGCGAAGGCCACCGGTTTCGCCTCCTCGCCGGCCGTCGGCGTGACCGCGACGGTCGAGGGCCACGAGGTGCGCGTCGGCGGTCCGCGGCTGCTCGACGAGGTCGGCGCCGCCGAGGTGCCGGATGCCACGGACTGGCGCTCCGACGGCGCGATCATCCTGCACGTCGTGCGCGACGGCGAAGTGATCGGCGGGCTGAAGCTGGCCGACGAGATCCGCTCCGAGTCGCGCGAGGCGGTCGAGGCGCTGCGCGCGAAAGACGTCGAGGTGGTGATGATCACCGGCGATGCCGAGGCGGTCGCGCACGCCGTGGCAGCCGAACTCGGCATCGAGCGCGTGTTCGCCGGCGTCCGCCCCGAGGACAAGTCCGCGAAGGTCGCCGAGCTGCAGCGCGAGGGCAAGAAGGTCGCGATGGTCGGCGACGGGGTGAACGACGCTCCCGCGCTCGCGCAGGCGGATGTCGGCATCGCGATCGGCGCCGGAACGGACGTCGCGATCGCCTCGGCCGGTGTCATCCTCGCCTCCGACGACCCGCGTTCGGTGCTCTCCGTGATCGAGCTGTCGCGGGCCGGCTACCGCAAGATGACGCAGAACCTGTGGTGGGCGGCCGGATACAACCTCATCTCGGTTCCGCTCGCGGCCGGCGTGCTCGCACCGATCGGATTCGTCATGCCGATGTCGGTCGGTGCGGTGCTGATGAGCCTGTCGACGGTCGTCGTGGCGCTCAACGCCCAGACCCTGCGCCGCCTCGACCTGCGTCCTGACCGCCTCGGTCGTTGAGCGAGCGAAGCGAGTCGAAACGCCTGCGGTCGACCTGAGGGCGTTTCGTCTCGCTCGTTCCTCGCTCGCTCAACGAGCGGTGGGCGTCGGCCACTCCTCGGCGAGCAGGGCGTAGTCCAGGCCGTCCATCCATTCGCCGGAGCGATGCAGCGCGGTCCGGCGACTGGACTCCTCGCGGCGCATCCCGAGCCGCTCCATCAGCCGCCAGGAAGGCTCGTTGGCGGCGAAGCATCCAGCGTGCACCCGACGCAGGCCGAGGTCGCGGAAACAGGTGCCGATCACGGCGCGGATCGCCTCGGTCGCGTAGCCCTGACCGCCGTGCTCCGGATGCAGCACCCAGCCCAGTTCGGCCTGCACCGCGCGCGCGTCGTCGGCGACCTCCGCCTGGGCCCAGCCGTCTTCGATACGCACCATGATGTCGCCGATCAGCACGGGCTCCTCCTGCTCCCCACCGTGGAGGAGGTCGATCACGAACGTCATCGCGAGCCGGGCCGGGTCGGCGTGGAGCTCGTGGAACGCCTCGCTGCTCTGAGGAGCCCGGCCCAGCCAGCGGTTCACCTCGGGCAGGCGGCGGTACTCCCAGACGGCGTCGAGGTCTTCGGGCGTGCAGCGCCGGATCTCGAGGCGCGCAGTGCGGATCGGCCAGGGGTCGCTCATCCGCCCAGGCTAGTCCGGATCATGCACGTCCCCTCCGACGATCTCGGCCGCGCGCTGCAGGTCAGCGACGAACGCCCGGAAGGCGGCCTCACGCTCCGCCTTCTCGGGCATCCGCAGCAGGCTGGACGGATGCACCGTCACGATGACCGGGGTCGCCGAGGAGTCGGCGGACTCGAGCACGGTGCCGCGCACCGCTCCGATGCGCACATTCCTGCCGAGCACGGATCGGGCGGCGGTCGTGCCCATCGCGACGACGACGTCCGGCCGAACGACGGCGATCTCCGCCGCCAGCCACGGTCGGCAGGCGTCGATGTGCCCGACGGCGGGCTTCTCGTGGATGCGTCGGCGGCCGCTGCGCTCGAAGCGGAAGTGCTTCACGGCGTTCGTCAGGTACAGACCGTTCCGGTCCAGCCCCGCCTCGGCGATCGCGTCGTCGAGCCGGTGTCCGGCGGGGCCGACGAACGGCTCGCCCTCGAGGTCCTCCCGGTCGCCGGGCTGTTCGCCGACGAGCATCATCCTGGCCCTGGCCGGTCCCTCGGAGAACACCACCTGGGTCGCGTCCTGCCAGAGTTCGCAGCCGCGGCAGTCCGGCGCGGCCGCTCGCAGCGCCCTGATCCCGCCCCGCTCGGGAACCCACTGCCGTGCGCCAGGGCGCTCCTCGCCGGTCATCGCGACCATCCTCAGTGCATGACGTCCGGGTCGGAGTCGCCCATGTGCCCGGGGAGCGCGCTGGAGAGCACGCGCGCGACGAGCGCCGAGTACTCCTCCATGTAGTGCCGCAGGAACTGCGCCGTGCTCTCGTCCGACACAGAGCCGTCATCGCCGTAGATCTCGGGCTTGAACGTGATGTACGCCTCAGGCGAGTTCAGCTGAGGCGCATCCAGGAAGCTCAGCACGCCGCGCATCGACGATTGCATCACCGCCGTGCCGATCGCCCCGGTGGAGGCCCCGATGATGCCGGTGGGCTTGCGCGCGAACGAGTTGTGCCCCCACGGGCGGGATCCGATGTCGATCGCGTTCTTCAGGGCGCCGGGGATCGAGCGGTTGTACTCGGGCGAGATGAACAGCAGTCCGTCCGCACCCTCGATCGCCTGCTTGAACGCGGTCACCGCAGGGCCCGGGTCGTGCTCCTCGTCGCGGTTGTACAGCGGCAGGTCGCGGATCGGGATCTCGAACATCTCGAGGTCTTCCGGGGCCAGCCGGACCAGCGCCTTCGACAGCACCCGGTTGATCGAGTCGCTCGCGAGGCTTCCGATGAGGTATCCGATGCGGTAGGTCATGGCGTTGCTCCGTTCTCACTGGGGCTTCCAGGTCTACTCCCGACATCCGGCGGCGGCAATACGATCGAGTCATGATCGGCACGCTCGGAATCCTCGGTGCCGGGCGGGTGGGACTCGTGCTCGCGCGGCTCGCGGCGGATGCCGGCATGACCGTGCTCCTGGCCGGCTCCGGCGATCCGGCGCTGATCCGCTCGTCCGCACAGGGCGTCGGAGCGGTGGCGCTCACCGCGCGCGAGATCGCCGAGCAGGCGGATGCCGTCATCCTCGCGCTTCCGCTGGGCAAGCACCGCACGATCCCGGCGGATGCTCTGCGCGGGAAGCTCGTCATCGACGCGATGAACTACTGGTGGGGATCGGACGGCATCCGTCCCGAGTTCGATGACCTGCGCACCACGACCAGCGAGATCGTGCAGGCGCACCTGCCGGATGCCCGGGTGGTGAAGGCCCTGAGTCACATGGGATATCACGACCTCGAGGACGACAGCCGCCCGGCCGGATCCCCGGATCGCAAGGCCATCGCGATCGCCGGAGACGACCCCGCAGACCTGGAGACCGTCGCGCAGCTCGTCGACGCCCTCGGCTTCGACCCCGTCGTCGCCGGGCCGCTCAGCGCGGGGATCATGCTCGAGCCGGGTGCCGAGGCGTTCGGCGCCGACGTCGACGCCGTCGAGCTGCGCGCCATGCTCGACCGCTTCCCGACCTCCCAGCGCGGCATCCGCGTCGCTCGGGCCCGCGACGGCCACTGACAAGATCCCGGCTCGACGGTGGACCCCGCTCAGTCGTGCGTGCCGTCGTCCGGCGGTCCGACATCCCGATGCGCGCGGCGGCCGGTGGCCTGCGTGACGGGGCGGCCGGCGCGCTCCTGTCCGGGGACGGGGCGCGAGCGGCGGCCGTAGATCAGCTCGGACGAATCGAGCAGCCACGGCACCAGCGTGATGGTGACGCCGTGCACGAGCATGAGCTGGTTCGCCATGCGGCGGGCGCGGCGGTTGTGCAGCACGCTCTCCCACCAGTGCCCCACGATGTACTGCGGCAGATACACGGTGATCACCGACGGTCCGTGCTCGTCGCGGTACTTCCGGATATAGGCCTCGACCGGCTGCGCGTACGTACGGTAGGGGCTGTCCACGATCACGAGCGGCACCGGGATGCGGTGCTCCGCCCACTCCTGCTGCAGCTGCTCGCCGTCGTGCGGATCGGTCGCCACATGCAGGGCGACGGTCTTGTCGTGCCGGGCGGCCAGCGCGTAGTCGACGGCCTTGATCACCGGCTTCTGCAGCCTGTTCACCAGCACGATCGCGACGTCGCCCGCCGACCCGAAGTGCGTGGTGTCGTCGATCGCGATCTCGTGCTCGACGTCGCGGTAGTACCGCTTCACGCCGACCATCAGCAGAGCCAGCACGGGGATCGCCAGGAACACCAGCCACGCCCCGTGCGTGAACTTCGTGATGGTCACGATCACGAGCACCGAGACGGTCATGATCGCGCCGACCAGGTTCACCGTCATGCCCGTGTACACGTCGTGCGGTACGGGAACGCCGTCGGTCCTGGCGTCGCGGGCCAGGCGCCGCCAGTGCTTCACCATGCCGATCTGTCCCAGCGAGAACGACACGAACACGCCGATGATGTACAGCTGGATGAGATTGGTGAGGTTCGCCTGGAACACCACGAGCACCCCCACGGCGGCGATGCCGAGCAGGATCATGCCGTTCGAGAACACCAGGCGGTCGCCGCGGGTGTTCAGCGCCTTCGGCGCGTAGCCCTCGCGCGCGAGGACCGACCCCAGCAGCGGGAATCCGTTGAACGCGGTGTTTGCGGCGAGGAGCAGCACGCAGGCGGTCGCCGCCTGGATCACGAAGAACATGATGCTGCCCTGCCCGAAGGTCGCCGCTGCGACCTGTGCCATCAGGCTGGGCTGCGGAGTCGTGCAGTCGAAGCCGACCAGGTCGCAGGCGTTCTCGGCGTACTGCACGCCCGAGATCAGCGCCAGTGCGGTGAGGCCGGCGAACAGGCAGGCGGCGATCGAGCCCATCATCGCGAGCGTCGTCTGCGCGTTGCGGATCTTCGGCATGCGGAAGGCCGGCACGCCGTTCGACACCGCCTCCACGCCGGTCAGGGCGGAGCATCCGCTCGAGAACGCGCGCAGGATCAGCAGCACCATCGCCGCCTGCCCCAGACTGTCGGCATGCACCGTGTACGACGCGCTCGCCGCCACAGGCGCATCGCCGAAGGCGGTGCGCGCGAGACCCGAGATGATCATCACGAGCACGGAGCCGATGAAGATGTACGTGGGGATCGCGAACACGGCGGATGCCTCGCGCACGCCCCTCAGGTTCACGATCACGATCAGGATGACGAATCCGACCGCCAGTTCCACGCGCACCGGGTTCAGCCCCGGGACGGCCGAGATGATGTTGTCGACGCCCGACGCGATCGACACCGACACGGTGAGGATGTAGTCGACCAGCAGCGCTGCCGCCACGATCACCGACGGGATCTCGCCGAGGTTCTTCTGCGTCACCTCGAAGTCCCCTCCGCCCGACGGGTACGCCTTGATGATCTGCCGGTAGCTGAGCACCACGACGATCAGCAGCAGCACGACGGCCGCCGCGACCCAGGGGCTCAGAGTCAGGAACGCCGTGCCGCCGATCAGCATGATCATCAGCATCTCCTGCGGCCCGTAGGCCACCGAGCTGAGCGCGTCGGAGGCGAAGATCGGCAGTGCCATGCGCTTGGGCAGCAGCTGCTCGTCGGCCGCTTCAGAGGTGAGCGGTTCCCCCAGCAGCAGCCGCTTGGCGGTCTGCTCGGCGGGGCGTTCTTCACTTGCCACGAACGGCGACACTACGCCTGCGGATGCCGCCTTGCAATCCGGCAGCCTGAGCCCGGGAAAATAGACTCGTCGCATGCAGGATCAGATCGTCCTCGGCGTGCTCGCGATCGTGGTCGGGCTGGCCATCGGCGTCGTGCTGTTCGTGCCGTTCGTCATGGTCAGCTACCGCCGTCGCGGGCGGCTCTCCGCCGGACGCCTGCTGCTCTGGCTGGCCGCGCTCATCTACTTCTGGGCCATCTGGACCTACACCCTGCTGCCGCTGCCCGACCCCGACACGATCCGCTGCGTGGGTGCGATCACCGATCCGATGTCGGTCGTGCGGGACATCCGCAAGGCGATCTCCGAACCGGGCCGCACGATCACCAACCCGGCGATGCTGCAGCTGGTGTTCAACGTGATGCTCTTCATTCCGCTCGGATTCTTCGTGCGGGTGATCGGCGGTCGCGGCATCCTCGCCGCGCTGCTCGTCGGGTTCGGGCTCTCGCTGTTCATCGAGACGACCCAGCTGACCGGCGTGTGGGGCCTGTACCCGTGCGCCTACCGGTTCTTCGACGTCGGCGACCTGATGACGAACACCACCGGCGCCGTCCTCGGCGCGGTCGTGGGTCTCGTCGTGCCGCGCGCGTACCGCGGCATGAGGCCGGCGCCCGATGCCGGACTGCCGCGGCCGTCACCCGCGGACGCCGTGCGCTGGCGATGCTGTGCGACGGGCTCGGCTTCTGGTTCGTCACGGTCGGCGTCTCGATCGGTGCGCAGCTGTTCATCGGCTACGTGCTGCACGACAGGCAGACGATGGTCGACGGCGTGGTCGCCGGCTTCATCGGCACGGCCAGCGCGGTGATCCTGTGGCTGGTCGTGATCCTCGCGACGGGCAGGTCGATCGGTGATCTCGCCGTGCAGCTGCGCTACACCGGAAGCCGGATGCCGCAGCTGCCGGCCCGGCTGCTGCGCTGGGTCGGCGGCATCGCCGGGCTCTCCGCGATCGGACTGCCGGGCGGTCTGTTCGGCGCGCTGTCCTGGCTGCTCACGGTTCTCGCATGCGTGATGCTGTTCTTCACCCGCGACGGCCGCGGGCTGCCCGGCATCCTGTCCGATCAGCAGCTGCGCGACGCTCGCGAGCCGCGCTGACCTCGAGACTGCACGCCCGCGCCGAGAAGTGGGCGTACCACCGCGGTCTCGGCGCGGGCGTGCAGTCTCGTCAGGAGGCCTCGGCGCGGCCGGTCCGCCAGTAGCCCATGAACGCGACCGACCGGCGGTCGATGCCGAGGTCGCGCACCAGGTGCCGGCGCAGAGCGGTGATCGTGCCCGCCTCGCCGGCCAGCCATGCGTACTCCGAGCCGGATGTCGCGTCGGGGACCTCCCAGAGGATCTCGTCGGTGTCATCCTCCTCGGTCGCCCCGCGAGCGGTGGTCGTTGAGCGAGCCGAAGGTGAGCCGAAACGCAGAGACGAAACGTCTTCAGTCGCCGCAGCGCGTTTCGTCTCAGTCGCTCCGCTCCCTCGCTCAACGACCAGGGCGCGCCGCTCACCCCACGCGCGCACGGCGGCGGTGAGGCGCTCGCCGTGCGGGGCGCCGTCGCGTCCGAGCCAGTTCACGCGGACAGCATCCGGAGCGTCCAGCGGCAGAGCATCCGCCGCCGTCGGCACCTCGACGAAGACCTCGCCACGCACATGGGCGGGCAGCGACTGCACGATCGCGCAGATCGCGGGAGCCGCGGTCTCGTCGCCGGCGATGAGCACGGTGCCGGCGTCGCCGGGCTTCCATTCCAGTCCGCCGCGCTCGGCGGCGCGAGCATCCGGTCCGACGATCTGCACGACGCTGCCCGGCTGCGCAGCACTCGCCCAGGCGGATGCCGGGCCCTCGACTCCGTGCAGGACGAAGTCCACGTCGATCTCGCACTCATGCGGCCGTGCCGCACGCACCGTGTACGTGCGGATCGGATTGCGCTTCTCGTCGGGCAGTGCCCGCCACTGCTGGTACCAGCCCCCGCTGAAGCCCTGCTCGTCGAACTGACCCACGTCGGTGATCGTCCCGTCGGCGAACGGGAGGATCAGCTTGATGCGCTGGTCCAGGCCGTCGGTCGCGAAGTGCACCAGGTCGGGACCGGTGAGAGTGATGCGCGTGAAGTTGGGGGAGAGCGCGGTGACTCGGCTGACGGTCGTGGAGAAAGTGCGGTAGGCGGGGTAGCTCACCTCTCTACTATAGGTTAGGCTTCCCTAACGTGAAGGATCGCGTGACTCTCCGAACCCCCTTCGCCGACGAACTGCGCGGCGACGACCTCGTGCTGAGCTACGGCCGCACCGAGGTCGTGCACGGCGTCTCCCTTCACCTCGAACCCGGTCTCGTCACGGCGCTCGTCGGCCCGAACGGCAGCGGCAAATCCACCGCACTGCGCGCCCTCGCCCGCCTGCACGCCATCGATTCCGGCACCGTGACGGTGAGCAGCGGGCGCGTCGCGCCCGAGACGGATGCCCGCGACGCGGCATCGCTCTCGGCGAAGGACTTCGCCCGCACCGTCGCGATGCTGTCGCAGTCACGGCCGCACCCGTCCGGGCTGGAGGTGCGCGACGTCGTCGCCTACGGCCGGCACCCGCACCGCAGCCGGTTCTCCGGCTTCGCCGATGCCGACCGATCGGCCATCGCCCGCGCGCTCGAGCTGACCGGTCTGGCCGAGATGGCCGACCGCCCCGTCGACGAGCTCTCCGGCGGCGAGCTGCAGCGCGTCTGGCTTGCCACCGCGCTGGCGCAGAGCACCGGCATCCTGCTGCTCGACGAGCCGACCAACCACCTCGACCTGCGCTATCAGATCGAGACCCTCGATCTGGTGCGCGACCTCGCCGACCGGGGCACGGCGCTCGGTGTCGTGCTGCACGACCTCGATCACGCGGCCTCCGTCGCCGACCGGGTCGTGCTGCTGCACCGCGGCCGGGTGCACGCGGCCGGCCTCCCGCGGGACGTGCTGACCGGCGAGAACCTCACCGAGGTGTACGGCCTGCGGATCGACACCGTGCTCGACGCCGACACCGGCCGGGTGCGCGTCATCCCGAGGGGGCGCCACCACGAACGCGGGGCGTCCGTGCCTTCCCCCAGCATCCGCACACCCGCCTGATCACGTCGTCTCACGGCCTCGACGACACGGAGGGGCCTCGACGCACCTTGCCCGACAACGACTTGCCCGTCCACGTAAAGGAACCCGAATGAAGAAGCCCCTCGCCGCCCTCGCCGTCCTCGGCGCCCTGACGCTCGCGCTCGCCGGATGCGGCACCACCTCGGTCACCGAGCCGACGTCGTCGAACGCTCCTGCCGCGTCGGGTGACGGCTGCGCCGACGTCACGACGTCGACCGGACCGGTGTCGCTGACCGACGCGTTCGGTCGCACCGTGAAGCTGGAGAAGCCCGCCGAGCGGGTCGCCGTGCTGGAATGGCAGCAGGTCGAGGATGCGCTGACCCTGTGCGTCACCCCCGTCGCCGTTGCCGACGCCGACGGCTACCGCACCTGGGACACCGCCGAGGAGCTTCCCGAGGACGTGAAGGATGTCGGCACCCGCCAGGAGCCGAACCTCGACGCGCTCTTCGCCACCAAGCCCGACCTCGTGATCGTCGAGGCCTACACCCGCGACGACGCCATCATCGGCCAGCTCGAGAAGTACGGCGTCCCCGTGCTCGCCACCCTCGGCGCCGACGCGAAGGACCCGGTGAAGCAGATGCTCTCGACCTTCGACCTGATCGCCCAGGCCACCGGCCGTGAGGACCGCGCGAAGGACGTCACCGACGAGTTCGAGAAGCACCTCGCCGAGGCCAAGGCAGAGGTCGCGGATGCTGCGCCGACGAGCACAGACTTCGTCTACATCGACGGCTGGGTCGACGGCGGCAACGTCTCGATCCGCCCGTTCGGGCAGGGATCGCTGATCGGCGAGCTCGGCGAGGCCGTCGGCCTCACCAACGCCTGGACCGGTGAGGTCGACGAGGCCTACGGCCTGGGGCAGACCGACATCGAGGGCATGACGACGATCGGCGACGCCAACCTGTTCTACACCGGCACCGAGGACACGGAGTCGGACAACTTCATCGACGCCGCGAAGAAGAACCCGGCGTGGGCATCGATCCCCGCGGTGAAGGACGACCGCACCTTCGCGTTCCCGGCCGGGATCTGGACCTTCGGCGGCCCGCGCTCGGCCGAGCAGATCGTCGACGCCTTCGTCGACGCTGCCAAGTCTCTCGGTCGTTGAGCGAGCGACGAAGGAGCGAGACGAAGCGCCCAAGCCTCTCCAGGCATCTCACCGCGTTTCGTCTTCGGCTCGTTCCTCGCCTTCGCTCAACGACCCGGTCCGTCGCCCCGCGGTCGTTGAGCGAGCGACGAAGGAGCGAGACGAAGCGCCCAAGCCTCTCCAGGCATCTCACCGCGTTTCGTCTTCGGCTCGTTCCTCGCCTTCGCTCAACGACCCGGTGGGGGCTCGGATGTCCGTCGCTCCGCTCGGAAGGTTGTTGAGTAAGTGAACGCGTTGAGCAGTGAGGTGCAGGATGCCGTCGGCGTCCCATCGAAGGATGCCGGAATGCCTGCCGCCGCGAAGCTGACTGCTGCAGGTGTCATGGGCGCGCTCGTCGTCGTGCTGCTGGGGGTGTCGGCGTGGCACCTGACGCAGGGGACCAGCGGGGCGGTGTGGCCGGAGGCGGACGTGCTCTGGGGGTCGCGCGTGCCGCGGCTCGCGGCGGGCGTCGCGGTCGGGTTCGCGCTCGGGGTCGCCGGCCTGATCATGCAGTCGCTGTCGCGCAACGCGCTCGCCTCGCCCGACACCCTCGGCGTCACCGGAGGGTCGTACTTCGCGGTGACGGCGGTGGCCGCGTTCGGCGTCTCGGTGCCGTTCTGGGCGTCGGGGATCGTCGCCTTCGCCGGCGGTCTCGTCGCGGCCGGCCTCGTGCTGGGGCTCGCCGGCGGGGCGGGCACCTCGACCACTCGGCTGGTGCTCGCGGGCTCGGCGCTCGCCATGGCGTTCCAGGCAGGCACGGCCACCATGCTCATCCTGTTCGAGGAGCAGACCAAGGGTCTGCTGGCCTGGGGCAGCGGCAGCCTGTCGCAGCTCGGGCTCGAGTCGTTCCTGCGCGCCGCGCCCGTCGTGGTGATCGCGACCGTGCTCGCACTCGTGATGTCGCGCCGCTTCGACGTGCTGGCGCTCGGTGATGACACGGCGTCGTCGCTCGGAGTGCCGATCCGCTCCACCCGGGCATCCGGCATCCTGCTCGCCGTCGTGCTCACCGCGACCTCCGTGACGCTCGCGGGCCCGATCGGGTTCATCGGCCTGTGCGCTCCGGTGCTCGCCCGGCTGCTCTCGCGCGTCGTTCCCGCACTCGGCAAGCATGCGCTGCTGCTGCCCACCTCGGGACTCATCGGCGCGATCGTCGTGATCGCCGCCGACGCCGTGCTGCGGATGCTGATCGGCGCCGAGGGAGCGCTCGCCGTGCCGACCGGCGTCGCGACCACCGTGCTCGGCGCGATCGTGCTGGTGATCATGGCGCGCCGGCTGCGCGACTCCGGTCCCACCCGTCAGCCGCCGACCATCCGGTTCCGTGCGCGCGGTGCGGTGCGGTACCGCGTCACGCTGCTGGTCGGTCTCGCGGCGCTCGTCGCCGTGGTGATCGGCGGACTGCTGCTCGGCAGCACACCGCTGCTCACCGGCGACATCGTGCTCTGGCTGCAGGGGCTGGCGCCGCCGCAGATCGGCTTCGCACTGGATGAACGCGCTCCGCGCGTGATCGCCGCCGTGCTCGCCGGGGCCGCGCTGGCCGTGGCCGGCGGGATCACACAGGCGGTCAGCCGCAACCCCCTCGCCGATCCCGGGCTGCTCGGCATCACCGGCGGTGCCGGACTCGGCGCGGTGCTCATCATCACCGGCGCCGCCGCCTCGACGTTCGGGATGCTGGTGGCGGCCGTGACCGGAGCACTGCTGGCCTTCACCCTGGTGTACCTGCTGGCCTGGAAGGGCGGTCTCGGCGCCGACCGGTTCATCCTGATCGGCATCGGCGTCTCGTACGGTGCCACCGCTCTGACGACCTTCGTGCTGCTGCGCAGCAACCCGTGGGACACCCCGAAGATCTACACCTGGCTCTCGGGTACCACCTACGGGCGCATCTGGGAGCAGGTCATCCCGCTCGCCATCGTGCTCGTCATCGTGCTGCCGTTCGTGCTGACCCGGCGCCGCGAGCTCGACGTGATGGCTCTCGACGAGGACACTCCGCGTCTGGTCGGGGTGCGCCTGGAGCGGGTGCGCCTGGCACTGCTGGTCGCTGCCGCAGTGCTCGCTGCGCTCAGCGTGGTCGCCGTCGGCGTGATCGGATTCGTCGGGCTGGTGGCTCCGCACGCCGCCCGTGCCCTTGTCGGCGCGCGCAACGCCCGGGTCCTCCCCGTGGCGGCGGTGCTCGGTGCCGTGCTCGTGGGCGTCGCGGATGCGATCGGCCGCACCGTGCTCGCTCCCGCGCAGCTGCCCGCGGGTCTGGTCGTCGCCCTGATCGGCGCCCCGTACTTCGTCTGGCTGCTCTGGCGCTCCCGCGATGCGTAGCGGCGGCATCCCGACCTGTTCGAACGCTGTCTGCATGGATGCCGTCGATGTGTGGTTGATGCGCGATGGACGACAGACCAAGCAGTATCGACATCAGATGCATCACTTGCTTGCGATTGCATGGTGGATCTGGAGTTTCTAGGTCGTGGCAGGAGGCTCGGCGGGAGCTGGCCGCCGAGCCCAGGAGTGGATCACGGTCGGCGTGGCTGTCGCTTATGGTTCCGACAAGGGTGATTTGGCCATCAAGTCACCTTCTTGCCTGCCGGGGCGGTGCTTCAAGAACGTGTCCATCAACCTCTGCGGATGCAGATCATGGAGAGCAGTTGCAACAATGATGCAACTACTGCAACCATGGAGGCGTGCGTTCTGGTTCAGATGATGATGGTCGCTCTTCGCTGCGGCTGACAGGAAATGTCGTCGCCCTCGATGAGGGGAAGTACGTCTTCGAGTCGATGCTGGATGGCTGGGCAAACCAGCAGACCAGTCGCGGTTTGCAGGCGACCACCATCGATTCGCGTCGGCGGTTCATCGAGGATTTCGCGGTGTTCTGCGCGGCGTACCCGTGGCAGTGGCAGCCGCGGGACCTCGAGGACTACTCAGTGCGCGTGCGCCCCGGCAAGGGGCCCTTGAAGCGGTCAACGATTCGGGGGTATCAGACGAGGATCCGCCTGTTCTGCGACTTCCTCACTGACCCGCGGTACGGCTGGCAGGCCGAGTGTCTGGCTCGGTTCGGGGATGCGCCGCAGCAGATCTGCCATGACTGGAACACGATCTCGCACCTGCTCGACTATGAGGGAGATCCGGGGCGCCGTGCCCTCACCTTCGACGAGCTGGAGCGGTTCTTCGAGGCTGCGGATGCTCGGGTCGAGGCGATCGTGCGAGCCAGGAGGAAGGGGGCGCTTGCTGCGCTCCGGAACGCGCAGATGTTCAAGACCATCTACGCCTTTGGGCTGCGGCGATCCGAGTGCATCGGACTCGACGTTGCCGATCTGCGGTCGAACCCGGTGGCCCCCGGGTTCGGGAGTTTCGGAGCGGCGTATGTCCGGCACGGGAAGGGCAGTCGGGGCACCGGTCCGAAGCGACGGACCGTGCTGACTCTGCCCGAGTTCGACTGGGTCGTTGACGGCCTCACCCATTGGGTGGACCAGGGCCGGCCGCGGGTGGTCGGTGATTGGGAGACGGACATTCTCTGGCCGACGGAGCGCAAGACCAGAATCGGTGGCCGCTATCTGAACGACCGTTTCGCCGAGCTGCGCGACGAGGCCGGACTTCCGGAAGAACTTGTTCTGCACTCGCTGCGGCACACCTATGTGACGAACCTCATCGAGTGGGGCTACAGCGAGAAGTTCGTGCAGGATCAAGTGGGCCACACGTTCGCCTCGACCACCGCGATCTACACGTCTGTCGGGGACGACTATAAGAACCGGGTGCTCGCCGATGCGCTCAAGAGGAACACGGAGGACCGTGATGACAATTGACTCGAAGGGGCCGATCGACTGGCACTTGCGCGCTCTGATGGCCGAGGCTGGGATGTTCCAGACCACGGAGCTGCTCGCGCCGCTGCGTGAACAGGGCATCGTCCTGTCCCGCGAGCAGGTGTATCGACTGGTCACCAAAGCACCGGAGCGGTTGAACGTCGAGGTGTTGGCTGCTCTGTGCCGCATCTTCGGATGCCAGCCGAACGACCTCATCACCGTCACGGCGCAGCCAGCAGCGGCGAAGAAGACCGGCACCGGGCGGGGGCGTGACACGGCGATCGGGGACCTTCGTCCGGTGCGCGCGCGGCTTCATCGCCCCGCCGATCCCGGCCGATGACGGCGGCAGTGCCGTTGCGGTCCTGTGACCGCTGCGGCCGTTCAGCCGTGGGCCTGTACTCCCTCCTCGGCGGGAAGATCTGCAACGTCTGCTACAGCGCCCTCCGACGGAACCCGTCTGAGTGCCCGTCGTGCGGGAACATCCGAGTCCTCGCCTTCATCACTGATGAAGGCGTGATCACCTGCGCGGCCTGCGCCGGCCAATCGCCCCGATTCGCGTGCCGCACATGCGGCAGCGAGGAATTCCTGACCGGAACTCACTGCGGCCGCTGCAGGCTGCAGGCGCGTCTGGACGAGCTCATCGGCACCGCGGCAGAGGCGCCGATCGAGCTGATCAGGCTCCGCAAACACCTCACGAAGGCTCCGATGGACCCGCGCTCGATTGTCCGCTGGCTCCGGCGACAGCATGTGACTGAAACGTTGAGAGGCATGGCAACGGGTGCACTGCCTCTCGACCACTCGGCACTTGATCTTCTGCCGCAACGGCCGTCAACGCGCTACTTCCGGCGTCTGCTCATCGAGGCCGGTGTGCTGCCGCAGATCCACGTGTTCCAGCACGAGCTCACTTTGCACGTCGCCGCCTTGGCGGCCACGCTCGAGCGCCCCACCGGAAACAAGCTTCGCCGCTTCTACAGATGGGCCATCCTGCCGAAACTGCACCGCCGCTACCGAGACCATGGTCGCGACCTATCCTTGGAAGCCTTCCACGGACAGCGGAGCCATCTCGCTGCGGTCGTCCGGTTCCTAACCTGGATGGATGCCAGAAAGCTGACCGTCGGCGACCTGGAACAGCGCACGCTTGACCTCTACATCGCCCGCGTGAAGACGCGCGAGCCTGTGGAGCACTTCGTGCGGTGGGCGACCCGATCACGGTTGGCCGGCGATCTCAGCACAAACGTCCGCGCCGCCCGGAACACGATGTCAAACATGACCGAAGAGGAGCTGTGGAGTGGCATCGACCGTCTCCTCGATGATGAGGACATCGAGCTGGAAGTACGCGTCGCCGGCCTCTTCGTGCTGCTCTATGCCCAGATACTCGGCCGCGCCGTCAGCATGACTCGCGATCAGGTTGACGCCACAGCGGAGCGGGTGACAGTGCGGTTCGGTATCACCCCTGTTGTGCTCGACGACGCGGTCGGCAACCTCGTCCGCAGACAACTCTCCGCGCCACCCCGGCGCGGCTATGCCGCAGGGGACTCAAGCTGGCTGTTCGAGGGACTCTCACCCGGCCGTCACATGACTGCGGCCTACATCCGGCTGCGCCTCACGGAGATCGGGATCCGCACGCGCATCTCCCGCGAAACACGCATGAACCTGTTGGCGATGCGCATGCCCGCAGCGGTGGTTGCCGACGTCATCGGGATCGGCAACCACACCGCCGACCGTCGAAAGAGCAGGGCCGGCGGATCTTGGGCGGCCTACCCGAACCTTCGATCTCGAAGTTTCGGCTCTGACTGATCCTGGGGTTCGCGGGTACGAGGGACTTCGCCCTCGCATGACCGCGCACACTGCCTACGCGGCCCCTTAGGTAGAGAACGACGACGAACTTTCATCATCACGTAGGCTGCAGTGCAGCGTAGCGGCTCAATCGATAACTGTGACGGACGGGAGGTTCGGATAGAGCTTTTGCGCTTCCGCGCTGGTGCACTCTCGTGCTGCTTCTCTCGTGGAGAAGTCATCGTCTATGACGGGCGATATTTCCGCCAAGTTCCTGCCGTCGGCGACCCCCGGATGTCCTCCGTGGTCGAGGCAGGACAGGACTGCGGTCCTAAGTGCCCGATCCATGACTTGCTCGTGGGTTGACTGAAAGGCGGACGAGGTTGGCTCCCAGTATTTGGATTCGCAGGCTGCCGTGTCTGAAAGAACCTGATCCTCCGCGCGACCATTTCCGTAGTAGACGAACTCGTAAGTGATTCCGGTGACCGGGCTCAGGACCGGCTCGCTGAACCCGTACCCTTTGGACTCGACGCACTCGCGAAGAGCAGTCAGAGCTTGCCAGTACTCGTCCTCGGTGATCTCACCATCCGACAAGATCTCAGCCTGCTCACGGTTCCCCTGCTTGTCCTGGTAGTCAGAAATCGCCTTGATCTTCTCGGAGGTGAAGGGCACATCATCCTGGGGAGAACCGGTGTCGGCGACACAGGATGATAACGCGACGGCGGCGACGCAAAGAACGATGGTCGCCGCCGCCTTTCGCATCCGACTCACGTGTAACGGGTGAAGTCGCAGTTGTAGAGGCCAGCTGCAACATAGACGCACAGCTGGTGCGTGCCGTAGAGCGTGCCATTCCCGCTGAGCGTAGTGCTAACATACCCGCCGGTCGACGTCTTGGTGGATCCGTAAACTCCGCCGCGGTTGAGCCTGATGGTGTCCATGAGGTGCGTGACACAGATGACGGAACCGTTCTTGGTCCAGCCTGTCTTGCTCGGGGTGAGTGTTTCCCCAGACCAGTCTGTCTGCGTGCACGAACCAGGAGTGACCTTCTGCGTGAAATGTCCTTCTGCCATGGCAGGCGATGCACCGAAGAAGGCGACCATCATGACCACGACGGTCGCCACCAAAGCGGTGAGGGCGCGGCTTCGGCGCGTTCTTGGGTGATGTTGGTAAGTGGAGAACAATTCTGCGGGCATGACTACCTCCTCGGTCTCGTGAGTCATACATCTAACCCCCAGCAGACTCACAGTTTTGAGCATGCTATGAGACGCGAGCCTCAACGTCAAGGGCCAGGTCAGCGCACCTCGTTAGTTGAGCGTCAGGCTGATCGCCGGAGTTGACTCATACACTGAGCGTGTGAAAAATAAGGGTCGCCGTTCAATCGCGCGTCGGGTCGTGATCTCGATCGCTGTCGTGCTCTGGATCGTTGTGCCGGCGCTGGCATCGACCTATCTCATCTACCTGGCGAACAGTGCGAAGGTGGTCGAGGAGAGACAAGTCTGGGCATCGCCCGAACGCTCAGACTCGGTGGTTCGCGAGCAACTGGGGTTGTCCCTCACCTGGAGCCCACCGCCGGCCATCGTCGCCCCGGCCTGGGACGGTGTCGTTCAGGCGGTGTACGTAAAAGTTGGTGACGTCATCAGCTCAGGCTCCTCGTTGACCAAGATTCAGGGAGTCGACCGCATCGCCTACGGGTCCCGGGAGCCGTTCACGCGGCCGCTTGAAGTGGGCATGGAGGGCGCCGACGTTGCAGAACTCAACAGTTTGCTCGAGTCCCGAGGGCTACGCCACGCGTCGGCTGCGAGGTTCACTTGGGAAACGAGGATCGGAGTCCGCGAGTTTGCAAAGTCGATCGGAGCCGGCGAATCCGTCGCCGTCTTTGATCCGAGCTGGCTCGTCTACCTTCCCCGCAGTGTGACGGTCAACGAGCTCGCACTCGTTGTTGGAGCGCCGGCACCTGCTGCAGGCCAACACTTGGTGGAGCCAAAAGCGGAGGTCAGCTCGGCGGCGGTCGTTGATGTAGAGACGGCAAAGGGGTTGCTCCAAAGCGAGGAAGGAACGACCATCGCGGTGGTTCCAGTTCCGGAAGGGGCTGAGGTCGAACTGGCGGGCGAGCCCCTGACGCTAGATGACAAGAGAACTGCAATCGCTTCCGCATCCTTGAAGACGGTCCAGAGCCACGTCTCCAATGAGGCGAAGGCAACCATCATTGACACCATTGCGAAGTCGCCCACGAATCTCTGGGTGCTCCCCTCGACCAGCGTCTATGTTGACTCTCAGGGCACTACCTGCGTCACGGTGAAGCGAGACTCTCGCGTTTCCGGTTTGCGAGTTGATATTCGCGGGGTGCAACAGACTTCAACGAGCGTGGCCGCCGACTTTGAGGACGGCGACCTCTTCGCTTTGGATCCGCGAGGGATCGCAACCACATGTTCGTAGAATTGGTGAACGTTTCCAAGTCGTTCGATCAACGAACGATCCTGAATGATGTGTCGTTCCGCTTCGACGGGCCGGGGTCATTGGCGGTCATGGGACCCTCTGGGACGGGCAAGACCACCGTGCTTGGGATTATCGCTGGTGCCGAGTCCTTGGACAGCGGACGGGTTCACGTCGACGGAAAGGACTCGGACTCGTCTATCGCCTGGATAGTTCAGTCCTCGCCGTTGCTCACTCGACGAACAGTCATTGAGAACGTGCTCCTAGGTGCGATTTGTCGTGGGCTACCGCTCACGGATGCTCAGACGAACGCATCCGTGACCCTAAGCGATCTTCTGATCGAAGACCTCGCTACGAAGCAGATACGGTACCTCTCTGGTGGCGAACGACAACGGGTGGCCGTGGCTCGGGGCATCGCGTCGGAAGCTTCCGTCTTGCTCGCCGACGAACCGACCGCATCGCTTGACCCGGAAGCACGATCTGCAGTCTGCGACGCGCTTGAACGTACAAGCAGGTCGGGGCGGATCGTCATCATCGCGACGCATGATCCCTACGTGGCGAGCCGATGCGACCGCGTTATCAGACTTGAGGATGGCAAGGTTCTTGAGCACAAAACCCCGTAAAAGGATGTCGCTACGTGATGCGATCGCCGAGGCGCTCGCGAATCTCGAATCCCGTTGGCTATTCGCTACGTTGATAGCCTTACTGGTCTTCGCTGGAAGCTTCGGATCAAGTTTGCTAGTGGCCGCCGAAGTTCGAGCGGCATCGCAACTGCATGAGTCCCTCGTCGAGCGCGGAGCGACCGGGTTTGCGGTGACTAGCACGACTGCGGACGGACTCTCGTCTGTTCGTTGCGAGCAACTCAATAATGTGGCCGGTGTGGACGCGGCGGGAGCCCGGGCATCGACGACCCAGCGTTCCTCCTCAGCGCTTGTCATGCGCGTCGTCACTCCAGGCTACGTGAAAGCGGTCATGCCAACAGTTAATTCGAACCCTAAGGTTGTCGCCGGCGATAAGGTCGCTGCATCGAATAGGTTGGTTGCCGGCTCCCGCCTAACGCAGGAGGAATTGCCCGGGGAGACCCTGCAGGTTTCAATAGTGGCGCCTCCCACCCCGAGGGACCCTAGAGCAAGTTCTGAGCTGCTGCTAGTTCAGCCGCCGGTCGGGCAGGCGCAGGAGTGTTTCGTCATCGCCGAAGATGGAGCATCGGCGGGAGTCGAGGCGCTATTGACCACCTGGTTCCTGCATGACGGCGTCGACGTATCGCCATTGCGGCCCTCTTCAGGCAGTGAGATAACTGCTCAAGCCTTGATGGAAGCACGCGCGAGTCGCATCGTGCCCGCTGCGGTCGCTGTCGGTTGCGTCGTGTTTCTCCTATTGTTCTGGATGGTTCGCATTTCGGACTTCGCGTTGTACAGGATGCTTGGAGCAGACAGAGGAGCGGTTGCGGCTCAACTGGTCATCGAAGCAAGCATGCTGCTCTTCGGGCCTGCAGCGAGCGGGATGGCGTTTGCCCTCCTAGCTAGTGTCACGTCGACCAACCCCCTGATCACCCGGATCATGCTGCTGTCCTTCGGGCAGATGTTCTGCCTCTTGTCACTGGCGTTGCCGCTGGGGTACCTATTGCTCCTGATCAAGAGCCCCGTGGGCTTGATTCGACAGGGCGGATGACTTCCCTAGGCAAAGCGCCCCATACGAGAAGGCTGCCACGGACACAGAGATGAGCAACGCGAGCGGTGCGTCTTGGTCCGCAGGGGCAGCCACGAAACTCAGATAGATCCCTAGTACTACGAGTGCGATTGAGCCGGCGGCAAAGCTCACTGAACCTGGGACTGGGTGCCGAGTCAGAATCATGACGATCGCGGCGACTGAAACGAGGAAGCCAAGTCCTGCAGAAAACAGGATCGGGACAGCCGAGCTTGCGATCGCATCGGTTGCCACAGGGGCGCCACTGCTGTCGATGACCTTGGAGGGGTCGAGGGTAAGCAATACCACGCTCTTGCCCAGCTCCAGCAGCAGCCACAACCCGACAACGAGAGCAATCGCGGCCACGAAAATGCGGGTTGGTGTGCGTGCTGTGAGGCTCTTTTCCATACCGGGATGCTAGCCGGTCCCATCATCGAACCGCGAGCGCGCCTTGTCGGGAAGCAACCTCGGGCCCGCCGATGGACTGGCATTGAAGCCACGGCTGAGGCACGGGGGTCGGACACAGCGGCCTTGGCGAGTGGTCACAATTGTGCAAGCCCCTCCTAGACGCGCTGGTCCAGATTCAAACAACTCATCGCGCACCGCACTCCACCGACAAACAAGGCAAGAAGTTGATCGACCTGAGGGCGATAGAACTTAGGTCCGATCCGGTCAAGCGCTTGGATCAATCGTTCGGCGATCTCCCGGTCAATTTCCGCGACGCGCTGACCGGCAGTGTTCCGTTCAATCCTCTCGGATTCCGTCACCGAGTTTCTGAGGCGTTCCGCTGTCGATGCGTGTACGGCACGTTCCGCCGTCATCTCGAGCAGTGGCCGTATCGCCGCGAGGATCTCGGTGTCGCTGAGGCGATCCATGTTCGAGTGACCGTTCTCAGAGGATCCAGGTGTGGCCCGGGACGAAGTTCGTGTTCGAGATTGGCCTGCTCAGCAGGCGCGAAGCAGGAGTCCCCAGAAGCTCCCACAGTAGGCCACCACGCGGGTCCAGTGCGCAAATTCGTGGCGGAATACTTCCCTCGGGAATACTGCTCTCCACCGACAGAGTGAACACGGAGATCACGGAGTTTGTGCAGCGCACCGGTCGGCGGCCGGAGGAATGGGCGCCGAACTGGGAGGCCGCGTACAACATCGCGCCGACCGAGCAGATCCCTGTGCTGATCGACTCCGCCAAGACGGGGGAGCTGCGCTTCGAGACGGCGCGATGGTCGCTCGCGCCGGCATGGTCACCGACACTCAAACTGAAGCTCCCGACGTTCAACGCTCGGGCCGAGGGCATGGCGGAGAAGACGACCTGGCGCAAGCCGTGGCAGACGCACCGCGCAATCGTCCTCGCACGCGGGTTCTTCGAGTGGACGGGGGAGCGGGGCAGTAAGACACCCTGGTTCATGAGCCACCCGAACGGCGCACTGATGGGCTTCGCCGGCCTGTGCTCGTGGTGGCCGGACCCGACCAAGGACAAGGACGACCCGGAGCGGTGGACCCTCACGGCCACGATCGTCACCTCTGACGCCGTGCAGACCCTCGCCGGCATCCACGACCGCACCCCGGTGATCCTCCCGGAGCACATGTGGCTGCAGTGGATCGACCCGAGCGTGGTCGGTGACCAGGCGCTCGCAGCGCCTCGAGGAGCGCCAGGTGCAGGCCGCCCGCCGACGCGGCCCTCTGCACAATCGCTCACACCCGTGCAGTTGCGGCTGAGTGAGCAGCCCGTCACCGTCGTTCAGGACAGCCTCCACATCTGGGCCACGCATGGCTGCGCTTCGGCGACGCCGACGTGCGCTGCACCGTCCTGGTGCGCCGCTGGACGGCGGATGCCGTAGGTGTGGAGCTGCCCGTCGACGGCGGCGAGAACCCGCGTCGCTGGATCTGGCAGGGGGCGTGCCAGCGTCTCGCGCAACGCACCGACGCCTGGGTCTAACCGCCACCGATGCCCAACCGCGCCGGAGCGGCACGCCCGAATGTCAAGGCTCTGCGCTGCATTGAGGCGCCGACGACAGGCTGGGAAAGTCTTCGAAATGCTGTCGACAATCGGGAGGAGATCGATGATGATCAATCCAAAATCAAGAGCACGGAGGCGGAAACTCGCGCTCGTGCTCTCCATTCTCGCCGCCGCGAGCCTCACAGGCGGAGCTGTGGCCGGTATGGCCGCGGCTAACGAGTCCCCCACGTTGGGGGACTACGGCCTTAAAGTGCTCTCTGGCCAGCCCGCCGATTCCGATGTTCCTGCCGAGATGACGGAAGCGGACACCTCACTACAGGTGGACAGCCTTCGCCTACTCACGAAACACGAGGGCACGAGGTACTGGGTCGGCCTCGACGATGCGAACAACATCTGTCTGGCGGCGTACTTCGGTTCAGCAGACTGGGTTTCGGGACAGGCATGCACAACGCCCGAGGTGTTCGCAAAACAAGGAGCCGGGCTTCGCCTGTACGGCCCCGAGGGTCTTATCGAGGCGTACCTGGTACCGGACAGCGCAACGGTCGCTGGCCTAGCCGACAAGGTCACGACGAACCTCTATGTCGTGGATCCATACACACCTACTTCGGTGCGTGCCGCAAACAACAAGTTGGCCGCCGACGACCGATCCTCCGGGTTCAGGCTTGCATACTTCGAGGAACCCTTCACGTTGGAGGACCCAAAGTGAGCAAAAGGCAAAGCGCCCAAGGGCTCATTGCGGCCCTTTCAGTCCTCGTCCTGATCGTACTGACACCTGCGGCTGCCTCGGCAGTTACTACGCATGAATATTTTAGCGGTCCTCTCGATGCCTACGTTACGAAAACCAGCGCAACCAAGCAGATGATCGGTTCCCGTATAGGCGGATCCATCGGAATCAACGTCACCGTCTGGGCGCAGACGGTGACTCCAGTCGGCATCTACGGATCAGCAGAGGCAACGGCCGGGGCAGCTCAGGTGACGCATGCCTCCGTCAGCGTCAAGGCTCGGTGTTTCCAACGCCGATTTGCCGGCGCGGCAGAAGCATCGCCGTGGGTTGTGTGCAGCTGGCTCACGTGAGGAAGATCATGAAGAGAACCCAGAAGAACGGACTTGTAGCGGCTCTTGTCGCTATCGCGGTCGTCTTGCCCGCTAGCACAGCGTTCGCCTACACGAGCGTTAGGTACCATAACGGCCCGCAACCTGCAAACAGTATTGCCTCATCCAGTTCCTGGCGCAATACCGTGGGTAGTGAAATCAATATCAGCCTTACCGGCTTCGGTATTGTCTTCGGAAAGGCCCATACCGACACCATTACGACCGCGGGCGTACAATTCGCCGCCGAGGGTTCCAACGGAGCTGGAGTCGGCTCGACTCACGCACTTGGAACTCAGGCGTGGAATCGTTGTTGGTGGGTTTATGTGAACGGCCAAAGCGGCAAGGGGAGTCCAACATCACAGTGCTGGTCGCGAGTGCCCTAACTCGAAGGGGCGTTCTGGGCTTAAGGTCCTGAACGTCCCTCTACATTAACCCCGCAGCACTGCCAGATAGTCGCCCACCAACTCCGTTCCCTTTTCCTGGTCTACGACAAGCGGGTCGCTGACGGTGGCGTGAATATTGCCAAAGAGGCCAACAACGGGGAGTTGATCTCCGCACGATCTTCTGTACTGATCACCATTGACGATCACCAGGCAGTACTGATCCGCAGCGTCCTCGTTCCACCGCCCTACATAGTAGGTCACACCCTCGCTATCCTCTCCGAGGAGGCGTACTGAGTTTGCTTCTGGTAGCGGTACTTCGCTGGAAACAATCTGAGGCAGTTCTGCTGGTGATGCTTTCGAAAACTTCTCACCTGAAGTGCAGGAGGCGAGCGTCAAAGCCATGATCGATGCAACTCCCAGAACCGCGACTGTCCTACGCATTTGTTTCATGGTCCTCGCCTTTTCCTGTCAGGCCTAGATTCGGTATGCCAAGAGCAGTCATGGCGCGCAACAGTGTGTCGATCCGCGCACTCGTGACGGAATCCGACTCCAAGTGACGGTAGGTCGCGGTTGTGACACCGCTCAAAAGCGCGACCTGCTCAAAGGTAATGCCCAAACCAGAGCGCGTATCTGATAGAACTCGCCTAATTGTGACGGCATTCTGTGCCCTTAGCACAAGGTAGCGCCGATCATCATGGAACAGAGCATCCACCAACCTAGGACCCCCGTTCCCCTTCGAATGGACGCGTGCTGGCTCGCACATTACCTCAGTTGGTTGACTTTCGCACTCTATCCGGATCAAGTCCTTTCAGCGCCTACCTACTGCACAGCCAGGGTCGGCCGACGAGTCGTGTCCCAAGCAGTCGTCGTCGCCATCGGTGTCGCAGCCGACGGACGCCGCGAAGTCCTCGTGTTCGAAGTCGGCGAGACCGAGTCGCAACCTTTCTGGACGAGCTTCCTGCGGTCGTTGAAGGCTCGCGGGCTCGGCGGGGTGAAGCTCGTCATCTCCGACGCGCACACCGGCCTGATCTCCGCGATAGGCATTGTGTTCGCTGGCGCCGCCCTGCAGCGGTGCCGGGTCCATTTCATGCGGAACGTGCTCTCGAACGTTCCGAGGGCGTCGGGGCCGATGGTCGCGTCGATTATCCGCACGATCTTCGCCCAGCCCGACACGGAGCACGTATTTGCCCAGTTCCACGAGGTGGTCCGGATGCTGACACGGTCGTATCCGAAGATCGCTGACATGCTGGAGGACGCGAAGGACGACATCCTCGCGTTCTGCGGGTTCCCGCAGCAGCACTGGCGTCAGATCTGGTCCACGAACCCGCTCGAGCGGGTGAACAAGGAGGTCAAACGTCGCACCGACCGGCACCTCCGGCGGCATCCGAGCAGCCGCAGGGCGGGCCGGGCGATGGCGGTCCGGGCGGCGCTCCTCCGGCAGAGGACAACAGCGACCTGCTCGAGGGAGAGGTGCCGAACGAGACCGCAGGCCCCTACCCCGCCGACGGCTCCAACGACGTGAACGTGCTCGACGACTCCGGCATCGTCCGCAGCGACATCCGCTCCAGCTTCGGCTCCTCGCGAGTGACCGCCGACGGCGTCCCCTCGAGATCGTGCTGACCGTGCGCGATGCCGCCACCGGCTCGGCACTCGCCGGCGCCGGCGTTTACCTCTGGCACTGCGATCGCGACGGGAACTACTCGCTGTACTCTGACTCGCTGAAGGACGAGAACTACCTGCGCGGGTGCAGCAGACAGATGAGGACGGCACCGTGCGGTTCGCGTCGATCTACCCGGCGTGCTACTCGGGACGCTGGCCGCACATCCACTTCGAGGTCTACGAGGACGTCGACACCGCGGTCGCCACCGGGCCCATCGTGAAGGCCTCGCAGATCGCCCTGCCAGAGGAGACCAACGCCAAGGTCTACGCCACCGCCGGTTACGAGCGGAGCGTCCGCAACGCCTCGCAGGTCACGCTCACCGGCGACAACGTGTTCAGTGACGACGGCGGCATCCATCAGATCGCGACGATGACCGGGAGCATCGCCGACGGCTACACCGCGGCGCTGACGATCGCGGTGGGACGCTCTCCGGCATCCAGCCGATTCTGATCACCGATGCGTAACGTCGTGGGCATGAGCACGGTACCCGTCGACGACGTCGCGATCGCAGAGGCCAGGCAGCTGCGGGACGAGTTCCAGCGGTTCCTGCGCGAGTACGAGTTCGGAATGCGCGAGGTCGAGACGAAGATCTCGATCCTGCGCGACGAGTTCACGCACAACCACGCCTACAACCCGATCGAGCACGTCAAGAGCCGGCTGAAGTCGCCGGACAGCATCGTCGAGAAGGTGGCGCGCAAGGGCATCGATCCCGATTTCGACAGCATCCGCCGCGAGATCACCGACATCGCGGGCGTGCGGGTGACCTGCAGCTTCGTCACCGACGTGTACCGGCTGTTCGACCTGTTCACCCAGCAGGACGACGTGACGGTCCGGGTGGTCAAGGACTACATCGCCGAGCCCAAGCCGAACGGCTATCGCAGCCTGCACGTGATCGCTGAGATCCCGGTGTTCCTCTCGACCGGCGCCGTGCCGGTGCCCGTCGAGGTGCAGTTCCGCACGATCGCGATGGACTTCTGGGCCAGCCTCGAGCACAAGATCCACTACAAGTTCGACGGGCGGGTGCCTGGACATCTCGTGCAGAGTCTCACCGAGGCCGCCGAAGCGGCCGGCGAGCTCGATCTGCGCATGGAGCGGCTGCACCGCGAGGCGCACGAGATCAATCACCGCGTGCTCGAGGCCTGAGCCGCCGCGGCCCGGGTGCGGATGCAGGGAACTCGGCGCCCCTCAGTCCCTGCTCAGCACCGTCGCGACCATGCCCCATCCGAGCTCGATCTCCCGCTCGGAACTCCATCCCGATGCGGCGCCGAGCGCGGCGATCGCCTGACCGTCGCGCAGAGCGGCGCCGCTGCGGGCCTGTGCGAGCACGCGCAGCTCGTCCGCGCCGCCACCCAGGTCGTCCGGGCGGGCCTGCTCGATCACGACCGCCCTGGTCGTCCGGCCGGCGATCTCTTCGAGCAGCCGGGTGCACTCGGCGTCCGTGCGATGCTCGAGGGCGAGGGCCAGCACCGCCACATCGGCCGGTCCCGTCGTCACGGGTGCACGCGCCGGATCCTCCAGGGCGTCCTCGACGGCCCGGCGCACGGCGCCGCCGTCGAGGCCCGAGAGCACCAGTCCGTCGCGTCCGGCGTCATCGAGGGCTCCGACGACCGCGGGCGTGCCCGGACCGGCGACCAGGCAGGATGCGGCGTCGGCCCACAGCGGGTCGGCGAGCAGGCCGTCGAGCAGATACGACAGCCGGCCAGCCTCCTCGACGAGCTCGGCGGCGGTCTCGTCATCGGATACCGGCGGTCTCGGCGAGCGTCGCACCGTGCGCCGCGTGCCAGGCCGAGCGGCGCTCGCGGAGCGCGGGGGCGAGAGCGGCCAGGGTCAGCAGCACATCGGCGTCGAAGCCGTCGTACTCCTCGCGCTCGTGCTCGTCGAGCAGCAGCTCACCGGGGGCGCCGAGCGCCAGAGCATCCGATCCGCCGACCACCACGCCGTGCTCGGCGAGCACGGGCAGGAGCACCGACAGCGCCGTCGCCTCGACGCCGAGACGGGTCGCCAGGGTGTCCAGGCTCAGCGGGCCGCCGGCGAGCGCGTCGACGAGGCCCAGCTGCACGGCGGCGCGCACGACGAACCACGGCAGCGGATCGGGCACGGCCGCGAACGCGGGCGCATCTGCGGCATCCGTGTCGTGCGCGGGCTCGGCATGCCAGTACCCCGTGATGTTCAGCCTGTCCTTCGCCAGCTTCAGCTCGCGCTGGTAGTAGCGGCGCACGGGGAGCAGCGCGCGACTCTCGGCCGCCGCCCACACATAGCCCGCGCCGTCGGGCACCGGCAGCGCCCGCACCGCGGTCTCCAGCGCGGCGGCATCCGCACCGTCGGCGACGACCCAGCGGATCGTGTCGCCCTCGCGCACATCCAGACCCTGCACCGCCGACTCGTCGCCGACGGTGACCAGCACGTGCACCGGAGCCTCGACGGGACGCTCCTCCAGGAAGCGGCCGACCGCGGGCAGCCCGGTCTCGTCGGCGATCAGCACCATCCAGTCGATGTCGTCCGGAAGACGCACCGACGACTTCGGCCCCACGAAGCACAGCTCGTCACCCGGCTGCGCCGTCTCGGCCCAGGTCGCGGCGGGACCGTCGCCGTGCCGCACGAAGTCGAGGGCGATCTCACCCGCGTCGAGCTCGACCCGGCGCGGTGTGTAGTCGCGCGCCACACGGTTCGGCGCAGGGGTCCACTCGATCCCCGTGGCGAGCTGCGTCGGCAGCGCCGAGGCCATGTCGCCGTCGTCGGCGAAGACGAGCTTGATGTGATCGTCGAATCCCGGGGCGGCGAAGGCGCGCTGCTCGTGGCCGGCAGCGACGATCGGGCCGAGCTGCTCTCCGCCGACGATCACGCGGCGCATGCGCGGCGTGACGTCCTCGACGCGGCGCACCGCCACGCGGCGCACGACGAGCGGATGCGAGGTGAATGCGCGGTGCCCCATGTCAGCCGAACATCTCCTCGAGCAGGTCGAGCAGCGCCATCGTCTCGTGGAAGTCGGCGCGGCTCACCCAGTACGGCAGGTCGTAGGCGGTCTCGTCATGGAAGGCGGGCAGAGCGGCGAAGACGGCGTTCTCGTTCAGCGTGGCGACGTCGACGGGGGCGCCGTTGAAGCCCGTGACGAAGACCGTCGGCTGCGTCAGCACCTGCCCGGCCTGCTCGGTCGACAGCTCGAACATGTCACCGCCATCGGTGTACGGCTTGTACCCGTCGGGCGTGAACGACGGATCGGTCTCGATGCCGACCGAGTCCAGCACTCCGGTGAGCGCCTCGTCGGCGTAGTAGACGTAGGTCGTCTGGTCGGCGGTCATCGCCAGGGTGGCGGTCGGCCCCTCGGGCGGGGTGATCGCGTCCGCGACCTCGTCGACGCGCGCGTCGTACTGCTCGACGGCGTCGGTGTAGACGTCGTCCTGCTCGAACACGTCGACGGCGAGGAACTCGAACTGCTCCTGCCAGTTCCTGTACTTCCCGCTGACCAGCACGGTGGGGGCGATGTCGCTGAGATCGTCGTACACCTGCGCCGCCTGGAACAGCGGGAAGCCCCAGCCGCCGCCGATGATCAGGTCGGGGTCGAGCGCGAGGATCGCCTCGAGGTCGAAGCCGTCGACGCTCCACGGCAGGAACTCGGTGCTGTCGGCCTTCGCATCGTCGGCCCAGAAGTCGGAGTACTCGCCGGTGCCGTCGGCATCCTCCGGGATCGTCGCGGTGACCGGCACGTCGAGATCGTAGAGATAGCCGGCCAGGGCGTAGTTGAGCACCACCACGCGCTGCGGGCTTGCGGGGATCTTCACGTCTCCGTAGTCGGTCTTCACCGTGTGCGCGGACGTGCTCACGCCGGTCTTGGCGGCGGGCTTGTCGTCGCCCTCGGCGGGCGTGGACGCGCAGGACGCGAGCAGCAGGACAGCGGCGAGCGGGAGCGCCGCCAGGGCGCGCGCGGATGCGGGGAAGGGCATGAGGTCACCTCGGGAGACGTACGCAGATCAGGTAAGGTAAGCCTATTCTTACAAGTTTGTCGTCCCGTGACGGATGCGACATCGTCGGTGACGGACAGGACATCTCCCGGAGGGGACCATGCCGATCGCCGCGCTCGGATCCGTCGTCGCGGAGAATGCCATCCGCTTCCTCGGGCACGAGGAGCACGTCCACGACGAACCCCACCTGGTGTACGTCGTCTCGGGCTCGGCGACGCTCGTCGCGGACGGCGCCGAGATCGCGCTGCGACGGCATGAGGCGGTGTGGCTGCAGCCGCGCGTTCCGCACGCCCTGCGCGTGCACGACGGCGGGATGGTGCTGGGCCCGCTCCTCGACGACCACGCGGCTCCGGCCGCACCGGTGAGGATGCTGGGCGTCGTGCCCGCCGTCGTCGAGCTCATGACCACCGTGCTCGTGGCGGCGCCGCCGACTCCCGAGCAGGTGCTGCCGTTCCGCCGTGCGCTGGGCGCCGTGCTCGAGAACCTCACGCGCCCGCGCTTCCCCGTGGTCTATCCGACGCATCCGGCTGCGCGACTGCTGGCGCGCGATGCGGTGCGCTCGGCAGGGCCACTGAACGAGCTGGCCGCACGGCACCGGATGAGCACCCGCCAGGTGCAGCGCATCTTCACAGCCGAGACCGGCTATCCGTTCGCCAGGTGGCGGACGAGGGCGCGACTGAACGCGGCAGTGGCGCACATCCTCGGCGGTGGGGAGGTGACCTCGGCGGCGCGCGTCGCCGGATTCGCCACCAGAGCCGGGCTGATCCGCGCCCTCAGCAGAGAGACCGGAGTGCCGACGGCGCGCATCGCGGACGACCCGGCGGGAGCGCTCGCCGCGTGAGAACCCGCCCCGCGCGCCTGTTAGCGTGTCGACGTCCGCAGCGCCCTCTCGTCTGCCGCAGAACGGAGTACCCGGAGTGACCGCACGATGCCGCCGACGCTGACCGCGCCCGCGGACCGCCGCGTGCGCACCAGGACGCGAACCCGGAGGCGCATCGCGGGTCTTGTCGTCGCCCTCGTCCTGCTGGCCGCGGTGCTCGCGCTCAGCGTGGTCGTCGGCTCGGCGATGCTGCCGCTCGACGTCGTCTGGCAGGCCTTCACAGCACCGGACGGCTCCGCCAGCCACGCCACGATCACGCGGTCCCGCGTGGACCGCACGCTGCTCGGACTGCTCGTCGGGGCGGCGCTCGGCGTCGCCGGGGCGCTCATCCAGGCGCTCACCCGCAATCCGCTCGCCGATCCCGGTGTGCTCGGCGTCAACGCCGGCGCCGCGTTCGCGGTGGCGATCGGCGTGGCGGTGCTGGGGATCACCCGCATCGACCAGTACCTGCCGCTCGCCTTCGCCGGCGCGGTGCTGGCGGTCGTGCTGGTCTTCGCGATCGCCGGTGGCGTGCGCGACGCGGCATCACCCGTGCGCCTCACGCTGGTGGGCGTCGCGATGGCCGCCGTGCTGACCGGGGTGTCGCAGACCCTCGCGCTGATCGACACCGACACCTTCGACCGCATGCGGT
This sequence comes from Microbacterium sp. KUDC0406, assembly GCF_021582875.1. Classification (NCBI taxonomy): domain Bacteria; kingdom Bacillati; phylum Actinomycetota; class Actinomycetes; order Micrococcales; family Microbacteriaceae; genus Microbacterium; species Microbacterium sp. KUDC0406. The sequence goes on along the minus strand of NZ_CP091138.1, from coordinate 2,554,267 downwards.
TCTGGGGAGCGGGCACGATCGCCGACCGCCCCGAGGGCACGGTCGCGGCCATCCTGCCCGCGATCCTGATCGGGCTGGTCGTCGCGGCGCTGTGCGCCCGCCCGCTCAACGCGATCGCGCTCGGCGAGGACACAGCCAGGGCGATGGGCATCCGGCTGGGGCTCACCAGGCTCGGCGTGCTCGTGGCCGTCACCCTGCTGTGTGGCGCCGCGACGGCGGCGGCCGGCCCGCTCGTCTTCGTCGGCCTCGTCGTGCCGCACATCGTGCGCTGGATCACGGGTCCGAACTGGCCGTGGATCCTGCTGTACTCGGCGGTGCTGTCGCCGGTGCTGCTGCTCGGCGCCGACATCATCGGGCGCTTCGTCGTCTTCCCCGCCGAACTGCAGGTGGGTGTGGTCATGCCGCTCATCGGAGCCCCGGTGCTGGTCGCGCTGGTGCGCAGACGCAGGGCGGCGGCGCTGTGAGCCGGCCACTCGTGCTGCGTGCCGGACCCTTCAGCGTGCGCACCACGCGCCGCATGCTGGTCGTCTGTGCACTCCTGTGCCTCGTGGTCGTGGCGCTCGCCGCATGGGCGATGATGCTCGGGTCCTACCGGGTGTCGATCGGCGAGGTCATCGCCGCGCTCTCCGGCGGAGCGGAACCGGCCGTCCACAAGGTCGTGATGGAGTGGCGGGCGCCGCGCGTGGGCGCGGCCGTGCTGTTCGGCGCCGCGCTCGGCGTCGCCGGGGCCGTCTTCCAGTCGCTCACGCACAACCCGCTGGGCAGCCCTGACGTGATCGGCTTCACCACCGGATCGTTCACCGGTGTGGTCGTGGCGATGCTGCTGGGCGGCACGGGGTACGCCGCCCTGAGCGGCGGCGCCCTGATCGGCGGACTGCTGACGGCGGCCGCCGTGTACCTGCTGGCATTCCGGCAGGGTCTTCAGGGCTTCCGACTGATCATCGTCGGCATCGCCGTCGGCGCGTTCCTCGGCGCGATGAACTCGTGGTTCATGGTCAAGGCCGACGTCGACCTCGCGCTGCGCGCCGCGGTATGGGGTGCCGGATCGCTCAGCGTGGTCGACGGCGACACGCTCGCCGCGGCCGCGATCGTGCTGACGATGGTCGCACTCGCCCTGCCCGCAGCGGCCCGGCGGATGCGCCGGCTCGAACTCGGCGACGACGCCGCCGCGATGCTGGGCGTCCCGGTCGAGCGCACGAAGGCGCTTCTCGTGCTGCTGGGCGTCGCCGCGACCGCGGCGGTGACGGCCGCGGCCGGGCCCATCGCCTTCATCGCTCTCGCCGCGCCCCAGATCGCCCGGCGTCTCACCGGGCACGGCGCCTCCGCGGATCTGGCGGGTTCGGCGCTCACCGGAGCCGTGCTGCTGCTCTCGGCCGACATCGTCGCCCAGCACGCGCTGCCGGGACTGCCGCTGCCGACCGGGGCGGTCACGGTGTGCATCGGCGGAGCATATCTGCTGGTGCTGCTCGCCAGGGAGAGCCGCCGTCTGGGCCGGGAAGGACGATCATGACCCACCTGCGAACCGAACAGCTCAGCGCCGGCTACGGCGGTCGCGGCGTGCTCGAGGGACTCGACGTGTCGATCCCCGACGGCGAGCTCACCGTCATCGTCGGCCCGAACGCGTGCGGGAAGTCCACCCTGCTCAGGTCGCTCTCGCGGCTGCTGGCGCCGCGATCGGGCGCGGTCCTGCTCGACGGCGAGGACATCTGGAGGCTGCCCACCAAGCAGGTGGCGCGGCGACTGGGACTGCTGCCGCAGAGTCCGCTCGCCCCGGAGGGCATCACCGTCGCCGATCTGGTCGGACGCGGACGCTATCCGTACCAGAGCGTGCTGTCGAGCTGGTCGCACGACGATGAGAGCGCCGTGGAGTCGGCCATGGCCGCCACCGGCATCACGGATCTCGCCGAGCGTCACGTCGACGAGCTCTCTGGCGGGCAGCGGCAGCGGGTGTGGATCGCCATGGTGCTGGCCCAGCAGACCGACATCCTGCTGCTGGACGAGCCGACCACGTTCCTCGACATCGGTCACCAGGTCGAGGTGCTCGACCTGGTGACCGGCCTGCGCGACGCGGGACGCACGGTCGTCGCCGTGCTGCACGACATCAACCAGGCCGCGCGCTACGCCTCGCACCTGGTCGCGATGAAGCAGGGGCGGATCGTGGCCGAGGGAGCGCCGTCCGCGATCATCGACGAGCAGCTGCTGGCCGATCTGTTCGGGCTGCGCTCGAAGATCCTGATCGACCCCGACACCGGCACGCCGGTCGTGCTGCCGCGCTGATCCGCGCCGGACCCGCCGCGGATCAGTCCAGGAACTCCCGGGCCGCGGCGACCATGGCCGCGACGCCGACCTCGATCGTCGGATGCATCTCGGGCGCGAAGAACGGCGAGTGGTTGGTCGGGATGTCCCGCTCCAGCGTTCCCGCCTCGGCGGCTGCGCGGAAGGTCGCCGCATCCGTGCCGCCCCAGAACCAGAACACCAGCGGCACGCCGGCATCCCGCGCGAACCATGAGACGTCCTCGCTGCCCGTGAACAGGCCGGGGTCGATGACGGATGCCTCGCCGAAGGCGGCCTGGAACGCACTGACGGCACGGGCCGTGGCATCCGCGTCGTTGATCGTCGCGGGCAGCGTGTGCAGCGTCTTGATCTCGGGCTCGCGCTCCGCGCCCGAGGCCTGCGCCTCGGCGCGCACCACGCGCTCGACCTTCTCGAGCACCTTCTCGCGCAGCGCCTCGTCGGGGTAGCGCAGGCTGAGCTGCAGCTTCGCCTCGGCGGGGATGATGTTGTTCTTCGTACCCGCGTGGAACGATCCCACCGTCACCACGGCGAGGTCGTGCGGGTCGACCTCGCGCGAGACGACGGTCTGCAGCCGCATCACCGCCGCGGACGCCATCACGATCGGATCGATGGTCGAGTGCGGTCGTGAGCCGTGCCCGCCGCGGCCGTGGAAGGTGACGGTCAGGCCGTCGGACGCCGACATCTGCGGGCCCGGGCGCACGCCGATGACGCCGGCGGGCAGCGGGGTGACGTGCTGGCCGAGCACGATGTCGGGACGCGGGAACCGGTCGAGGGCGCCGTCGTCGAGCATGGCCCTGGCTCCCGCGCCGTACTCCTCGGCGGGCTGGATGACGACGACGAGCGTACCGCTCCACTTGTCGCGATCGGCGACGAGCCGCTCCACGGCGCCGATCATCGCGGTGACGTGCATGTCGTGCCCGCAGGCGTGCATCACCGGCACGGTGTCGCCGTCGGGGTCGACGCCGGTCGCGGTGGAGGCGTAGGACAGACCGGTGTCCTCCTCGACCGGCAGCGCGTCCATGTCCGCCCGCGCCCAGACGACCGGACCTCGGGTCCCTGAGCCGGTCGAAGGGTTGGCGAGCACGCCGATCACGCCGGTGACGCCGATGTTCTCGTGCACCTCCAGGCCCAGGTCGCGCAGGTGCCCGGCGGCGATGCCGGCGGTGCGGGTCTCCTGGAAGGACAGCTCGGGATGCCTGTGCAGATCGGTGTACAGCGCGTCGAGGTCGATCGTCATGAACCGAGCCTAGGGCCCTTCGACAGGCTCGGGGACCCAGGGAGAGGTCAGTGCTTGTAGGCGCCGAGGGCGGGACCGGGCTTCAGCACGCCGTTCACGATCGAGCGGATGGCGAACTCGCTGGCCTCGCCGAGGCCGATCGCCTTCGGGTCGAGCAGCCATTGCAGCTGCAGGCCGTCCATCACGGCCAGGATCGAGGCGGACGCCATCTCGATCGCGACCTCATCGGTCGCGCCCTCCTGGGTGCAGAGCGCCCGGAACGCGGCATCCACGTCGTCTCGCAGGTTCTGGTAGCGCTTCTCGAAATACTCCCGCGCCGGATGCCCCTCGGTGACGGACTCCGCGGAGAGCACGGTGAACACCTGCACGATGCCGGGACGCTGCGCGTTGAGGAAGGCGGTGCGCACCAGGTGCAGGAACAGGTCGGGGCCGCCGGGGATGTGCTTCTCGGCGAGCCCTTCGACGTCGGTGCGATCGCGGTACTCGAGCACCTCGAGCAGCAGGTTCTCCTTCGACCCGAAGTGGTGCAGCACGCCGGCATGGGTCATGCCGACCTGCTGGGCGATGTCGGCGAGGGTGCCGTTGGCCGAGCCCTTCGTGCCGAAGGTCTCGACGGCGGCCTTCAGGATGTCGACGCGCTTGCGCGCGCGCTCCGTCTCGCGGCGGGTGCGGGTGCTCTCTTTGGTCACGTTCCGGTCACACCTCCTCGTTCGACGCCGTCCGGCACTTGCGCGTTCAGCTTACTGATGAGTAATCTCACGCTAACTTACTTTCCCGTAAGTAAGTGAAAAGCCGGATGCCCCCGCACCGGTGACCTACAGCACAACGGACAGTGCCAAGGAGATGCAATGAAGCTCAGGAAGACCCTGATCGCGGTGTCCGCGATCGCCGCCCTCAGTGCCATGGCGCTGACCGGATGCTCGTCGGGCGGTGGTTCGGACGACAAGAGCACCGGCGCCTCGCCCGCGCTCACCGTCGCCAAGCCGGACGGATCCGGCGTCCTGTCGACGCAGATCAACAACCCGTTCATCGGCACCGGCTCGGGCATGTCGCTCGGCTACGACCGCATGATCTATGAACCGCTCGCGATGGTGAACCCGGTCGGCAAGAACGAGACCACGCCGTGGCTGGCCGAGAAGGTGGAGTGGAACAGTGACTACACCCAGCTCACCGTCACCCCGCGCAAGGATGTGAAGTGGAACGACGGCGAGCCCTTCACCGCCGATGACATCGTCTTCACGTTCAACCTCATCAAGAACACGCCTGCGCTCGACCTGGGCGGTCTGAAGCTGGCCGACATCAAGAAGGACGGCGACGACGTCGTCATGACCTTCAGCGAGTCGAAGTTCGTCAAGCAGGGCGACGTGCTGCAGATCAGCATCGTGCCCGAGCACCAGTGGAAGGACATCGCCGACCCGTCGAAGGACGCGGTCAAGGACGCCATCGGCACCGGTCCCTACACGATCAAGACCTTCTCGTCGCAGGGTGTCGTGCTCGACGCGCGCAAGGACTACTGGGGCGGCGACGTGCCGGTTCCGCAGCTGAAGTACCTGGAGTACAACGACAACACCGGCCTGCTCCGGGCGCTGCAGAGCGGCGAGACCGACTGGGCGCAGATCTTCATCACCGACTACCAGACCAACTACGTCGACAAGGACCCGAAGCACAACGTGTTCTGGGGCGCCAACGTGCTCAGCCCCGACATGGTGCTGGTCAACACCACCAAGGCGCCGTTCAACGACGTCGCGTTCCGCAAGGCCGTGAACATGGTGGTCGACCGCAAGGCGCATGCCGAGAAGGCACGCAGCAACGCCGGCCCCGAGCTGACCAACGTCACCGGCATCCCTCAGCCGACCGGCGACCAGTACATCGCTCCGGAGTACAAGGACCAGACCTTCACCATCGATGTCGACGGTGCCAAGCAGGTGCTCACCGACGCCGGGTACACCTGGAAGGGCGACGCGCTGATGGACCCGTCCGGCAAGCCGGTCTCGTTCACGCTGCAGGACCCGCAGGGCTGGAACGACTACGTCACCGGCATCCAGCTGGTGGCCACCCAGATCAAGAAGACCCTCGGCGCCGACGCCAAGGTCGCCACGCCCGACGCCGACACCTGGTTCGCCAACATGGCGACGGGCAACTTCGACGCCGCGCTGCACTGGTCGGGCTCCGGCTCCAACCCGTGGCACATCTACGACGACGTCATGAACGGGGCGTACCTCGAGCAGGCCGTCGACGGCAAGGTGTCGGACAACTTCGGGCGCTACAACAACCCCGAGGCGACCGCGCTGCTGAAGGAGTACCAGCAGGCATCGGATGACGCGACCCGCACCGACGCGCTCAACAAGATCCAGAAGATCTTCGTCGAGGACGTTCCGGCCATTCCGATCGGCACCCACCCGCAGCTGGCGCAGTACAACACCCGGAACTACACGGGCTGGCCGAGCGAGGACGACCAGTACGCCACGGCCGACCCGACTCAGCCGTCGGCGGTCCAGGTGCTGATGAAGCTGAAGCCCGTCAAGTAGTCGCCCCTTCGACAGGCTCAGGGACCCACTCGGCTGGGTCGCTGAGCCTGTCGAAGCGAAGCAACGAAGGACTCTTCCCATGACAGAATCCCTCCTCTCCGTGCGCGACTTCTCGGTCGTGTACGACGTGGATCCGCCCGTCCGCGCGGTCTCGAACGTCACCCTCGACATCCGGCGCGGCGAGATCGTCGGCCTCGCCGGCGAGAGCGGCAGCGGCAAGACCACGCTCGCCTACGGCGTGCAGCGGCTGCTGAAGCCGCCGGCCGTCATCACCAGCGGTGACGTCGTCTTCCATGACGAGAGCGGCGAGCACATCGACCTGCACGCCCTCGACGCCGAGCAGATGCGCCGGTTCCGCTGGGACCGCATCTCGATGGTGTTCCAAGGAGCGATGAACGCGCTCAACCCCGTCGCGACGATCGGCTCCCAGCTGGACGACGTGTTCGTGATCCACCGCCCGGGGATGAACCGGAAGGAGCGCCGCGCGGCCGTCGACGAGCTGCTCGAGATCGTGAAGGTCGGCAGGCAGCGGGCTCGCTCGTACCCGCACGAGCTGTCCGGCGGCATGCGCCAGCGCGTGATGATCGCGATGGCGCTCGCGCTGCGCCCCCAGCTGATGGTCATGGACGAGCCGACCACGGCCCTGGACGTGCTGGTGCAGCGCGAGATCCTCAAACAGATCTCGCAGCTGCGGCACGAGTTCGGGTTCTCCGTGATCTTCATCACCCACGATCTGCCCCTGCTGCTCGAGATCAGCGACCGGATCGCGATCATGCGCGAGGGCGAGATCGTCGAGCTCGCCGAGGCCAGGGAGATCTGGACGAACCCGCAGCACGAGTACACCCGCAGCCTGCTGCGCTCGTTCCCGCGCCTGACGGGAGAGAGGGAGTGGTGGTCCGATGACGACCCTCGAGTTCACCAACGTGACGAAGATCTACAACGTCCGCGGATCGGGCCAGATCAAGGCTCTCGACGACGTCAGCTTCACGCTGCGCTCGCGTCAGACCATCGGCCTCGTCGGTCAGTCCGGCAGCGGCAAATCGACCATCGCGAAGATCCTCACGCAGCTGGAGGTCCCGACCAGCGGTGAGGTGCTCCTCGACGGCAAGCCCATCCCGCGCGGCGGGAAGGGGCTGCGCAGATACCGGCAGCAGCTGCGCATGGTGTTCCAGGACCCGTTCGCGTCACTGAATCCCTACCACTCGATCCGGCACCACATCGAGCGACCGCTGCGGCTGGACAGGGTCGTCCCGCGCCAGGAGGTCGACGACGAGGTGCGACGTCTGCTGGAGCGCGTGCGCCTGGACCCGGACGCCGTCATGGAGCGGCGGCCCCACGAACTGTCCGGCGGCCAGCGTCAGCGCGTCGCGATCGCCCGTGCCCTGGCGTCCCGCCCCGCACTTCTCGTCGCGGATGAGCCGGTGTCGATGCTCGACGTCTCGATCCGTCTCGGCGTGCTGAACCTGCTCGCCGACCTGCAGCGCGAGGAAGGACTCGGGGTGCTCTACATCACGCACGATCTCGCCACCGCGCGGCACTTCAGCGACGAGATCATGGTGCTCAACCAGGGCAGGGTCGTCGAGCACGGCGCGGCCGACGACGTCATCCTGCATCCGCGCGACCCGTACACCCGCGAGCTGCGCGCGGCCTCGCCCGACCCGGAGGAGTTCTTCCGAACCCCGTCCGCACAGACGACAGGAGGCGCGCGATGAGCACCGACACCACGACGCCCACCAGCCGGAGCCCGCAGGACGAGACGCCCGCGCAGGCCGCGCTCGCCGCCGTCGACCCGACGCTGGTCGGCACGACCGCGACCACGGCCGAGCGACGCGGAGTGCGCGTGCCGTGGCGGTTCATCGGCGGGCGTGTCGCGTTCTACCTGTTCACCGCGTGGGCGGCGATCACGATCAACTTCTTCATCCCCCGGATGATGAAGGGAGACGCGGTCACCGCGTACATGGCCCGCAGCCAGGGCCAGCTGCAGCCCGAGGCCGAGAAGGCGCTGCGCGCCCTGTTCGGCGTCGACAGCTCTGTGCCCCTCTGGCAGCAGTACTTCGACTACTGGGGAATGCTGCTGCGCGGCGATCTCGGGGTGTCGATCTCGACCGGCATGGCGCCGGTCGGCGATGCGATCGCGGCCGCGCTGCCCTGGACGCTCGGACTCGTCGGAGTGGCCACGATCATCTCGTTCGTGGTCGGCACCGTGCTCGGTGCGATCGTCGGCTGGCGTCGCGGCGGGCGACTGGACGTCCTCATCCCGGTGACGACGTTCTTCGGCACCGTGCCCTACTTCTGGCTCGGACTGATCTTCATCGCGATCTTCTCGACGGTGCTCGGCTGGTTCCCGGCGGGCACGCCTACGAGGTCGGCGTGGAGCCGGGCTGGAACGCCGAGTTCATCTCCGAGGTCGTCTCGCATGCCGCGCTCCCGGTGCTCACGATCGTGATCGCCTCGATCGGCGGCTGGCTGCTGGGCATGCGCAACATGATGCTCACCGTGCTCGACGAGGACTACATCACGGTCGCCCAGGCCAAGGGCATGCCGAACAACCGGGTGCTCTGGCGGTACGCCGCGCGCAACGCGGTGCTCCCGCAGATCCAGAGCTTCGCCCTGGCGCTCGGGTTCATCGTCGGCGGCACGATCGTGATGGAGATGGTGTTCTCCTATCCCGGCATCGGCCTGCTGCTGCTCAGCGCGACGAACGCGAAGGACTACGCGCTGATGCAGGGCATCTTCCTGGTGCTCGTCCTGGCCGTGCTGGTCGCCAACATCCTGGCCGACATCGTCTACGCGATCCTCGATCCCCGAACCCGCCAGACGGAGGCCTGACCATGAACGCTCCTGCAGACAACACGTCCTCGGCGGCCGTGCCGCCCGCCGGTGTGGGCACTCCCGAGACCGCGGTGGTGCTCACCGCCGACCATCCGGCCCCGAGGAAGAAGACGTTCTGGACCCAGCTGTCGGCCTCGATGGCGATGTTCAGCAACCGCAAGTCCGCGGCCGGACTCATCATCTTCGGGATCTTCACGCTGGTCGCGATCTTCGCCCCCTTGATCGCGCCCTACGACCCGACCGCCCAGAACCTGGACGCGACGCTGCAGCCGCCGTCCTTCCAGCATCTGATGGGCACCACGCACATCGGTGAGGACGTCTTCAGTCAGCTCATCTACGGAACCCAGGGCGTGCTCGTCGTCGGCTTCCTCGCGACGATCCTGGCGACCGTCCTCGCGGTCGTCGTCGGCGTGACCGCCGGCTACCTGCGCGGATGGAAGAGCGAGGCGCTGTCGGCGCTCTCGAACGTGTTCCTCGTGCTGCCCGCCCTGCCGCTGATGATCATCATCGCCTCGCAGTTCGAGGATCCGCCGCTCTACCTCATCGCCATCGTGCTCGGCCTCACCGGCTGGGCCTGGGGCGCGCGGGTGCTGCGCGCGCAGACGATGTCGCTGCGCAACCGCGACTTCGTGCAGGCGGCGCGCGCCAACGGCGAGCCCCTGCACCGCATCATCCTCGTCGAGATGCTGCCGAACCTCATGGCGCTGATCGCGTCGAGCTTCGTCGGCACGATGACGGCGGCCGTGCTCGGCCTGACCACCCTCGCGTTCATCGGCGTCATCCCGGTGTCGAACCTGAACTGGGGCACCATCCTGTTCTGGGCGCAGCAGAACAGCGCGTTCCCGGACTACTGGTGGTGGTACGTGCCGGCCGGTCTGTGCATCTCGCTGCTGGGAGTCGGCCTCGCACTGATCAACTTCGGCATCGACGAGTACGTCAACCCGCGGCTGCGGTCGGCGGGCGAGCGCGCCCGTGCCATGAAGAAGAAGGGGCTGAACGTCAACGACGCCGTCACCGCCGTCCGGTCGGAGCCGGATGCCACCGCGCCAGCCGCAGAACAGAACGTGAAGAGATGACGACCCAGACCGAGACCCTGCCCTACCAGGATGCATCGCTGACCACCGCCGAGCGGGTCGAGGACCTGCTCGCCCGGATGACCCTCGAGGAGAAAGTCGGGCAGATGCTGCAGCTCGACGCCCGCGAGGACCTCATCGACTCGGTGCACCACAGGCACGCGGGATCGATCCTGCACACCTCGCCGGAGCGCATCCTGGAGGCGAACCGGCTGACCGGGCAGACCCGGCTGCGCATCCCGCTGCTGGTGGCCGAGGACTGCATCCACGGGCACTCGTTCTGGCCGGGCGCCACGATCTATCCGACGCAGCTCGGCATGGCGGCGTCCTGGGACGCCGATCTGCTGGAGCGGGTCGCCAGGGCGACCGCCGAGGAGGTCGCCGCGACCGGCATCCACTGGACCTTCTCGCCGGTGCTGTGCATCGCGCGCGACCTGCGCTGGGGACGCGTGGACGAGACGTTCGGCGAGGACCCGTTCCTGATCGGCGAGCTGGCCAGCGCGATGGTGCGCGGGTACCAGGGCGAGGGCCTCGACGACCGCACCGCGATCCTCGCGACCGCGAAGCACTTCGCCGGCTACTCCGAGACGCAGGGAGGGCGGGATGCCAGCGAGGCCGACATCTCGCAGCGCAAGCTGCGCTCGTGGTTCCTGCCGCCCTTCGAGCGGGTTGCCCGCGAGGGCTGCCGCACGTTCATGCTCGGCTACCAGACCACCGACGGCGTGCCGATCACGGTCAACGACTGGCTGCTGAACGACGTGCTGCGCGGCGAGTGGGGTTACACGGGCACGCTCGTGACCGACTGGGACAACGTCGGCCGGATGGTGTGGGAGCAGCGCGTGCAGCCCGACTACGCGCACGCCGCCGCCGCGGCGGTGAAGGCCGGCAACGACATGGCGATGACCACGCCGCACTTCTTCGAGGGGGCGCTCGAGGCGGTGGAGAAGGGGATGCTGGCGGCGGACGCCTTCGACGCGGCCGTCGCGCGCATCCTCACGCTGAAGTTCGACCTGGGGCTGTTCGAGGACCCGCGGCTGCCGTCGGACGAGCTCGGCGCCGTCGTGGGCAGCGGCGCGCACAGCGACCTGAACCTCGAGGTGGCGCGGCGTTCGCTGGTGCTGCTCGAGAACGACGGGACGCTGCCGTTGGGCGCTGCGGGTTTTCCCACTCCCGAAACTGCAAGCCCGCGCCGAGACGGGGGCGCAGCACCCGGGTCTCGGCGCGGTGGTGCAGTTTCGCTGAGCGATCTCGACCCGATCCGGGTCGCCGTCGTCGGCCCGCTCGCCGACGACGCGCAGAACCAGCTCGGCGACTGGGCCGGCGGATCCGGCCAGGCCGGATGGCTGGACGGGCAGCCGCGCGAGATGATCACCACGGTGCTCGACGGCCTTCGCGACGTCGAGGGATACGCCGTGCGATACGCGCAGGGCGCCGAGATCCTCACCTTCGAGGACGACCCGCTCGGCGCGACCTTCCCCGATGGACAGCCCCGCCCGCCGGTGGTGGTGCCCGCGGCATCCGATGAGCGCCTGCTCGGCGACGCGGTCCGGGCCGCGAACGCCGCCGACGTGATCGTCGCCGTCGTCGGCGACCGGATCGAGCTCGTCGGCGAGGGGCGCTCGACCGCGACGCTCGAGCTCGTCGGCGGGCAGAACGCGCTGCTCGACGCGATGATCGCCACGGGCAAGCCGGTCGTGATCGTGCTGCTCGCCTCCAAGCCGCTCGTGCTGCCGGCATCCGCCGCGCAGGCGGCCGCGGTGATCTGGGCGGCGAACCCGGGGATGCACGGCGGCCGCGCGGTCGCCGAGCTGATCTCGGGAGCGATCGAGCCCTCGGGCCGCCTGCCGATCTCGTTCGCGCGGCACGTCGGTCAGCAGCCGACGTACTACAACCAGATCCGCGGGCAGCACGGTCACCGCTACGCCGACCTGACCCAGTCGCCCGCGTGGGCGTTCGGCGAGGGCCTGTCGTACACGACCGTGGAGTACTCGGGGCTCGGGCTGGTGTCGTCGTCGGTCGGCCGGGACGACACTCTGGTGGCGGAGGTCACCGTCGCGAACACCGGCTCGCGGCCGGTGCGCGAGACCGTGCAGGTCTACGTGCGCGACGAGGTCACGAGCGTGAGCTGGACCGACAAGGAGCTGAAGACCTACCGCCAGGTCTCGCTCGAGCCCGGCGAGTCGCAGCGGGTGCGCATCGAGGTGCCCGTGGCGGACTGCTCGATCGTGGATGCCCGGGGGCGACGTGTCGTCGAACCCGGCGACTTCGAGCTGCTGGTGGGTCCCTCGTCGCGCGAGGAGGTCCTGCTGCGGGCCGGCTTCACGGTGCGCTGACTCCCCTCCTTGCTCCGGTCCCAACGGTTGCGGGTGTTTCGGTCCCGCACCCGCATCGAGTGAGACCGGAGCGGTGGTGGGCACGCCCTTCCGCGGACGAAGCCACCAGCGCAAGCGCCGACGTCGGAGGATGCTGGTTTGATAGTTCGGTGCACTCACTAACTCGCGACGCCGGGCGCGCCGCAGGCCTCGGCGCTCTGCTCTGGCTGTTCCTCGCCAACTTCTCGATGGGGATCGATGGCTACGTCCTGACCGGTCTGCTGCCGCAGATCGCCGGCGATCTGCGCGTCTCCGAGGCCGCCGCGGGACAGCTGATGAGCGTGTTCGCATTCACCAGCGCCATTGCCGGCCCCGTGCTCGGCGCCCTCACCGGCCGGTTCGAGCGCAGGGGCACCATCGCGATCTCGCTCGCCGTGTTCGTGGTCGGCAACGTGATCGTCGGCATCGCGCCCGACTTCGCCTGGGCGATGGCCGGCCGGATGATCTCGTCGATCGGCGGGGCGCTGCTGAGCGCGGTCGTCGCCGCCTACGTCATCGCGATCGCTCCGCCGGAGCGCCGCGGGTGGGCGCTGTCGATCGTGATGGGCGGCTTCCTCGCCGCCACCGCCCTCGGCGTGCCCGTCGGGCTGCTCCTCGGTGAGGCGAACTGGCGCATCCCGCTGTTCATCGTCGCCGGCATCGGCACGGTCGCGCTGATCGGCATCCTCGCCTTCGTTCCCAAACTGCATCTGCCCTCGCTGCCGCTGCGCGAGACGCTGCAGCCGCTCACCCGCGGACCGATCCTGACTGCGCTGCTGGTGCCGACCGGACTGATGGCAGCCAGCTACCTGTGCTTCACCTACGCTGCGCTGATCATCGGCCCGCGCACGGGGCTGGGCCTGGCGATGGTCGGCGTGCTGTTCGGCTACGGAGTGTTCAGCTTCTTCGGCAACATGATCGCGGGCCGGTCGATCGACCGCCACGGCCCCGACCCCGTCATCACGATCATCATCATCGCGCTGATCGGGTTCATGCTCCTCGGCACCGCGGGCCTCGCTCTGACCGGCGTCTGGGGTGTCGTCTCGATCCTGGTCTGGTTCTTCGGCACCGCCACGTTCAACGGAGGATCGGGTGTCTCGCTGCAGTCGCGACTCGCGATGCTGGCGCCGGACTCGGTCGCCCTGGTGGTCGCGCTGAACACCAGCGCCATGATGCTCGGCTCGGCGATCGGCAGCGCGACCGGCGGCGCGGCGCTCGCCGCGGGCCTGCCGGCGGACATGCTCATCCCGCTGGCATCCGTGTTCCTGACGATGTCGCTCACCGTGCACCTGATCCTGATGCGCCGCGGCGACAAGCGCCCGGTGCTCTGAGGGCGGTGTCCCTCTGGTCGCGGCGGCTCAGCGCCGGGACGAGGTGCGCGGATGCTGCAGAGCCGTCGTGCCGCGCACGATGAGCTCGAAGGGCAGCGCGGTCTGCGGCGCGGGCGCGGCGTCGTCCTCGAGTCGGGCCAGCACGGCGGTCGCAGCCCGCTCGCCCTGGCCCAGCGGGAACTGGTCGACCGTGGTGAGCTGGAAGAACTCGCCCAGCTCGTGCCCGTCGATGCCGATCACCGAGAGGTCCTCCGGCACGCGGAAGCCCAGGTCGCGCGCGGCCAGGATGGCGCCGATCGCCATCTCGTCGGATGCCGCGAAGATCGCGGTGGGTCGGGGACCGGGCCGCCCGAGCAGCTGTTTCGCAGCACGGAAGCCGCCGTCGACGGTGAAGTCCGCGGGTTCGAGGAACGCGTGGTTGACCGGCACCCCGGCATCCTCCAGCGCCTGCTCGAATCCGAGCCGGCGCTGGCTGGGCACGTGGAAGTCGAGGTCGAACTCCGGGTTCGCCCCGATGTGCGCGATGTCGCGGTGCCCGAGGCCCAGCAGGTGCTCGGTCGCGAGCCGCGCCATCGCCGTGTCATCGACGGTGAGCGTGTTCAGCTGCGGGTTCGGACCGCCGATCGCGATCACCGGAAGGCCGAGCGCGAGCAGCTGCGCCGACTCGTCGTCGTCGAGCTCGATCGACACAGCGATCACCGCATCGACCCGCTGGCGCCGCAGCGCCGTGTGGAACACCTCGCGCCGCACCGCGGCATCCGCCGTGATGTTGTACAGCGTGATGTCGTACCCCTGCTTCATCAGCGCTGACGAGACTCCGGACAGCACGGTCGCGAAGAACCAGCGGTCGAGGTACGGCACGATCACGCCGATGTTGCGCGTGCGTCCGGATGCCAGGCTCGAGGCGCGCGACGAGACGACGTAGCCGAGCTGCTCGGCGGCCTCCTGCACGCGCTCGCGCGCCGCGGCCGACACGTGGCCGCGTCCGCTGAGCGCGCGCGACACGGTCGCCGTGGAGACGCCCGCCAGCTTGGCGACCTCGTCGATACTCGTCATCGTCGTCGTTCCTTCCTGAGCTTTGCGAGACTGCAAGCCCGCGCCGAGACTGTGGCGTTGCCGCCCCGGCTCGGCGCGGGCCTGCAGTCTCGAGACGGGGTCAGGCCCTCGTGAACCAGGCGGTCGTGTTCGGGGGCAGGGCGGTTCCGGCGAACGGCTCGCTCTGCACCAGGAAGGTCACGTCGTCGCCGAGCTCCACCGGTACCGTGCCCATGTTGGCCACGACGTGGATGCCGCCTCGGCGGAACGCCACGGTGTTCGCGCCCGCATCCTCCCAGACCAGCGAGCCCCACCCGAGGGTGTGCTCGCGGCGCAGCTCGATGAGGCGCTTGTAGAGGTTGAGGGTCGAGCCGGCGTCGCCCTCCTCGGCGTCGCGCGCGAAGCGCGCCCACTCGTCGGGCTGCGGCAGCCAGGAGTCTCCGGTGTCGTTGAAGCCGTAGGCCGGTGCATCCGCCGTCCACGGCAGCGGAACGCGGCATCCGTCGCGGCCGTAGCGCTCGCCGTGCGTGCGGAACCAGGTGGGGTCCTGCCGGAACTCGTCGGGGATCTCCATCGCCTCGGGCAGGCCGAGCTCCTCGCCCTGGTACAGGTAGGCCGAGCCGGGCAGCGACAGCATGAGCGCGGTCGCCGCGCGGCCGCGCGACAGGCCGACGACCGGATCGGGCTTGCCCGCCGACTTCGGCCCGATGCCCTCGCCCTGCGGGTTGTCCGCCGTCAGCGCGAGGCGCGAGGCGTGCCGCACCACGTCGTGGTTCGAGAGAACCCAGGTGCTCGGCGCGCCGACGCCGCCGAACTCGTCGAGCGACTCGCGGATGACGGCGCGCAGCGCCGCAGCATCCCACGGCGTCATCAGGTACGGGAAGTTGAAGGTCTGGTGCATCTCGTCGGGGCGCACCCAGAGCGAGGTCTGCTTGAGCGTGGGCAGCCATGCCTCGCCGCACAGGGCCCGGTCACCGTCGTACTCGGCCATGACCTTGTGCCAGTCGCGGTAGATGTCGTGCACGCCGTTCTGCCCCCAGTACGGCACGTTCTCCTCGCCGCCGCCCATCGAGTCGGCGTCGGCCACGGGGCGTAGTCGGGAAGACCGGCCTCCTTGATCATGCCGTGCGCCACGTCGACGCGGAAGCCGTCGACGCCGCGGTCCAGCCAGAAGCGCAGGATGCTGCGGAACTCCTCCCGCACCTCCTCGTTGGTCCAGTCGAAGTCGGGCTGCGTGGCGTCGAAGATGTGCAGGTACCACTGGCCGGGGGTGCCGTCGGCCTCGGTGACGCGCTCCCACATGCCCCCGCCGAACACGGACTCCCAGTTGTTCGGCGGTTCGTCGCCGCCGGGGCCGCGCCCGTCGCGGAAGACGTAGCGCGCGCGCTCGGGGCTGCCCGGAGCGGCCCTCAGCGCCTCCTGGAACCAGACGTGCTGGTCGGACGAGTGGTTCGGCACGAGGTCGACGATGACCCGGATGCCACGGGCATGCGCCTGCGCGAGCATCTCGTCGAAGTCGGCGAGCGTGCCGAAGAGCGGGTCGACGTCGCGGTAGTCGGCCACGTCGTACCCGGCGTCGCGCTGCGGGCTCGTCATGAACGGGCTCAGCCAGATGGCGTCGACGCCGAGCTGCTCGAGCGCGTCGAGCCGGCTGGTGATGCCGGGCAGGTCGCCGATGCCGTCACCGGACGCGTCCGCGAAGGAGCGGGGGTAGATCTGGTAGATGACGGCGCTGCGCCACCATTCGGAACCGGGGGCGGCGATCTGCTCGAGGGTCATGAGCACCAGGGTACTGCAAACGCTTACAGTCGCGCCAGGGCTGGGTTCGAATCGATTCGGCTGCCGCCGCGCGGCCACTCGATCAGATCAGGCGGCGCAGGGCCTCCTCGAGCGACACGCCCTGCGCATCGGCACGGTCGCGCAGACGCGCGTGCTCCTCCGCCGAGAGGGTCACACGCAGCTCGATGGGCGAGGCCGCGGGGCCGAGGTCGAGCGCCTCGAGCAGATCGGATGCCTCGGCCCAGAGCTGCGGCGCGACGGCGGGAGCGGTGGCGGCGGCTGCGCGTGAGGTGGCGGATGTGCCAGATCCGGCCGGCCCGCGGGAATCGGATGCGCCGGACGCGGAGGTCCCGCGGGACCGGACGGCGGCGTCGCGTTCCGGGGTCCGCGCGGACGCGGGAGCCGCGACGGGGGCGGACGCGGCTGCCGCCGCTCCGGCGCCGGTCGCCATCGTGAAGCCGGGTCCGCGGCGCGGCTCCTGCTTCTGCTGATACGCCTTGGCCGCGGCGTTCGCGCGCTCGTCGGCGGCCTCGTTCAGATCGTGGCCGGCGTGCCCCTTGACCCATTCGAAGCGCACGTCACGCCCCGCCATCTCCTCGTCGAGGGCCTCCATGAGGTCGCGATTGAGCACCGCGCCGCCGTCGGCTTTGCGCCATCCGCGGCGCTTCCAGCCCGGCATCCACTTGGTGATCGAGTCGATGACGTACTTGCTGTCGCAGAGGATGCGCAGGTCTTCGTCCGTGCCGGCGGTCGCGCGCAGCAGCTCGAGCACCGCCTGCAGCTCGCCCTGATTGTTGGTGCCGTGCGGAGAGCCGCCGGCCGCCCAGTTCGCGTCGTCGATGTACCAGGCCCAGCCGTTCGGGCCGGGGTTGCCCAGGGCGGAGCCGTCTGCGGCGGCGGTGATCGTCATCCTTCAACCGTAATGGCGGGCGGCGACCCGTTCCGCGCCGGCCCGCGTGCCCACCTGTGCTCAGGTCGCAGTTGGTCACGGTGTGGGGCGGGGAGGTCGCTGCTCAGGTCGCAGTTCGTCCCGGAATGCGGGCGGGAGAGCGTGACGAAGTGCGACCTGGGCGTGTGAGTCGGCCGATGACTGTGGCGAACTGCCGCCGGCCCGGCACCGCTCAGGCGCCGGCGATCACCACGTTCAGAGGGGCTCGCCGGCCAGCATCCGCTCGATCTGCGTGCGCACCAGGCGCGCCATGCGCGGATTCATCGCCGTCGACGCGCCGCCGACGTGCGGGCTGACGACCAGACCAGGCGCCGACCAGAGCGGATGCCCGGTGGGCAGCGGCTCCGGCTCGAAGACGTCGAGGGCGGCGCGCAGCCGACCGCTCTGCAGCTCGGCGAGCAGGGCGTCCGGGTCGATCAGCGGCCGCGGCCGACGTTCACCAGCAGGGCGCCGTCGGCCATCCGGCCCAGCACGCCGGAGTCGAACAGGTGGTTGGTCGCGTCACCGCCGGGCAGTGAGAGCACGACGATCTCGGCCTCTGGCAGCAGGGCGGACAGCTCCTCGATGCCGTGCACGACGATCTCGCCGACGCCGTCCACCTGCTCCACGCGCGCGCTGCGCGCGACGGCGGTCATCTCCACCTCGAACGGCGCCAGTCGTCTCGCGATTCCGGTGCCCACGCCGCCGAACCCGACCAGCAGCACGCGACGGTCGGCGAGGCTCTCGGCGAAGACCGGCGACCACTCGCCGCGGTCCTGCGCGCGCACGAAGCGGGGGAACTGCCGCTGGGCGACGAGCATCAGGGTGACTGCGAGCTCGGCGGTCGAGGTCTCGTGCACCGAGGCGGCATTCGCGAACGGCATCCCGTCCGGCAGTCGCTCGGCGACGCCGTCGTAGCCGATCGACTGGCTCTGCACGAGTCCGACATCCAGTCCCTGCAGCGCCGACAGCGACCCGGTCGCGCCCATGTAGGGCGGCACCACGATGTCGAGGCGGGATGCCGGCGGAGGTGTCGTGAAGTCCCAGACGTGCAGTTCGACCCCATCGGGCAGGCTGCCGATGTTCGTGGCGAGGCGGGCGGTGGGCACGGTCACGACAAGGGTCATGCACCCGAGATTAGTCCGCGACCCTTGACAATAACTGCGTTTTGTATACAGAATACGGATGCAGTCACAACCCCGGGCACCCGACCGGAACCCTTCCAAGGACGAAAGAGGTAGAGCGTTGGCAATCTCACGTGCAACGATCAGAAAGTCCCTCGCCCTCGGCGCGATCCTCGCGCTCGGCGCGGGTCTGGCCGCCTGCAGCGGCGGCAACTCCGGCGGCGGCAGCGTCGACGCGAACGGCAAGGCGACCGTCGTCTGGTCGACCTGGGGCTCGGCGGACGAGCTCAGCCGCTACAAGGACTTCAACAAGGAGTTCATGAAGCGGCACCCCGACATCACCGTCAAGCTGCAGCCCGTTGCGGGCTACGGCGACTACCACTCCAAGCTGCTCGCCCAGCTCACCAGCAACACCGCACCCGACGTCTTCTACGTCGGCGACGACATGGTCGGGCAGTTCGTCGACTCGAAGCGCCTCATGCCGCTGAAGAAGCTCATGGAGTCGGACGCCAGCGAGACCAAGCCAGATGACTTCTTCCCCGGCCTGTTCGGCGCCGCCGAGAAGGACGGCGAGTACTACGCCGCCCCGAACGACTCCAACCCGGACGTGCTCTGGTACGACAAGGAGGCTCTCAAGGCCGCCGGCGTGACCGACGACCCGGCGACCCTGGCCGAGAACGGCGAGTGGACCACAGACAAGTACCTCGAGATGAACCAGAAGCTCCACGACAAGGGGCTCATCGGCTCGATGTTCTGGAACTACTGGGCGACGCACTGGAGCTGGCTGTCGTCGCAGGGTGCGGAGGAGCCCTACAACGAGGCCGGCGAGTTCACAGCGAACAAGGACGACCAGACCGTCGACCTGATGGCGCAGCTGGGCGACCTGTTCCAGAGCAAGACGTTCGTCGTCGCCGACACCATGCCGGAGACGGCCGGCGCGGACAGCCAGTTCGTCACCCACAAGGCGGGCTTCTTCGTGCAGGGCCGCTACACGATCGGATCGCTCGAGGGCGCCGACGTGAAGAACGACTCGTACGACATCGTGCGCTGGCCCACCCCCGACGGCGAGCCCGCGCCCACCGGCGTCGCGACGAGCTTCCTCGCGATCAACGGCAAGACCAAGGTCAAGGATGCCGCGTTCACGTTCTGGACCGAGTTCCTGAGTGCCGAGGGGCAGACCTTCCGCCTGCAGGGCGGCGGCAACGCCGTGCCGTCGATCAAGGGCGCCGACGACGTCGTGCTCGAGGACGACTATCCGGCGCACGCCCAGACCTTCCTCGACATGCGCGACATCGGCTTCGAGGACTACCCGGCCGAGGCCCGCATCCCCGGCCTGCCGGTGGCGATCGCCGAGGAGTTCCAGAAGCTCTACGAGGGCAAGGAAGACGCGCAGACGGCGCTGGACAAGGCTGCCGACCTGGTGAAGAAGCGTTCGGCCAAGTGACATGTCCGCTGTTCTGACCGACGGGGGATGCCGCAGGCCACGCCTGCGGCATCCGCCCCTGTGGCGCGCAAGGAGGCGGCCTGGCGCCGCCGCGACCGACGATGGGGGTACGTCTTCGTCGGTCCTCAGCTGATCGGCATGTTCCTGTTCGTGGTCGTCCCGTTCGCGGCGAGCCTCGTGCTCGCGTTCTCGAAGTGGGACGGGTTGAGCGACCTGGAATGGGTCGGATTCGAGAACTTCACCTCGCAGTTCCAGGACGAGCTGCTCTGGCGCTCGATCCTGAACACCCTGATCATCGCGGCCGTCACCGTGCCGATCGGCCTCGGTCTCGCGGTGATCGTCGCGGTCGCGCTGGAGAAGCTGAAGACCCGCACCCTCTATCTGATGCTGTTCTTCGCCCCGGTGATGACCTCCACGGTCGCCATCGCGATGATCTGGCAGCAGATGTTCCGTTCCGACGGCGTGATGTCGGCGTTCATTGCGAAGGTGTTCGGCATCGCGCCGCCGGCCTGGCTGGAAGACCCCAAGCTCGCCCTGATCGCGGTGTGCATCGTCGCGATCTGGTCGTCGCTGGGGCTGAACGTGATCATCTTCCTGGCGGGGCTGCAGAACATCTCGCCCTCGGTCATCGAGGCGGCGCGCATCGACGGATCGGGTGCCTGGCGGCTGTTCTGGAGCATCCGTCTGCCGCTGCTCTCGCCGATCATGTTCTTCTCGTCGGTGATCGCGTTCATCTCGTCGCTGCAGACGTTCGACATCGTCTACGTGCTGGTCTCCGGCGGCGGCCCCGACAACGCCACCCGCACGATCGTGTACCACATCTACGATCTGGGCTTCGGGCGCTTCGAGTTCGGGCCGTCGAGCGCGGCATCCATCATCCTGCTGATCCTGACCCTGATCATCACCGCGATCCAGTTCGGCGCGCAGAAGAAGTTCGTGCACTACGAGGACGACCCCGAATGAGCACCACGACCCCCAGCCTCACCGACGGCTCGCTGCTTCCGGCGACCGACTCGACCGTCGCGCTGATCGCCCCGGGCAGGAAGCAGCGCCGGCGCCCCACCGGCGGCGCCAGGCGCCGTGGCGGCAGCGTCGTGCTGCACATCCTGCTGATCGTCGCAGGCCTGTCGATGGTCTTCCCGTTCATCTGGATGGTTCTGACATCGTTCAAGACGCTGCCGCAGCTGCTGAAGGACCCGCTGTCCTTCTTCCCCAGCCCGTGGACCAGCCAGAACTACGTCGATGCGTGGAACGCGGTGCCGTTCGGGCAGGCGTACCTGAACAGCGCGTACATCACGATCCTGGTCGTCGTCGGCACCCTGATCACCGCGTCGATGGCCGGATACGCGTTCGCCCGCATCCGGTTCAAGGGCAGCAAGGCGCTGTTCATCATCTTCCTCGCGACGCAGATGATCCCCTCGCAGGTCACGCTGATCCCGTTCTATCTGCTGATGTCGCAGTTCGGATGGGTGGACTCGCACCTCGCACTGATCGTGCCGGGCATGATCGCCAATCCGTTCGCCGTGTTCCTGATGAGGCAGTTCGTGCTCGGGCTGCCGAGGGAGCTCGAGGAGGCCGCCCTGGTCGACGGCGCCGGACGCTGGCGCATCTTCTGGAGCATCGTGCTGCCGAACCTGAAGCCGGGCCTCGCCGCCCTCGCGATCATCACGGCCCTCGGCGTCTGGAACGCGTTCCTGTTCCCGCTGGTGCTGCTGAACTCGCCGGACCTGTTCACCGTGCCGCTGCTGCTGACCTCGTTCCAGAGCCAGTTCGGCTCGATCAACTACGGGCTCGTGATGGCGGCATCCGCGATCGCGACGGTGCCGATGCTGATCGTGTTCGTGATCGGCCAGCGCAAGATCCTGAACAGCATGGCCGCCTCGGGACTGGGAGGACGATGAGCCTCGCCGCCCTGGCAGGTCGCCGTCTCGACCTGATCACCGCCCCGTTCACCCTGCCGGAGTCGCGGGTGCTCGTCTTCCGGGACGAGGATGCCGCAGACGGCACGCTCCGCGTGCACACCTCCGAGTACGAGCGCCGGCTGGACGACTGCCGCGTGCTCGACGGCCTCGCGGTGCTGGATGCCGCCGGCCGGGTCCTTCCGGTGGCTGACGTGCTCCCGCACCGCATCGCCTTCGGCGACGCACCGGTCGTTGAGCGAGCGAAGCGAGACGAAACGCCTTCGGGTGACGTGGACGCGTTTCGTCACTTCGACTCGCTTCGCTCGCTCAGTACGGCGCTCGGTCGCTCCGCTCCCTCGCTCAACGACCCGGTCAGTGCGGCGTCGCTGACCTTTGACGGGCCGGGCGCGCTGAGCCTGTCCGGCTCGGCGGGTACCCGCGTGCGCCTCGCGTTCCCGGACGGACGGGTCGAGGAGCATCCGCTCGAAGCCGGCATCCGGCTGGGGGTCGTCGCCGACCGGTCCGTGACCGTGTCACACGGCGACCACGCCGCGGCGCTCGCCGCGTGCGAGGCGCGGTGGGATGCCTGGTTCGCGAAGTGCCCGGTCGTCCGCGACGACCTGCAGCAGATGGCGGCGTTCTGCTGGTGGGTGCTCGGCGCGAACATCGTGTCGCTGCCCGCCCTCGGCGACGCCCGAGGCGTCGTACCCTCGAAGATCGGCTATGTCGGGGTGTGGCAGTGGGACGCGTACTTCATCGCGGTCGGCCTGCGGCACGGCGATCCCGAACTCGCGCGGGAGCAGCTCGAGATCGCGTTCCGGTTCCCGAGCGCCGACGGGCAGCTGCCCGACGTCGTGCACGAGCTCGGCGTGCTGGCCTCCAGCGACGACCTGCCCGAAGGCGATCGGGCGAAGCTGCGCCGCACCGGCTCGGCGGTGGCGGACCCGAGCGCACCGGTGCCGCTGACGAAGCCGCCGCTCGCGGCCTGGGCGCTGCGCAAGGTGCTCGAGGCGGAGGACGCCCCGGACTGGGCGCGCACGCAGCTCGCCACGATCATCCGCTCGCAGGACTGGTGGTTCACCGGCTCCGATCTCGACGGCGACGGGATGCCGGAGTACGGGCATCCGTACTCGTCGGGTCTCGACGACAGCCCGATCTTCGACGGGCCGATCCCGACCGCTGCGCCCGACCTCGGGGCGTACCTGGTGCGCCAGGACCGTGAGATCGCCGATCTGCTGTCGCGCTACGAGCCGGATGCCGCGACGGGGCGCTTCCTCGAGCGCGCAGCGCGCACCGAGCGCCTGCTGCACGGCATGTGGGATGAGGGGCTCGGTCGTTTCCTCGCGTTCGGCGACGGCCGGCGCATCGACAGCGACACGGTGGTGGGGCTCATGCCGCTGCTCACCGGAACGCTCCCGGGAGGCATCCGCGATGCGCTGCTCGCCGCGGTCGACGACCCCGCGCGCTTCGCGCTGGAGTGGGGGCTGCCCACCGTCGCGGCATCCGATCCCGACTTCTCGCCGGAGCGGATGTGGCGCGGCCCGATCTGGATCAACACCAGCGCCCTCGTGGCCGAGGGCCTGGAGGCATCCGGCCACCCGGAGCGCGCCCGCGCGCTGCGCGAGCAGACCGTTCGGCTGGTCGTGCACGGCGGCGGGCCGCACGAGTACTACAACCCGTTCACGGGCTTCAAGGCCGAGCGCGCGACGACGGCCTTCGGCTGGTCGGCGGCGCTGTTCCTCGACCTGGCGGTGATGCTCAGCCGGGACTGACCTGTCTCTCGACGCCCCTCCCTGTTGGCCGAGACCCCTCCGCAGTCACGTCGCTGCGGAGGGGTCTCGGCATTCTGGAGGGGTCTCGGCAGATGGAGAGCGGGGTCTGGTGGCCACGTCAACATCCGTGTACTGTATGCAATATCCAATTCATGACGAGGAGGTCAGGATGAAGCGACGCGGAATTCTTGCGGTGGCGATCACGGCGACGGCGGCCATGGCCCTGTCCGGATGCGCCTTCGGCGGCGGTGCCCCCGCAGGCGAAGGGGACGCCCTGAAGAAGGACGGCGGCGCCACCGGCGAGATCACCATCTGGTCCTGGGATGTCGCCGCCACGGCGCTCAAGCGCCTCGGCGCCGACTACGAGAAGGACCACGAGGGCGTCACGATCAAGGTCGTCGACATCGGCTACGACAACGCCTACGACAAGATCTCGGTCGGGCTGCAGGCGGGCACCGGACTTCCCGACATGATCACGCTCGAGACCGACAAGAACCAGAGTTACATCACCCAGTTCCCGAAGGGCTTCGCCGACCTCTCGCCGGTGTTCGGCGACCAGAAGGCCGACTTCGACCCGTTCAAATGGGACACCGGCACCGACGACGACGGCAAGCTGCGCATGGCGCCGTGGGACTCCGGCACCGTCGGCCTGTTCTACCGCACCGACTACTTCGAGCAGGCCGGCATCGACCCGGCATCCGTCAAGACCTGGGACGACCTGGTCGCCGCGGGCGAGACCATCAAGGCGAAGACCGGCAAGACGCTGCTCACCGCCGACCTGTCGTCGGGCGGGCCGTTCTCGATGATGCTGCAGCAGCAGGGTCAGGGGCTGTTCGACGCCGACGGCGAGATCACCGTGAACACCTCCCAGGCCGTGCAGACCCTGACACTGCTGCAGAGCATGCAGCAGAAGGGGCTGATCAAGAACGCCAAGGGCTGGGACGCCAGCGTCACCAGCGCCAAGGACGGCGATTCGGCCGTCACCCCGGAGGCGGTCTGGTGGATCGGCACGCTCGAGGGGGAGGCCCCCGAGCTGTCCGGCAAGTACGCCGTGCGCGACCTCCCGGTGTTCGAGGACGGCGGTGCGCCGACGTCGAACAACGGCGGCTCCGGCCTGGCCATCCCCACTCAGGCGAAGAACCCGCAGCTGGCGGCCGACTTCATGGACTTCGTGCTCGCGAACAGCGACAACCAGGCGAGCATGATGAAGGAGGAGGGGCTGTTCCCCGCCTACCTGCCCGCGCTGCAGTCGGACTACTTCCAGCAGCCGAGCGAGTACTTCGGCGGACAGAAGGTGTTCCAGACCTTCGCCGAGCTCACGCCGCAGATCCCGTCGATCACGTTCACATCAGACCAGTCGGTCGCCGCCGACGCGGTCTCCAACGCGGTCGCGGCGGCCGTGCTGAACGGCGAGGACCCGAAGAAGGTGCTCGACGACGCGGCATCCCAGATCGCGAACTCCACCGGCCGGAAGATCGCCGGCTGACATGAGCGTCGCCAGTACGACCCGGAGCCGCGGTGCGAGCCGCCGCGGCTCCGAGGCCCCGCAGGATGCCGGCGGCCCTGAGCCCCGAGCATCCCGATCCGCCCGGCGGTTCGCCGCTCGGATGCACCGGCCCGGCATGTGGTTCGCCCTTCCCGCCGCCGCGCTGCTGGTGATCTTCTTCGCCTATCCGCTCGCCGTCTCGCTGCTGCAGAGCTTCTTCAAGACCTCGGGCGGTGTGTCGACGTTCGTCGGCATCGACCAGTACACCCGGATGCTCCGCGATCCGCTGGTGCTCAAGAGCCTGGGCAACGCGCTGCTGATCCTCGTGGTGCAGGTGCCGATCATGATCGCCCTCGCGGTCGGGCTCGCCTACCTGCTGAACCAGGCCTGGCTGCGGTTCCGGTCAGGCTTCCGGCTGATCACGTTCCTGCCCGCGATCACGACCCTGGTCGCCTACTCGGTCGTGTTCCGGGTGATCATGACCACCGACGGCGGCATGCTCAACCAGTTCCTCGCCCTGTTCGGCGCCGGGCCCATCGACTGGCTGAACAACGAGTGGTGGGCGCGCGTCGCCGTGATCGCCTCGATCACCTGGCGCTGGACCGGCTACAACATGGTCATCATCCTGGCCGGGCTGCAGTCCATCCCTGCCGAGCTGTACGAGGCGGCGCGCATCGACGGCGCCGGGCGCTGGCAGACCTTCTGGCACGTGGTCGTCCCGCAGCTGCGCCCGGTGCTGATCTTCACGACCGTCACCTCGACGATCGGCGCGCTGCAGCTGTTCGACGAGAACTTCATCCTCACCGGCGGCGGCCCGAACAACGCCACCCTCACCCCGGTGCTCTACCTCTACAAGATCGGCTTCCAGCAGTTCGACTTCGGGTACGCGAGCGCTCTGGCGTGGATGCTCGTCATCCTCACCGGCATCATCGCCGTGATCCAGTTCCGCATCATGAGGGAGAAGCCATGACCACGCAGCTGATCACGACCGGCCGCGAGCGACGCAGCGGGATGCCTGATCGCCGGCGCGGAGAGCCGCTGCTGCGGCGCATGGTGCTGCGCAGCCCCGTCTACCTCGTGCTGATCATCGCGAGCGCGCTCGCGCTGATCCCCTTCCTGTGGATGGTCATCGCCTCGACGCACAAGACCAGCGACCTGTTCGTCACGCCGCTGCCGCTGCTGCCCGGCGGCGAGTTCTGGGCGAACCTCGGACGGCTGCAGGAGAGCATCGGCTTCGGCCAGGTGATGCTCAACAGCGTGCTGGTCGCGGTGCTCTACACGGTCTTCAGCTCGATCATCAGCGTGATGTGCGGGTACGGGCTCGCGACTTACCGGTTCCGACGGTCGCGGCGTGCTGCTGGGCGTCATCCTCGTGACGATGATGATCCCGATGCAGGTGCTTCTGGTGCCGCTGTTCCAGATGATGGCCAGCGCCGGCTGGATCGACACGTATCAGGCCCTGATCATCCCGTTCCTGGCGAACGCGTTCGGCATCTTCCTGATGCGGCAGGGGTTCCTCGACTTCCCCGCCACGCTGATCGAGGCGGCGCGCATCGACGGGGCCTCCGAGCTGCGCACGTTCTACCGGATCGTGCTGCCGGTGGCCCGCCCGCAGATCGCGGCGCTGATCATCTACACGTTCATCAGCCAGTGGAACTCGTTCATCTGGCCGCTGCTCATGCTGAACAGCGAGGACAGGTACACGATCCCGGTCGCGCTGAACACGATGATCGGGCTGAGCAGGGTGGACTACTCCGGGCTGATGCTGGGCTCGCTGCTGGCGACGCTGCCGCTGCTCATCCTGTTCCTGGTGTTCCAGAAGCAGTTCGTCGCGGGACTCCTCGGAGGCGCGGTCAAGGGCTGACCGCGCCTCTCAGGCCTCGAAGTACGCGCTGGACGAGTTGTCCAGGATGCGGCGCATGCCCTGCATCCAGTTCAGCTTGAGCGCTTCGACCGCGGCGGGCACGTCGCCTTCCGCGAGTGCGTGCGCGATCGCGGCGTGCTCGGCGGCGACACGGTCGACCTTGACGTCGTCGGCGACCAGGAGCGCCTCGTAGCGGTGGAACGAACCGCGCACGCTCTCGATCACGTCGAGCAGCCGCCGGTTCGGGCACACCGAGAGCATCAGGGCGTGCCACTCGTCGTCCTTGGTCATGACGAGCGCGTGCTCGACGTGCTCGTCGGTGAAGCCCTCGGCGAGCTCGACCAGCCGAACGCCGACGCGCTTCAGCTCGTCGGGCGGGCTGAGCTCGAGGGCGAGGCTCTCCAGGGCGGCCATCACCGGCGCGAGATCCTCGAACTCCCCGGCGCTGAGCGGCACGAACCGGAAGCCCTTGCCGTTCTCGCTGGTGATCTGTCCCTCGGACTCCAGAGCGATCAGCGCCTCGCGCAGGGGAGTGCGGCTGACCCCCAGCTCACCGGCCAGCTGCACCTCGTTGATGCTCTCGCCCGGCTGCACCTGTCCGGTGCGCATGCGCGTGAGCAGCTCCTCACGAACCTGGGATCGCAGGTTCTTGCGCTCGATAGGCATCGATACTCCCCTTCGGCCGGTGCGGTCAGCCTACGGCTTGACCGGACTCCTCATTCGCCATACGCTTGCTGTATACAGAATACATTGAACAGTGGTTCTGTCCAGACTCAGAGAGGAGCCTTCGTGACCCAGCAGCGCGACGACGAGCGCATCCGGGAGGTCCGGATCGATTCCCTCGCCTTCGGCGGCGACTACAACCCCGACCAGTGGTCTGAGGAGACCTGGGTCGAGGACATCCGCCTGATGAAGGAGGCGGGCGTCACCATGGTGAGCCTGCCGGTCTTCAGCTGGCCGCAGCTGGAGACCGAGCCCGGGGTCTACGACTGGGCGTGGCTGGACCGCATCCTCGATCTGCTGCACGACGCCGGCATCCGCATCGACCTGGCCACCGCCACGGCCACCCCGCCGTCCTGGCTGCTGCGCGCACATCCCGAGATGGCCCCGTGGGACGCCGACGGGCACCGGCTGGAGTTCGGCTCGCGGCAGACCTACTGCCCGTCGTCGCCGGTCTGGCGCGAGAACGTCGCCCGGATGACCCGCACGATGGCGGAGCGCTACGGCGACCATCCTGGCCTGGCGATGTGGCACATCTCGAACGAGTACGGCGACCACGTCTCACGCTGCTGGTGTCCGGAGTCGACCCGGCACTTCCGTCGCTGGCTGCACGATCGGTACGGCTCTCTCGACGGACTGAACGAGGCCTGGGGCGTGAGCGTCTGGGGGCAGCGCTACACCTCGTGGGAGCACATCGAAGCGCCGAAGAAGGCGGCGGGCCCGGTCAACCCCACCCAGCTGCTCGACTTCGAGCGGTTCTCGTCGGATGCGATGCTCGAGCTGTTCCAGGTCGAGATCGACGTGCTCCGCGAGGTCACCCCCGACATCGCCGTGACCACGAACTTCATGAGCATGCTGCGGGACCTGAACTACTGGGACTTCGCGGCCGTCGAGGACGTCGTCACCGACGACGCCTACCCGGAGCCCGCCGACCCCGCCTCTCACGTCGGGGCGGCGCTGAACTACGGCTACATGCGCTCGCTCAAGGGCGGACGGCCGTGGCTGCTGCTGGAGTCGTCGGCCGGCGCCACCAGCTGGCGCGACATCAACGTGCCGAAGGCCCCGGGCAAGATCCGCGTCGAGAGCCTGCAGGCCGTCGCGCACGGGTCCGACGCGGTGATGTTCTTCCAGTGGCGTCAGGCCAGGTACGGCCAGGAGAAGTTCCACTCGTCTATGCTCGGCCACCGCGGTGAGCGCTCGCGCAGCTTCAGGGAGACCAAGGCTCTGGGCCTCGAGCTGAAGAGGCTCGAGCCGGTGCGCGGCACCCGGGTGCGCTCGCGGGTCGCCCTGGTCGTCGACCACGACTCCTGGTGGGGCTCGACGCAGATCGAGTCGCTGCCCTCGCAGCGACTGCAGTGGGCGCAGCAGGCCCGCGCCTGGCACCGCGGCATGCACGCGCTCGGCCAGCCGGTCGACGCCGTGCGCGCCTCGGGACCTTTCGACGGGTACGACGTCGTGATCGCGCCGAACCTTTACATCCTCGAGCAGCCTCAGGCCGACGCTCTGCGGGCCTTCGTCGAGAGCGGCGGGCACCTGGTCGTCGGTCCGTTCTCCGGCGTCGTGGATGCCACGGAGAAGGTGCACGACGGCGGCGCCCCCGGCCCGCTGCGCGACCTGCTCGGCGTCGAGGTCGACGAGCAGTGGCCGATCCCCGACGGTCTCGTCACGAGCATCCGGTACGGCGACCAGGATCTGGTCGTGCCGCACTGGAGCGAGTGGCTCGAGGCCGACGAGGGCACCGAGGTGCGCGGCGGCTACGCCGGCGGCGTGCTCGACGGGCTGCCCGCCGTGACCCGGCGTCGCGCCGGTGACGGCACCGCCTGGTACGTCAGCGCCATGCTCCGGCCCGAGGGGCTGGTCACCGTGTTCCGCGACGTGCTCCGGGAGGCCGGCCTGCCGGCTCGCGCCGACGTCGACGTGAACGCCGAGGCGGTGACCCGCACCGACGGCGGCACCGACTACACCTTCCTGCTGAACCACGGCGCCGAGCCGATCACGTGGAGCGCCCGCGGCACCGACCTGCTCACCGGCACGGCCCACGACGGTCGCGTCGATCTCGGCCCCTACGGCGTCGCGGTGCTCGCCGCACCGCACACCGACGACATCCCCTTCCCTGAACTCTTGACCGCAACCGCAACCGTGAAGGAGCAAGCATGACGACTGCCTTCGTGCATCCCTACATCCCCAACACGGCGCCGGAGACGCGAGCGGCGATGCTCGCGGCCGTCGGCGCCGAGTCCATCGAGGAGTTCTACGCCGACGTGCCGGAGGCGCTGCGGCTGCGTCGTCCGCTCGACGTGCCCGATCCGCTGCCGGCCGAGCAGGACCTGGCGCGGCACGTGCGGGGCATCCTCGCGCAGAACCGCACCACGGAGGAGCGCCTGAGCTTCCTCGGCGCCGGCACCTACAACCACTACGTGCCGGCGGTCGTCGACGAGGTGATCCGCCGCAGCGAGTTCCTCACCGCCTACGCCGGGGAGCCCTACGAGGACCACGGCCGCTTCCAGGCGCTGTTCGAGTACCAGTCGCTCATGGCGGAGCTGCTGGCCATGGACGTCGTCAACGTCCCCACCTACGACGGGTACCAGGCGACCGCGACCGGTCTGGCCATGGCCGGGCGGCTCACCGGTCGCACCCGGGTGCTGGCCGTCAGCGACGTGCTGCCCGAGAAGGCGTCGAAGGTGCGCGACTACACCCGTTCCCAGCTCGAGATCGAGCCGATCCAACCGGTCGGCGGGGTCGCCGACCTCGACGCGCTGCGCGAGCGCCTCGGCGGCGACGTCGCCGCGGTCTGGGTTGAGACGCCGAGCTTCACCGGCGCGGTCGAGACCCGGCTGCGCGAGATCGCGGATGCCGCGCACGCAGCCGGCGCGGTGCTCGTCGTCGGCACCGACCCGATCGGCTACGGCGTGCTCACCCCGCCCGCCCTGCAGGGTGCGGACATCGTCACCGGCGACATCCAGTCGCTCGGTCTGCACCAGTGGTTCGGCGGGGCGCACGCGGGCTTCATCGCCGTGCACGACGACCCGCGCTTCGTGATGGAGCTGCCCTCCCGCCTGTTCGGCCTCGAGTCCACCGACGTCCCCGGGGAGTACGGCTTCGGCGACGTCGCCTACGACCGCACGTCGTTCGCGCACCGGGAGGAGGGCAAGGAATGGGTCGGCACGGCCGCCGCGCTGTGGGGCATCGCCGCAGGCGTGCACCTCGCGCTGATGGGCCCGTCCGGCATGGCGGAACTCGGTGAGCTGCTGCTGGCCCGCACCCGCTACGCGCAGCAGAGGCTCGCTGCGATCCCCGGCGTGGCGCTGGGGGACGACGCGCTGCACCTGCGCGAGTTCACGATCACCGTGCACTCGGCACCGGACCTCGTCACGGCGCTGCGTGCGCAGGGCATCGAGCCGGGCGTCGTCATCGACGAGCGCACTCTGCTGGTGTGCGTCACCGACGCGACCCCGGCATCCGACATCGACCGACTCGCCGCGGCGATCGCGGCCGCCATCGACACCGAGGAGCAGGCGGCATGCGATGCACTGAGCGACGACCGAAGGGAGGAGTCGAAGTGAGCCTTCCCATCGCACCCAAGACCAGCCCCCGCCGGTTCCATCAGGCCAGCTGGGACGAGCCGATCGTCTTCGAGCTGAGCACGCCTGGCGAGCGGGGACTCGCCATCCCGGCCGTGGAGCCCGCCGTGCGCGAGGCCGTCGGCGACGTCGTCGCCGACCTGCCCGAGGGCATGCGCCGGCCCGCCCCGCCGGCCCTCCCAGAGATGGCGCAGATGCGAGTGCTCAAGCACTACCTGCGGCTCTCGCAGGAGAACCTCGGCTCCGACCTGAACGTCGACATCGGGCAGGGCACCTGCACCATCAAGTACTCCCCGAAGATCAACGACCAGCTCATCGAGGTGCCGCAGCTGCGCGCGCTGCACCCCGCGCAGGACCCGGCCGACACGCAGGGTGCGCTGGAGATGATCTGGCGGCTCGAGCAGCTGATGGCCGAGATCTCCGGAATGGATGCCGTGTCGCTGGCGTCGCCCGGCGGATCGGCGGGCATCTGGACGAACATCGCGATGATCCGCGCCTACCACGAGTCCCGTGGCGAGGGCGAGCAGCGCGACGAGGTCATCACGACGATCTTCAGCCACCCGTCGAACGCGGCGGCGGCGAAGGTCGCCGGCTACAAGGTGATCACGATCTATCCCGACGCCGACGGCTATCCCGACCTCGCCGCCCTCAAGGCGGCACTGTCCGACCGCACCGCGGCGATCATGGTGACCAACCCCGAGGACACCGGCATCTACAACCCGGCCATCAAGGAATGGGTGGACGCCGCGCACGAGGTCGGCGCCCTCGCCTCGTACGACCAGGCCAACGCCGCCGGAGTCCTCGGCATCACGCGGGCGCGGGACGCCGGTTTCGACGTGTGCCAGTTCAACCTGCACAAGACGTTCGCCGCGCCGCACGGCAGCGGCGGGCCGGGAGCGGCCGCGAACGCGGTCAGCACCGCGCTCGCCCCGTTCCTGCCCGGTCCTCGCGTCGAGAAGACGGACGACGGATTCGTGGTGCGCGAACCGGGCGAGCTGTCGATCGGGCACGTCGCACCCGCGCATGGCGTGATCCTGCACGTCGTCCGGGCCTATGCGTGGATCATGGCGCTGGGCGCGGAGGGAATGCTGACCGCCTCGCAGGTCGCCGTGCTGAACAACAACTACCTGCTGAAGCGCGTCCTCGAGATCCCCGGCGCATCGGCACCGTACGCCCCGGGCCGCCGTCGCATCGAACAGGTGCGCTACTCGTGGCAGGAGCTGTACGAGCAGACCGGCATCACCTCCGAGGAGATCGGCATCAGGATGGCCGACTACGGATTCCACTACTGGACGAGTCACCATCCCTATGTCGTGCCGCAGCCGTTCACGCTCGAGCCGACCGAGTGCTACTCCAAGGCCGAGATCGACGAGTACGTCGCGGCGCTGGCAGAGGTCGCCCGCGAGGCGCGCGAGACCCCCGAGGTCGTCCGCACCGCCCCGCACAACCAGACCGTGCACCACACTCACCACGACGACCTCGACGACCCGGAGCGCTGGGCCATCACCTGGCGCGCCTACCGCCGGAAGCACTTCGGCGAGATTCCGGCCGACGGCGTGGAGTCCACCTGGGTCGCTGAGCCTGTCGAAGCGTCCGTGGTCGCGTGATCGGACTCGTCGTCAACCCCGTCGCCGGAGTCGGCGGGCCCGCAGGGCTCGCCGGGTCCGACGGCGCGGACGTGCAGCGCTCGGCGCGGGAGCGGGGTGCCGCCCCGCGCGCCGGCCTGCGCGCGTTGACGGCGCTCGAGGTCCTCGCCTCCCGGCATCCGGGTGCAGTGATCGCCACGGCATCCGGCGCGATGGGCGCCGATGCCGTGCGCGCCGCCGGCCTGGTGCCGTGGGTCGTGTACGACCCCGTATCTCGGTTCGAATCGCTCGATGTGCTGCATCTGGGCGCGGATTCCGGCAGGTTGCGCGACTCGAAAGCGGCGACGGATGCCGCCGACACGGCAGCGGCGGTCGCAGCTCTCGCCGCCGCGGGCTGCGAGTTGATCCTCGTTGCCGGCGGCGACGGCACGATGCGCGACGTTGTTCGCGGACTCACCACCCCGTTCAG
Source organism: Microbacterium sp. KUDC0406 (assembly GCF_021582875.1). Taxonomy (NCBI): domain Bacteria; kingdom Bacillati; phylum Actinomycetota; class Actinomycetes; order Micrococcales; family Microbacteriaceae; genus Microbacterium; species Microbacterium sp. KUDC0406. The sequence continues at coordinate 2,520,931 of NZ_CP091138.1, read as the reverse complement.
GTCGCAGTCCGTTCCGTGTTTCGGCACGGAAAGCGGGACGAGTTGTGACCCGGACGCCGTGATCGATGCCCCGGAGCCGCGGCGGGCGGACGAATCTGCAGATGGCGGAGGATCCGGCGGCGTGGCCGCCGCCGCGCGCAGATCGGTCCGCCATCTGCAAGCGGCGGACGCCGGAGAGACGGGTGCCGGGAAGCCGGATGCCGGAGAGACGTGCGCCTCGGACGAGCGGATGCCGGCGGTACTGGGCATCCCGGCGGGCGTCAAGATGTACTCGCCGGTGTTCGCAGTGAGTCCGCGGGCTGCCGGCTCCGTGGCATCCGAGTGGCTGAGCCGCGGCGGACTGCCCGTGACCGAGCGCGAGGTGCTCGACATCGACGAGGAGCAGCTGCGGCGGGTGCGGGTCAGCCCCACCCTGTTCGGCACGCTGCCGGTCCCCGTCGTTCCCGGTCGCACCCAGGCCCGCAAGGCCGCGACGCCGGCGAGCGAGCAGGCCGCGGTCGAGGCCGCCGCACGCGGAATCGTCGCCCGCCTCGAACCCGGCGTGCGGTACCTGCTCGGCCCAGGCGGCACCACGGCCGAGGTCGCCCGCATCCTCGGCATCCGTTCGACGGCGCTCGGGGTCGATGTGATCCGCGACGGCGAGCTGCTGGTCTCCGCCGCATCCGAGCAGCAGCTGCTCGACGAGGTCGCGCAGGGCCCGGCGAAGGCGGTCGTCACCGTGATCGGCGGGCAGGGGTTCCTGCTCGGCAGGGGCAATCAGCAGCTCTCCGCCCGCGTCATCCGGGCGCTCGGCGACGACCCGCTGCTCGTCGTCGCCCCCGAGCAGAAGCTCATCGACCTGGGCGGGCATCCGCTCATCGTCGACACCGGCGACCCGGACCTCGACGCGCGCCTGGCCGGCCATGTCCGCATCGCGACCGGGACGTCGACCACCGCGTTCTACCCTGTCGCCGCCCCCGAGCGGCTCTACGACCTTCCCACCCCTGACGCCCCGCCCGCTCCGGTCTCAACGTTTGCGGGTGTCGGCGCCGAACACCCGCAACCATCGCGACCGGAGCTGCGGGAACGCTAGTCTCCGGAAGCGCCTGAAAGGAAGAACCATGCGTCTGCAGAACAAGAACGCCATCGTCACCGGCGGGGCCGGCGGCATCGGCCGTGCCACCTCGCTCGCCTTCGCCGCGGAGGGGCGTCGGTCGCCGTCGTCGACCTGAACGCCGATGCCGCCGAGGCTGTGGCCGAGGAGATCCGCGCGGCCGGCGGCACCGCGATCGCGCTCGCCGCCGACGTGTCCAGCGAGGCCGACATCGAGCGGGTCGTGGCATCCGTCGTCGACGAGCTCGGCGGCATCGACGTCGTCTTCAACAACGCCGGCATCATCCGCCGCACCACCGCCGTGGAGACCACCGTCGAGGAGTGGGACCGCGTCTTCGGCGTGAACGTGCGGTCGATCTTCCTGATGTGCAAGCACGTCGTGCCGGTCATGGCCGCGTCCGGCGGCGGCTCGATCGTCAACACGGGCTCCGGGTGGGGTCTCAAGGGCGGCGGCCAGGCCATCTCGTACTGCGCCTCGAAGGGCGCCGTGGTCAACATGACGCGCGCGCTCGCGATCGACCACGGCCCGCAGGGCATCCGCGTGAACTCGGTCAATCCCGGTGACGTCGACACCGGGATGCTGCGCGACGAGGCCAAGCAGCTGGGTCAGGACCAGGCCGGCTTCCTCGCCGAGGCGGCCGAGCGTCCGCTGAACCGGATGGGCCAGCCGAGTGAGATCGCCGCCGCCGTGGTGTGGCTGGCGAGCGACGAGTCGTCGTACGTCACCGGCTCCGCCCTGGTGGTCGACGGCGGCGGCATCGCCTGAGGTCAGGCCGGCACACTTCGGGGCCGACACGCCACTTGTCGGACGGATTCCGCGGAACCGTCCGACATCTGGCGTGTCGACCCCGTTCCGTGTCACACGACCGCCGATCGCCTCACGGAACGCGGATATCCAGGACCGTCGTGCGCATCGTCCCGGCATCCGTCCGGAACTCGTAGCGCACCGGCATGCCGGGGTGGGCGGGCGAGAGCCAGAAGGTCGCCGTCTCCTGACCACCGGTGGTGTCGTAGCGCAGGCACTCCAGCCGTCCGAGCGGCAGGTCGACCGTCTCTCTCGAGGAGGTGGTGCTGTCGATCGGGAACGCGGCGTGCTCCTGCAGCTCGTTCCAGCTGACGCGTCGTGAGGACACCTCAGCCGGGGTGTCGGCGTTCCACTGGTCCAGCGTCGCGCCCTCGTCGTCGGCGCCGTGGAACCGGTTGAGGCGCTCGGACGACGTGCCGTCGGCCTGCTCGACGAGCATCCGGATCTCCTTGCCGCTCCGGCTCGCGTCGCGGATCTGCGCCGCGGTGAACGGCGTCGGCAGCAGGCCGGGGCCGAGCACGTGATCGTCGGATGCGGTCATGCGTACATTCTGCTCCCGCGGCAACGGACACGGCGCAGTATCCTGGCCGCACGAGCGAGGAGGCTCTCATGGTTCCCGAGATCAACTACTGGGCGGTGCTGCTGGCGACGGTGTCGAGCATGGTGGTGGGCGCGGTCTGGTACGCGCGGCCCGTGATGGGCGACCGCTGGGCGAAGCTCGCGGGCGTGAACCTGGACCAGCCGTCGCGCGGACCGCTGTGGCCGATGATCACGACCGTGATCGTCAGTTTCATCACCGCGTGGGTGCTCGCCGGCGCGGCATCCATCTCGTGGCACTTCTACGAGGGTTCGTTCCTGTGGGCCGCCGTCGCGACCTCGATCGTGCTGTGGGCGGGGTTCACCGCCGCGCGCTTCATCACGCATGACGCCTTCGAAGGGCGGTCGACGAGGCTCACCACGCTGAACATCGCGCACGAGCTGATCACCGTGGTCGTGATGGCGCTGATCATCGGCGTCTGGCCGCCGGCCGGCCTCTGAGCCGCCGCCTGGCGCCGTGTCGATCGGGTACACCTGCACGACGGCGGAACGGATGCACGGCGTCGGCGCGCTCCCGGTCGTGCATCCGTGCCCGGGTCGTGCATCCGTTCCGCCGCCCTCGGATGAGGGGCCAGCAAATGCTGCGTCCCGGCAGCCGGATGCCGCGATGTGGCCCTCGGAAGAAGTGGGTCAGGCCGCGACGCGGGCGACGGCCTCTATGGCCGACTGGAAGAAGCCCAGGCCGTCGACGCCGGAGCGCATCGCCGAAGCCGTGTCGGGGCCGAAACCCGGCTCGGTGGCGTGCTCGGGATGCGGCATGAGGCCGACGACGTTGCCCGCCGGGTTGGTGATGCCGGCGATGTCGCGCAGCGACCCGTTCGGGTTCACGCCGGCGTAACGGAAGGCCACCAGGCCCTCGCCCTCGAGCCGGTCGAGCGTGTCCTCGTTGGCGATGTAGCCGCCCTCGCCGTTCTTCAGCGGGATGACGATCTCCTGGCCGGCGTCGAATGCCGAGGTCCACGCGGTCGAGGAGTTCTCGACGGTGAGCTTCTGGTCGCGACGCACGAAGTGCTGGTTGTCGTTGCGGATCAGCCCGCCGGGCAGCAGGTGCGCCTCGACCAGCATCTGGAAGCCGTTGCAGATGCCGAGGACGGGCATGCCGGATGCCGCGGCATCCTTGACCTCGGTCATGATCGGCGAGAGCGCGGCGATCGCACCCGAGCGCAGGTAGTCGCCGTAGCTGAAGCCGCCGGGCAGCACCAGCGCGTCGACACCGTCGAGGTCGTGTGAACCGTGCCAGAGGGCGACGGGCTCGGCGCCGGCGATGCGGATCGCGCGCTGCGCGTCGCGGTCGTCGAGCGAACCGGGGAAGGTGATGACCCCGATGCGCACGGTCATTCGACGACCTCGATGCCCACGACGTCCTCGATCACGGAGTTGGACAGCACCTCGTCGGCGACGCGCTTGGCCTCGGCGAGCAGCTCGTCGGTGACCTCGCCCTGCACGGCGAGCTCGAAGCGCTTGCCGATGCGGACGCCCTCGAAGCCTTCGACCCCGAGGCGGGAGAATGCGCCGGAGACGGCCTTCCCCTGCGGGTCGAGCAGTTCGGCCTTGGGCATGACGTCGACGACGATGGTGGGCATAGCAGGCTCCGAAGGTCGCGGGCGGGGATGCGACAAGTCTATCGTCCGGCGGAGGGAGTCCGTCCGGGCGGATGCAGCACCCCCGACGTGCATCCGCCCGGCCCGGTGAGCGATACCCCACGCTCATCGCACCGCGGCCGGAGGCCGGGTGCGGGATGATTCCCCAACCCGAGGTTAGAGTCTTCGACAGGTGTGCGCATCGTGGAGAGCAGGAGGGGCTCGTGCTCTCCAATGAGGCAGGGGGAAGTCGTGAAACTCAGCGAGATGGCGGTGCGGAGCGGTGTGGCGTCGTCGACGCTCAAGCACTGGATCCGTGTCGGGATCCTGCCGCCGGGCCGGCTGCGGAACAAGACGACGGCCGTCTACGACCAGCGGCACGTCGATCGCGCTCAGCTGATCGCGCTGATGCGCGACGAGTACCGGGCATCCGTCGAGCAGATCCGCGCGCTCACGTCTCTGATCGACGACGAGGAGTCGAGCACGCTCGACGTGATGAACGCGTGTCAGTTCTTCGCGCTCGGCACACCGCCGGCCAGCGCGGACGACCCCGCTCTCGCGCCTTTCCGGGAGCGCACGCACGAGCTGATGCGACGTCGCGACTGGCGCGGCTACCCGGGGCCGCCGAACAGGGTCTCGCGCACGCACTGGCCACGGCCGCCGCGGTCGGACTCGACTACGACGTCGATGATCTGATGGCCTATGCCGACGCCCTGGAGCCGCTCGCCGATCGAAATGTGACGGCGCTCGGCCCCACCGGCTCGGCCGACCAGATCGCGCGACGCATGCTCGTGGCGATCAACGCCCGCGCCCGGCAGCTGGTCGCGGTGAGCAGTCTCGCCCACGCGGCAGTGTCGATCCGGGCGGCGATCGCGTGCGGCGATGCGCCGGAGGATCTGGCTCGGCCGCCCGCCCGGGGCTGACGCGCGGACCTCAGGAGCGGAAGACGGTGTGCAGGTCGCCGATGCGATCGCGGCCGCCGAGGCCGTCGATCTCGAACAGCACCGAGATGCCCGCGAGCCGGTAACCGAGACGGTCGACGATCGTCCGCCCGGCCTCGAGCGTGCCGCCGGTGGCGAGCACGTCGTCGATGAGCAGCACGCGCGACCCGCCAGGCAGGTCGTCGTGCATCTCGACGGTCGCGGTGCCGTACTCGAGGTCGTAGTCGACGGATGCCGCCGGCCGCGGCAGCTTCCCGGCCTTGCGGATCGGCAGCATCCCGACCCCCGCGGTGACGGCGGCGGCCGCGGCGAGGATGAAGCCGCGCGCCTCGATTCCGGCCACCACATCGAACTCTCCGGCGAACGGCGCGACCAGGGCCTCCGTGGTCACGCGCAGCGCCTCGGCATCCGCCAGCAGCGGCGTGATGTCGCGGAACAGGATGCCCTGCTGCGGGTAGTCCGGAACGGAGCGGATGAGGGATTCGGCGCGGGACAGGGCGTCTGAGGTCACCGCTCAAGGGTACGCCGACTCCTGCTCCGCGCATCCGTCGTCGGCTACGCGATCCAGGGTAGATGGGAGCGCTCCCATGGTGGCATCATGGAGGCCATGACTCGCTCCTTCCCCGATGGTTTCCTGTTCGGCGCCGCGACCGCGGCCTACCAGATCGAGGGGGCCGCCTTCGAAGACGGTCGAACCGCCTCGATCTGGGACGCGTTCGCCCGCGTGCCCGGCGCGGTCGTGAACGGCGACACCGGCGACGTCGCCTGCGATCACTACCACCGGATGCCGCAGGACGTCGCGCTGATGAAGAGCCTCGGCCTGCAGACCTACCGGTTCTCGACCTCGTGGGCGCGTGTGCGCCCCGACGGAGGGCCGGTGAACGCGAAGGGGCTCGACTTCTACAGCAGGCTCGTCGACGAGCTGCTCGCGAACGACATCGCGCCCTGGCTGACGCTGTACCACTGGGACATGCCGCAGACCCTGGAGGAGCGCGGCGGCTGGACCAGCCGCGACACCGTCGACCGCTTCGTCGAGTACGCGCTCTCCGTGCACGACGCGCTCGGCGACCGGGTACCCACCTGGACGACGCTCAACGAGCCGTGGTGCTCATCGTTCCTCTCCTACACCGCCGGCGTGCATGCTCCCGGGCGCACCGACGTCGGCGACGGGCTGCTCGCCGCCCACCACCTGCTGCTCGCGCACGGCCGCACCACGCAGGAGCTGCGCGCTCGCGACGAGTCGCTCGACCTCGGGCTCACGCTCAACCTCACGGTCGCCGATCCCGCCGACGCCGACGACCCGGCCGATCTCGACGCCGCCCGCCGGATCGACGGCCAGTTCAACCGCTGGTTCCTCTCGCCGCTGTTCCACGGCGAGTACCCGGACGACGTCGTGCGCGACCTCCGCAAGGTCGACGCGGAGGCGGTGACGCGCTGGCAGGCAGCCGTGCACGAGGGTGACCTCGGCATCATCTCCACCCCGATCGACACCCTGGGCGTCAACTACTACCACGGCGACCTGGTGTCGGGGCATCCGCAGCCGGATGGCCCGGAGGGCACCGGGCACGAGACCCAGGGCCAGCAGCGCGAGATCGCGTCGCCGTTCCCGTCTGTCGAGGGCATCCACTGGGTCGAGCGCGGTCTGCCGCGCACCGGGATGGACTGGGAGGTGCAGCCGGAGGGCCTCACGCGCCTGCTGCAGCGGGTCTCGAGCGAGTACGCCGTCGGGGTGCCGCTGTACGTGACCGAGAACGGCGCCGCCTACGACGACGTGCTGCAGGGTGGGCGGGTCGCGGACCCGGAACGGACCGCTTTCCTGCGCGACCATCTCGCTGCGACGCTCGACGCGATCGAGTCGGGCGTCGATGTGCGCGGCTACTTCTACTGGTCGCTGATGGACAATTACGAGTGGGCGTGCGGGTACGAGAAGCGGTTCGGCATCGTGCGCGTCGACTACGACACCCAGGAGCGCACCGTGAAGGACAGCGGTCGCGAGTACTCTCGGATCATCGCCGCGCGGGCGGTCTGATTCCCGCGCGCCACAGGGAGAGGACGCCGGATGGCACGACCGACGATCGAACAGGTCGCCGCCGAAGCCGGTGTCTCGCGATCGACCGTGTCACGCGTGGTGAACGGATCGACGGCGGTGAGCCCGGAGGCGCTGGAGTCGGTGCAGGAGGCCATCCGCCGGCTGAACTACGTGCCGAACCGTGCTGCGCGCACGCTGGCCAGCCGGCAGACGCACGCGATCGCCCTGGTGGTGCCCGAGGACACCACGACGTTCTTCGGCGACCCGTTCTTCGCCGCGGTCGTCGCCGGCATCAGCGCCAGGGTCACGCAGTCCGACTACATCTTGAACCTGCTCATCGCGAGCGACGACCCCGGCGACAAGATGACCAGCTTCGTGCGCAATGGCGGTGTGGATGCCGCGATGATCGTCTCGCACCACACCAGCGACGCCTTCGTCGACCGCATCGCCGAGGCGGTGCCGGTGGTCTTCGGCGGCCGCCGGGCAGTGGAGCGCGAGACCGACTACGTTGTCGACGTCGACAACGTGCTCGGCGGACGTCAGGGCACCCAGCGGCTGATCGATCGCGGATGCCGCAGGGTGGCGACCATCACCGGTCCGCCCTCCATGCCGGTGACCTTCGACCGGCTGCAGGGCTTCCGGGAGGTGCTGGCGGATGCCGGTCTCGAGCCGGTGGCCGAGGAGGCGGGTGACTTCTCCGAGGCATCCGGTGCTGCCGCTGCGCGGCGCCTGCTCGAACTGCCCTCGCCGCCGGACGGGATCTTCATCGCGAGCGACCTGATGGCGCGGGGCGCCTGCGGCGTGCTGCGCGCCGCAGGCCTGCGCGTGCCCGACGACCTCGCGCTGGTCGGCTTCGACGACTCCCAGGTCGCCGCGGAGCTCGACCCGCCGCTGACCACCGTGCGGCAGCCGATGTTCGCCCAGGGCGAGGCGATGGCGTCAGTGCTGATCGACGTGCTCGCCGGAACGGATGCTCCGCATCACACCATCCTCACCACGGAACTCGTCGTGCGGGCGTCCGCCTGATCCGCCTTTCGCGCCGCGTCTCCGAAATCGGCGTATCCTCGACACTCGTGACAATACGCATCGAGAGGGTCGACCTGCCGGGCATCGGCGTGCGCAACGACCTCGTGACCGAGAGCGGCAGCCGCCTCGGCGTCATCTCCTTCCGCGACGGCGAGCGCGAGCTCGCGATCTACGACGCCGACGATCCGGACTCCTGCCGCTACTCCGTGTCGATCACCGAGGACGAGGCGGAGGCGCTCGCCGACATCTTCGGAGCATCCGTCGCCGTCACCCGGCTGACGAAGCTCAGCGATGAGACCGACGGCCTCTACACGGAGAAGATCAAGGTCGGCGAGTCGTCGCCGTTCGCGGGCCGGACTCTGGGCGACACGAAGATGCGCACCCGTACGCATGTGTCGATCGTGGCACTGCTGCGCGAACGCAAGGTCATCCCCTCTCCGGTGCCGGACGAGCCGCTCATCGCCGGTGACATCATCATCGCGGTGGGCACCCGCAGCGGCCTCGATGCGGCGATGAAGCTCGTCGACCACGGTCCCGAGTAAGAACTCGCCGCGCCGATGCACGAGACCACCATCATCCTGATCGAGGTCGGCGCGCTGCTGTTCGGGATGAGCCTGCTCGGCCGGCTCGCCGACCGCATCGGTCTCTCCCGATCCCGTTCTACCTGGTCGCCGGTCTCGCCTTCGGCACCGGCGGTATCGCTCCGCTGGACGCCAGTCAGGAGTTCTTCCAGATCGGCGCGGAGATCGGCGTGCTGCTGCTGCTCGCCCTGCTCGGCCTGGAGTACACCCCCGGGAGCTGGTGCAGGGCCTGAGCAGGTCGAAGGTCGCCGGCATCGTCGACGCGGCGCTGAACGCGCTGCCGGGAGCGGCCTTCGCGCTGCTGCTCGGCTGGGGACCCGTCGCCGCGGTCGCACTGGGCGGCATCACCTGGGTGACGTCGTCGGGCGTGGTGGCGAAGATGCTGCGCGACCTCGGCCGCGTCGGCAACAGGGAGACCCCGGTCATCCTCTCGGTGCTCGTCATCGAAGACCTCGCGATGGCCTTCTACCTGCCGATCCTGTCGGCGCTCGTGATGGGCGTCAGCCTGCTGCGCGGAGCCGTCACCGTGGCGATCGCCGTGGGCGTCGTGCTTCTGATCCTGTTCCTGGCGATGCGGTTCGGAAGGCTGGTCTCGCGCCTGTTCACGCCCGATCTTGCCGAGCCCCTGGTGCTCGGCGTGCTCGGCCTGACGATGCTGGTGGCCGGTCTCGCCGAAGAGGTCAACGTCTCGGCGGCGGTGGGGGCGTTCCTGGTCGGCATCGCTCTCTCCGGCAGAGTGGCGCACCGGGCGCAGCAGGTGCTCAGCCCGCTGCGCGACCTGTTCGCCGCGGTGTTCTTCGTCTTCTTCGGCCTGGCGACGGATGCCACGCATCTGTCCGACTGGCTGATCCCGGGCATCCTGCTCGCCCTCGTGACGATGTCGACCAAGGTGGCGACCGGCTACATCGCTGCCCGGCGTGCGGGCATCGGCATCCCGGGACGATGGCGCACCGGCGTGGCGCTGACCGTGCGCGGCGAGTTCTCGATCGTGATCGCCGGAATCGCGGCGGGCGTGGTCCCCCAGCTCGCGGCGCTGGCGGCGGTGTACGTGCTGACCACGATCATCCTCGGAACGATCATCGCGCGGGTTCCCGACGCAGCATGGTTCAAGCAGCTCACCCGGCGCAGGGTCGTGGTCTGAGCACCGGGTCGGTGCCGGGGGACTAGCTCTTGCCCATGCGGGCGAACGCGCCCAGCACCGTGCGCTCGGAACGGATCAGGTACTTCTCGAGCTCTTCGGCGGCCTCCTCCGGGCCGCGCCGCAGGAACGCGTCCAGCACGGCGCGGTTCTTGCGCACGAACGGCTCGTGCAGCGCACGAGGGTCGTCGATCTCGAGGAAGGCCAGGCGCAGCTCGGCGGCGACGTCGCGATAGGTGCGCGCGAGACGGGGACTGTCGGCCAGCGCGACGATCGCGTCGTGGAACGCCATGTTCGCGCTGCCGATCAGACGCCAGTCGGTGCCGCTCAGATGCGTCTCGGCCTCGTCGACGGCCGCGCGCATCAGTTCGACGGCCGGATGCTCCGGCTCGGCCTGCTTCAGCGCGGCGCACTCGATCACGCGGCGGGCGCGGTAGATGTCGACCACGTCCGCCATCGACGGGGAGGCCACCGAGACCCGGCGGTGCGGGATGTGCTCGATGAGCCCCTGCTCGGCGAGCACCCGGAACGCTTCGCGCAGCGTGTTCCGCGACACGTCGAGCCGCTCGGCGAGCGCCGACTCGGACAGCCGCGAACCGGGCGCGAACTCGCCGTCGATGATGCGCTGGCGCAGTGCGTCGGCGAGCGGAGCCGCGTTGGTCATGCGTTCAGGATATGCGTCCGTCGACGAGAAATATTGTTGAACAATCCGTCGCCGTCTGCTCTACAATCATGGAAACCCCTCCCGCCCACCAAAGACGATGGGAACCCCATGTCCGAATCCCCCACCACCTCTGCGAGCACCGAAGACGCCGCGCGCCTGGCCGCGACCAAGAAGCGCGTAGGCCGCAGCGGCGTCATCGGCGCGATCTTCCTGATGGCCACCAGCGCCATCGGCCCCGGGTTCATCACCCAGACCGCCACCTTCACCGCGACCCTCGGCGCCTCCTTCGCCTTCGCGATCCTCATCTCGGTGATCATCGACATCGCCGTGCAGCTGAACGTCTGGCGCATGATCACCTCGTCCGGCAAGCGCGCCGGCGAGCTCGCGAACAGCGCCATCCCGTTCTCCGGCCACGTGATCGCCGTGCTGGTGATCATCGGCGGCCTGGCGTTCAACATCGGCAACATCGCCGGCGGCGGACTCGGCCTGAACGCCCTGCTCGGCATCGACCCGAAGCTCGGTGGCCTCGTCACCGCGGCGATCGCCATCGCGATCTTCCTCATCAAGAAGGCCGGCAGGGTGATGGACATCGTGCTCGTCGTCCTCGGTGTCGGCATGATCGTGATGACCGTCATCGTGGCGTTCATCTCGCAGCCCCCGGTCGGCGACGCACTGCGTCAGACCTTCCTGCCCGACACCATCAACTTCGCGACGATCACCACGATCGTCGGCGGCACCGTCGGCGGGTACATCACCTACTCCGGTGCGCACCGCTACCTCGACTCGGGCAACACCGGCCCCGAGCACGCCGGACCCGTCATGCGAGCCGCCTCGAACGGCGTCTTCGTCACCGGCATCATGCGGTACGTGCTCTTCCTCGCGATCCTCGGGGTCGTGGCGTCCGGTGTCACGCTCGATCTGACCACGCAGGCGGCGAACCCCGCAGGACAGGCGTTCGGCGCGGTGCTGGGAGATGCCGGGATGCGCATCTTCGGCGCGATCTTCTGGGCCGCCGCGATCAGCTCGGTGATCGGCGCCGCCTACACCTCGGCGACGTTCCTCTCGACATTCCACAAGCGCTTCCTCGGCGGCTGGTCGTTGCAGTGGGCGACCGTCGTGTTCATCGTCGTCTCGCTGATCGTGTACCTCTCCATCGGCACCGCGCCCGCCGCGATCCTCGTGTTCGTGGGAGGCTTCAACGGACTGATCCTGCCGATCGGCCTCACGGTGTTCATGTACATCGGATGGTTCCGCGCCGACCTGCTCGGCGTGGAGCGGTACCCGCGCTGGCTGCTCATCGCCGGCACGCTGGTCACCGCCCTCACCTGGTACATGGGCGCCGTGTCGATCGGCCCGATCTTCGCCTTCCTCGGGACAGGAGCATAAGAACATGGCATCCATCGATCTGAACTCGGACCTGGGCGAGAATGTGTCCGACCGCATCGTGTCGGACGACGAGAGCATGCTCGCGATCGTCACCAGCGCGAACGTGTCGTGCGGATTCCACGCCGGCAGCCCGGAGGGCATCCGGCGCACTCTCGCCGCGGCCGTCGAGAACGGGGTCACGATCGGCGCGCACCCCGGCTACCGCGACTACGAGAACTTCGGCCGCACGAAGGTCGACATCGACTCGGCCACCCTGCAGGCGCATGTGGAGTACCAGCTCGGCGCCCTCGCCGGCCTGACCAAGGCGGTGGGCGGGACCGTGGCCTACGTCAAGCCGCACGGCGCGCTGTACAACACGATCGCCCGCGACGAGCGGCAGGCGAACGACGTCGTCGCCGCGATCCGCGCGATCGACCCGAGCCTGGTCCTGCTCGGCCTCGCCGGCGGTGTCGTGCTCGACGTCGCCGAGCGAGCTGGGCTCGCCGTCGCGGCCGAGGCGTTCGCCGACCGGGCCTACAAGCCCGACGGCCAGCTGGTCTCGCGCACCGAGGAGGGGGCGGTGCTGCACGACGCGAGCGCCGTCGCCGAGCGGATGCTGCGCCTCGCCGAGTCCGGCGTCATCCGGGCCGTCGACGGCACCGACGTGCGCGTGCAGGCGCAGTCGATCTGCGTGCACGGAGACAGCAAGGGCTCGGTCGCCATGGCCGCCGAGACGCGGCGCCTGCTCGAGGCCTCCGGCGTGAGCATCACCCCGTTCGCCGGAGGGTGACATGACCGTCGTCGCCACGCCCGCCCAGCGCGAATCGGCCCGCGCTGCTCGTCGTGCCTATCGCGAGGGCCTCGCCGAGCCCACCAGCGGCGTCGCCGCGGGCCTCACGCAGGCCAACCTCATCGCGGTCCCCGCCGACTGGGCGTTCGAGACGCTGCTCTACGCGCAGCGCAACCCGAAGCCGTGCCCCGTGCTCGAGGTCATCGAGCAGGGCGAGGTGGAGTCCCAGCTCGCGCCGGGCAGTGACATCCGCACCGACATCGGTCGGTACCGCATCTGGCGCGACGGGCAGCTCGCGGAGGAGGTCTCCGACGCCACGGGCGCCTGGGACGAGCATCCCGATCTCGTCGCCTTCCTGATCGGATGCAGCTTCACGTTCGAGACCGGGCTCGCCGAGGCCGGCATCCCGATCCGGCACCAGGAGCTGGGCCGGAACGTGCCGATGTACCGCACGAGCGTGGACTGCGCGCCCGCCGGCCGGCTGCGCGGCGAGATGGTCGTGTCGATGCGGCCGATCCCGGCATCCCGCGTCGCCGACGCCGTGCAGATCTCGGGGCGCACCCCAGCCGTGCACGGCGCACCGGTGCACATCGGCGACCCGGCGTCGCTCGGCATCGCCGACCTCTCCCGTCCCGACTTCGGCGATGCCCCCGAGGTGCGCGAGGGCGAGATCCCGGTGTTCTGGGCCTGCGGGGTCACCCCACAGGCTGCGATCATGGCATCGAAGCCGCCGTTCGCGGTGACCCACGCTCCGGGCTACATGTTCCTCACGGACATCCCCGACGCGGAGTACGTGGTCTGATGCGCATCCTCACCGCATCTGACCGGGCGCTGCTCGTCGAGGCCGCCGACCTCGACGAGGCGATGCGCCTGAACCTGGCATGGGCGGGCGTGCCGGGCGTCGTCGAGCTCATCCCCGGGGCGCGCACCGTGCTGGTGCGCTTCGATCCGGTGCTCGTGGACGCCGCCTCGCTGGCCGAGGTGCTGTCGTCGACGACGGTGGATGCCGCCCACGTGCCGCACGTGGGCGAGGTCGCCATCCCGGTGCGGTACGACGGCGAGGACCTGGCCGACGTCGCCGCGCTGCTCGACGTCTCGACCGACGAGGTCGTCAGCCGGCACCTCGCCGCGCAGTGGCAGGTGGCGTTCTCGGGCTTCGCCCCGGGATTCGGCTACGCGGTGGGATCGGACCCGCTCTTCGACGTGCCGCGGCGGTCGTCCCCGCGCACTCGCGTGCCGGCCGGATCGGTGGCCCTCGCCGGGCAGTTCAGCGGGGTGTACCCGCGGGAGAGCCCCGGCGGCTGGCAGCTCATCGGCCGGACGGATGCGGTGATGTGGGACATCGACCGCGACCCGCCGGCGCTGTTCGCGCCGGGGACGCTGGTGCGCTTCGAGCGTGCGGAGAGGGAGATCGTCGAGGGCGCATCCTCCGCGGGCGAAACGCCTTCAGCTGCGGAGGCGTCTCACGGCGTTTCGTCTGCGGCTCGTTCCTCGCCTCCGCTCAACGACCCGGATGGTCGCCCTTCGGTCGTTGAGCGGGCGGAGCGAGACGAAACGCCTTCGGTCTCCCCGGATGGTCGCCCTTCGGTCGTTGAGCGGGCGGAGCGAGACGAGACGCCTTCGGTCTCCCCGGGTGGTCGCCCTTTGGTCGTTGAGCGGGCGGAGCGAGACGAAACGTCCTCGGTCTCCCCGGATGGTCGCTCTTCGGTCGTTGAGCGGGCGGAGCGAGACGAAACGCCTTCGGTCTCCCCGGGTGGTCGCTCTTCGGTCGTCGAGCGGGCGGAGCGAGACGAAACGCCTTCACCCTCCCCGAGTGGTCACGACGCGGAGGGAGGTTCGCTGGAGGTGCTCCGCCCCGCCCTTCAGCTGCTCGTGCAGGACCCCGGACGTCCCGGGCACGCGGCCCTCGGCGTCTCCGCCTCCGGCGCGGCGGATCGCACGGCGATGCGCGACGCGAACCGGGCCGTAGGCAATGCGACGGATGCCGCGGTGCTGGAGCTCGTCGGGGGAGCCTCGCTGCGCTATCACGGCGTGCCCACCGTCGCCGCAATCGCGGGTGCGGTCGGCGAGATAAGCCTGTATGCCGCGGACGGCATGGGCAGCGGCATCCGACTCGGCGCGCCGTTCGCCCTCGATGACGGAGACGAGCTGCGGATCGGTCACCCCGTGCGCGGCCTGCGTTACGCGATCGCCGTGCGCGGCGGCATCCGGACCGCACCGGCGCTCGGCAGCGCGGCAGCCGACACTCTCGCGGGGCTCGGCCCCGCGCCGCTCGCCGCCGGTGATCTGATCGCCGTGGGCGACCCGCGCACGGCTCCGCACCCGGTGCAGCCGGAGCCGCTCACCCGCGACCTGCCCGCGCCCGGCGAGACCGCCGAGCTGCGCATCCTGCTCGGCCCGCGCGACGACTGGTTCACCGACGGCGCGCTGGAGGCACTCACCGGCCAGGAGTGGGACGTGACCCCGCGGTCCGACCGGGTCGGCATCCGGCTGCACGGCGTGACGCCGCTGGAGCGCGCCGTCGCGGGGGAGCTGCCCAGCGAGGGCGCCGTGACCGGCGCGATCCAGGTGCCGCCGGACGGCCAACCGGTGCTGTTCCTGCCCGACCATCCGCTCACCGGGGGATATCCGATCATCGGCGCGGTCATCGACGCCGATCTCGATCTCGCCGGGCAGCTACCGCCGGGGGCACGGGTGCGGTTCCGCGTTGCACAACCGGTCGTTGAGCGACCGACCGGAGGGAGGGAGACGAAACGCATCGGGCCACCCGAGGGCGTTTCGTCTCGTCGCTCCGCTCCTCGCTCAACGACCGAAGAAGAAGGCGAAGGGACACCGTCATGAAGAAGATCCTGATCGCGAACCGCGGCGAGATCGCCGTGCGCGTCATCCGCGCATGCGCCGAGGCCGGATACGCCTCGGTCGCCGTGTACGCCGACCAGGACGCCGACGCACTGCACGTGCGTCTGGCCGACGAGGCGGTGGGACTGGGGGGCTCCACCGCCTCGTCGACGTACCTGTCGATCCAGGCGCTGCTCGCCGCCGCCCACCGGGCCGGGGCCGACGCCGTGCACCCCGGCTACGGCTTCCTCTCCGAGAGCGCCGCGTTCGCGCGCGCCGTCGAGGAGGCCGGACTGGTCTGGATCGGGCCCTCGCCCGAGAGCATCGACGCGCTGGGCGACAAGATGACGGCTCGGCGCATCGCGCAGAAGGTCGGCGCTCCGCTCGCCGCGGGCACCGATCATCCGCTCGAGGGCCCCGCAGAGGCTGTGGCCTTCGCCGAGGAGCACGGTCTGCCGATCGCGATCAAGGCGGCGTTCGGCGGCGGCGGACGCGGGCTCAAGGTGGTGCGCGAGCTGGATGAGGTCGCCGAGGCGTTCGACGCCGCGACGCGCGAGGCGATCGTCGCCTTCGGGCGAGGGGAGTGCTTCGTCGAGCGGTTCCTGGAATCGCCGCGGCACGTCGAGGTGCAGGTGCTCGGCGACGGCCGCGGCGGCGTGGTCGTGGTCGGCGACCGGGACTGCTCGATGCAGCGCCGCAACCAGAAGCTCATCGAGGAGGCGCCCGCGCCCGGGCTCACCGACGAGCAGCGCGAGCGCATCCACGAGGCCGCGCGACGGATCTGCGTCGAGGCGGGCTACCGCAGCGCGGGCACCGTCGAGTTCCTGCTCGCCGCTGACGGCACGATCTCGTTCCTCGAGGTGAACACGCGCCTTCAGGTCGAGCATCCGGTCACCGAGGAGGTCACCGGCGTCGATCTGGTGCGGGAGCAGTTCCGCATCGCGTTCGGCGACGGTCCCTCGGTCAGGGAGACTCCGCGGCCGCTGGGTCACGCCTTCGAGTTCCGCATCAACGCCGAGGATCCGGGGCGCGGTTTCCTGCCCAGCCCGGCTCGCGTCGACGTCCTGCGCGTCCCCGGCGGCCCCGGCGTGCGCTGGGACTCGGGAGTCGAGGCGGGGGATGCCGTGCAGCCCGCGTTCGACTCGATGATCGCCAAGCTCATCGTGTACGCCGACTCGCGTGATGCGGCGCTGGTCCGTGCCCGCCGGGCGCTGCGCGAGCTGCACGTCGAGGGGCCGGCGACGGTGATCGGCTTCGATCGCCTCGCCGTGGACGCCCCGGAGTTCTCGACCTTCGGCTTCGCGGTGCACACTCAGTGGATCGAGCAGGTGCTGCTGCCGCGGCTCGAGCCGCAGCTGCGGCCCGCACCCGTGGAGGATGCCGGGCTGGCGCGCTTCCCGGTCGAGATCGACGGCCGGCGCGTGATGCTCGGACTGCCCATGGCTCTGCTCTCCGGGTTCGCCGGTGCCGGCGGCATCCGCTCCGCAGCACGGGCCGGACCCGGCGGAGCTGCGCGCACCGTCGCCGGGCACGCTGGTGCGCTGGCTCGTCGATGACGGGGCGGAGGTGTCCGAGGGGGATGCGGTCGCCGTGCTGGACGCCATGAAGATGGAGACGCAGGTGACGGCGCACCGCGGCGGCACCATCGCGTATCGTGCGGAGGTGGGCGCGCTGCTGGAGCCGGACGCGCCGCTCGCGACGATCGAGTGAACCGGGGGACGCTCCTGAAAGTCCGGGAGGAGGGAGCCGGGACTCCCCCTCCCCTCCCTCCTCCCGGAGCTGCGCGCAAGCCCCCGTGCGTCGCAGCGGCTCCTCGCGGTGAGCGCCGAAACGACCGCGGAGAGGTCAACCGTTCCTCCGTGCGCGATCCCGTCGGGTGCCGGATCGACTTCGGAACGATCGGATGGCGACTCCCATCGCCATCCACTGGTTCGTTGATTGAGGGTCCAATCAACGAACACGATATCATCACTCGGGGACATTGGGGAGCCGTATGAACTGGGGAGTCTCACCGCCCGCGCATCGGAAAGGAGACTGAGGATGCCGCGTTCCGCAGCGCAGAACCGCGACGCCCGCGAGCGCTCGCAGGCCGCCATCCTGCACGCCGCCTTCGAGGTGTTCGGCGACAAGGGATATCACGAGGCGAGTCTGGCCGAGATCGCCCGCCACGCGGGGGTCGCGCAGGGACTCGTCAGCTACTACTTCGGGGGCAAGGAGCAGCTCGTCGGCGCCGTGCTCGACGCCTACTTCGCGAAGATGACGGCGCTCGCCTTCGACGACGAGAGCGCCGACGAGCGGCTGCGCACGATCATCGACATGTCACTGATCGGCGCGGATCAGAGCATGCCGCAGCAGCGCATCACCCTGGGTCTGTCCATTCTGCCCACCACGCACCGCATCTACGCCGAGTCCGAGCAGCGCAGCCTCGAGGCGGTGCTCGCGGCCGGTGAGCTCATGCAGGATCTGTTCCGCGAGCGCGGCGCCGACGACCCCGCCCTCGAGGAGGTCATGCTGCGCAGTGTGCTGGAGGGCGTGATCGTCAAGCGCGCCGTGTACGGGAGGACCTATCCGCTGCAGGCGGCGCGGTGCTGGGTGCACCGGATGTACGGGCTGGGCGATCCGGCGGAGCCGCTGCCCTTCGTGGCATCCGACCCCGCGTCCACCGCGCTGCGCGCGATCGACGCGTAGCCGCCTCCCTGTCGTTGGGTGCGTCCGCCCGGTCGTTGAGCGAGCGAGGAACGAGCGAGACGAAAACGCTCTCAGCCCCGGGTCGCCCCGCGAGCGACGAAGGTGGTCGCCCCGCGGAGCGACGAAGGAGCGAAGACGAAACGCAGAGCCGAAACGCTCTCAGGTCGGCTGAAGGCGTTTCGTCTCTGCGTTTCGTCTCTGCGTTTCGTCTCGCTGCGCTCGCTCAACGACCATCGCTCGCTCAACGACCATCGCTCGCTCAACGACCATCGCTCGCTCAACGATCGGTGGGGTCGCCGCCGATCGGACCGACCGCCGCGAGCGGCTTCGGGTCGTCGGCGCCGGTCTTCCGCAGCCGGGCGATCGCGTTGCCGCCGTGGTAGATGACGATCGCGGCGACCGTGGCGATGACGATGCCGCCCAGCTCGAAGCCGCTCTCGCCCTTGATCGCGAACCCGCCGACTGCGACGATCAGCGCGACCGCGGCGGTGTACTGGTTCACGGGGCGTGAGAAGTCGACCTTGTTGTCGACCCAGATCTTCACGCCGATGACGCCGATCAGGCCGTACAGCGCGGTGGTCACGCCGCCGAGCACGCCGGCGGGCACCGAGTTGATGACGGCGCCGAACTTCGGCGACATGCTGAGCAGGATGGCCGTGATGCCGGCCACCCAGTACGCCGCGGTCGAGTAGACGCGGGTGGATGCCATGACGCCGATGTTCTCGCCGTAGGTCGTCGTGCCAGAACCGCCGAAGAAGCCGGCGAGCGTGGTCGAGATGCCGTCGGCGATCAGCGCCTTGCCGGTGTTCTCGTTGATCTTCGGGTCGTTCACCATGGTGGCGACGCCACGCACGTGGCCGACGTTCTCGGCGATGAGCACGAGCACGACCGGCAGGAACATCGCCATCGCCGACCAGGTGTTCGGTTCGACGAAGTCCGGGAACTGGAAGGTGGGCAGACCCACCCAGTCGGCCTTCTCGACCGCCTCGAAGTCGAGCTCGCCGCGGATGCCGGCGAAGATGTATCCCGCGATCACGCCGAGGAAGATAGAGATGCGGCCGAGGAACCCGCGGAACACGACCGCGAACAGGATGGTCAGCCCGAGCGTGACGGTGGCGGTGACCGGGGCGGCGGCGAAGTTGTTGTGCGCGGCGCCGGCCAGGTTGAATCCGATCAGCGCGACGATCGTGCCGGCGAGCACCGGCGGCAGGAACCGGTCGACCCACGCGACGCCCGCCGTGTGCACGACGACACCGATGATCGCCAGCAGCACGCCGACCGCGACGATGCCGGCGAGTGCCGAGCCCGTGCCGCCGACCGCGGTCGCGGCGGTGACCGGCGCGATGAACGCGAACGACGAGCCCAGGTAGCTGGGCAGCTTGTTGCGCGTGATGAGCAGGAACAGGATCGTTCCGACACCGCTGAACAGCAGGGTCGTCGGCACCGGGAACCCGGTGAGGATCGGCACCAGGAACGTGGCGCCGAACATCGCGACGACGTGCTGCACGCCGATCGCGATCGTGGCGGGCCAGTTCAGGCGCTCATCAGGACGGACGACGGCGTCGGGCGCGACAGTGCGTCCGTTGCCGTGGATCTTCCACAGCGACATGCGGGCTCCTCGGGGATAGGGATGGAGGCTGCACAAACCCTATCGGGATACGAGGTGGCTCCCTGCGCCTGTCGAAGGCACCGGCGGCCGACTCACGCCGTGAGGCGCTCGATCAGCTCGCGGTAGCGGGCTGCGGTCCGCTCCACGACGTCCTCCGGCAGCGCCGGTGGCTCGCCCTGCCTGTCCCAGTTGGCGGCCAGCCAGTTGCGCACGATCTGCTTGTCGAAGCTCGCCATCCGCTCGGCCGGCGTGGTGCCGGTGCGCCAGGCCTCGGCATCCCAGTACCGGGACGAGTCGCTCGTGAGCACCTCATCGCCCAGACGCAGGGTGCCGGCGGCATCCGTCCCGAACTCGAACTTCGTGTCCGCGAGGATGAGGCCCTTCGCCTCGGCGATCTCCGCCGCACGGCGATAGATCGCGATCGACACGTCGCGCAGCTGCTCAGCGCGCTCCTGGCCGACGATCTCGGCGACGCGCTCGAACGAGATGTTCTCGTCGTGCTCGCCCATCGGCGCCTTGTAAGCGGGGGTGAACAGCGGCTCGGGCAGGCGGTCGCCGTCGTGCAGGCCGGCCGGCAGCGGGATGCCGCAGACGGTGCCCTGCTCGGTGTACTCGGCCCATCCGGATCCGGTCAGGTAGCCGCGCACGACGCATTCGATCGGCAGCATCTCCAGCGACTGCGCGAGGATCGCGCGACCGGCGACCTCCTCCGGCACATCGCCCTCGGCGAGGTGATTGGGGAAGTCGAGCTGGTCGAACCACCAGTTGCTCAGCGTGGTGAGCAGCGCCCCCTTCTGCGGGATCGCGGGGGAGAGCATGAAGTCGAACGCGCTCACCCGATCGGACGCCACCATCAGCCGGCGGGTGTCGGCCGGGTCGTCCGAGGCGTACAGGTCGCGGACCTTGCCCGAGTAGAGGTGCCGCCAGCCGGGGATGCTCAGTGCTTCGCTCACGCGTACATCTTCGCATCCCCGGCCACCCGCGCCCCCTCCCGCGTCCCCACGCGGCCCCGCGGTCAGTGTGCGTTCAGCACGCCCCATGCGATCAGGCTGTCGAGCCGGCGCACGTCGACACCCTTCGCGAGCTTGACCTTGATGTGCCCGGCCTTGGTCCACAGCTCCAGCTCGGAGTTCCAGTCGAGCGTCCCGGCGTTCTCGGACGACCACATCAGCACCGAGCTGTACGGCAGCGAGTAGATCTCGACCTTCTTGCCGGTCATGCCCTGCGCGTCGCGCACGATGAGCCTGCGGGTGGTGAACGTCGCCGAGTCGCGGAACGTCCGGAACGAGGCCACGGCCTGCTCACCCTGGGCGAGCACGTTCTGCACGTCCGCGGGAACCGGGATCTCCTGCTGCAGCGTCCAGCTGAGGATGGCGCCTGTCTCCATGATCTTCTCCTCCCCGCGATCAGTCGTTCAGGTGCGCGATCGCATAGTCGGCCTCGGCGGCGGTGAACTTCTCGCCGTACTGGCTGGTGAGCTGGTCGCGGATCGCAGCGGGCGACATCGACATCAGCTGCTGATAGTCCTTCGCCTTGGCGAGCGCGTTGGCGTTCCAGTCCGCCTCGACGTTGTCGATGGCGTACTTCGCGGCCTCGGCGGAGAACTTCTCGCCGTAGGCGCTGGTGAGCTGGTCGTAGACGCCCTGCCTGCTCATGTGCATCATGTCGGCGTACGACTGCGCCTTGTTCACGGCAGAGGCGTATTCGGCGGGCACGGCGGGCTCGGCCGGTTCGTCGGACGGCTCCTCCGCCGGGGCGGATGCCGGTTCCTCGGCCGCATCGGTGGCGTGCTGCTCGGCCGGCGCACTCACCGCCGGCTTGTCCGCCGCAGGCGTCGCGGCGCCGCCGGATCCGCCGTTCACGGCACCGAGGATGATGCTCAGCACCACCAGGGCGCCCGTCACGATCCACGCGATCTTCTTCTGCTCCTGGTAACCGGCGAGAGGCCGGCCCGTCGGCATCCTTCGTCTGGTTCGTGAGCACGAGCACGATGTCGACGAGTACCCAGATCCCTGCGCCGCCGAAGGTGACGATCTTCAGGATGCCGGTGCCGACCTTGCCCAGGTAGAAGCGGTCGACCCCGAAGAAGCCGAGGAACAGCGCGAACAGCCAGGTGAGCAGGAAGGAGCGCTCGCCGGCCGGCACGGGTGCGCCGGCGGGCGGGGCGGGGAACGGCCCGGATGCCGGCGGTGGAGTCTGCAGCGGAGCCTGCGGTGCGGGCGGCGGGGTGTGGCTGCTGTTATCGAAGGTCATGTCCGGGTCCTCTGTGATCAGGTGCGGGTCGATGTCGATCCGATCCTCGGGGGCGCGCGCCGGTCGGCGGATCGGCCGACCGGGCGGATCCGCCTCTGCCGAACGGCGGAGGCGGATGCCGCCGGTCGGCGGGGGCCGGGCGTCGCTGGCCCGCCGTAGGCTCGGGTCGTGGCATCCCCGAACTCCTCCGCTGCGCCGCGCCGCCGTATCACGGCGAACGCGGGCACGATCGCGCTCTTCATCGGCGGGGTGCTGTTCGACGTCTTTGCGACGATCAACGTGCCCGGAACCTTCGACCTGCCGGCGACCAGCGGCGGCGAGACGAAGGTCACGGATTTCGGCGGCATCATGACCGTCGTCGTCATCGCCGCCTGGGTGACCGTGTTCTGGCGGCGCAGAGGTCCGCTCCTCGCGCTGCTGGCCGGTGCCGTGCTCGCGCTCATCGGCGTCTCGTACGTGCTGCTGCTGATCGGCGCTGTCTGCTGCATCCGTCGTCGTCCCGCCTGGATGTGGCGGATCGCCATCGGCGTCGGCGCTCTGGTGCTGTTGTTCGTCGTCCGCGAGGCGCTCACCCCCTGGGCGGTGCGCTGCCGTGGCTGTTCACCACCCGCGCTGAAGCGCAGTACGAGCCGACATGGATCGCGGCATCCTTCATCTGGGCCGTGATCTCGCTCGGGGTGACGGTGGCGGTCGTGATCGTCGGCCGGGCCCGCGAAGGCGCGCGCCGCAGCGACGTGCGCGCTGAGGAGGAGCACCGTCGTGCCGACGCGCTGAACGAGCAGATGGTGCGGCAGTCCGAGCGCGAGAACATCGCCCGCGACATCCACGACTCCCTCACCAACCGACTCGCCGTCATGTCGATGCACGCCGGGGCACTCGAGAACGCGATGCCGGAGGGGATGTCGCCGAGATGGCGCGTGTCGTGCAGCAGCAGAGCAGCGCCGCGCTGCAGGACCTGCGCGGGCTGATCGGCGATCTGCGCACCGGCCCCGGCCGCTCGTCCGCGCCGGCGACCCTGAGGGCGATCGGCGCGCTGGTCGCCGAGTACCGCGCGGCCGGTGTCGTGATCAACGCGTTCATCCTCATCGAGGCGCCGGAGCGCGCATCGGCGCAGCTGCACGGCGCGGTACATCGCATCGTGCAGGAGTCGCTCACGAACGCGGCCAAGCACGCGCGCACCGCGCCGATCGAGCTGTACGTGCAGGTGGAACCCTCCGACGGCGCGCGCATCCGCGTCGTGAATCCGCTGACGCCGGGAGCGGTCTCGTCGATGCCGGGCGGCGGGAACGGCCTCCTCGGCATCCGGGAGCGTGCGGCGGCCCTGGACGGCACCGCCTGGGTTGGTCCGCACGACGGCGCATTCATCATCGACGTCACCCTGCCGTGGCAGGAGGTCGCCTGAGCACTCGGGGCGTCCGAGGTCGCCGATATGGTCGGGAGTGTGACCACCGAACTTCCGTCGCCCGTGCGGGTGCTGCTCGTCGACGACGACCCGCTGGTGCGTAGCGGGCTGCGCCTGCTGCTGAAGCCCGACCAGGGGATCGAGATCATCGGCGAGGCCGCCGACGGCGGCGCGGCCGTCGAGTTCGTGCGTGCGCATCACCCCGACGTCGTGCTGATGGACGTGCGGATGCCGGGAGTCGCCGGCCCCGAGGCGACCGCGGCGATCGTGCAGCAGTCGTCGTCTCGGGTGCTCGCGATGACGAGCTTCGACTCCGAGGACCAGCTGCTGAAGATGCTGACGGCGGGGGCGAGCGGCTACCTGATGAAGGACGATGTGAAGCGGTTCGCCGACGCGGTGCTGAGCACTGCACGGGGCGAGATCGTGGTCTCGGGAACCAGCACCGCACAGCTGGTGCGCCGAGCGGTGAGCAGCGAGGGCGGTGCCGGCCGGCAGCCCGCGCTGGAGCGGATCTCCGGGCTCACCGAGCGCGAGCTGGCGGTCGCACGGGGCGTGGCATCCGGCGCGACCAACCCGCAGATCGGGGCCGACCTGCACATCTCCGCAGGCACCGTGAAGACGCACCTCGAGCAGGTGTTCGTGAAGCTCGGGGTGCGGGGCCGCGTGCAGGTCGGGGTGATCCTGGAACGGGCGGGGCTCGGGCCGGCCGAGGTCTGACTCCGGCGTCGGTGCCCCGGCGTACGCTCGGGACCGATGGCTGACGAGAGAATCACCGAGCGACTGATCCTGCGCCGACCGGCCGATGACGACATCGATGCGATCCACGAGATCTTCTCCGATCCGCGGGTCTGGGAGCACTATCCGACGCTGCGGCACGTCGAGCGGGCGACCACCGCGCACCTGCTGAGGCGCTGGCAGGAGCGGTGGGGCGAGGTGGGACTCGCGTCGTGGATCGTGCGACTTCGCGACACCGGCGAGGTGATCGGCACCGGAGGGTGCACGCTGCTGACCGGGGCATCCGAGGCGGCGGACGTATGGAATCTCGGGTACCGGATCTCCGCCGACCACCATCGGCGCGGCTACGCCACGGAGGTCTCGCGCGCCGGCATCGCCGCGGCGCGCAACCTGCGCCCGGCGACGCCGATCATCGCGTTCCTCGTCGCGCACAACACGGCGTCGGCCGCGGTCGCCGAGAAGGTCGGGCTCTCGCTCGTGCATCGCGGACCGGATGCCGGCATTCCCGATCCGTCGGTGATCAGGTTGATCTATGCGGATCGACCACTGTCCGACGCTCAGCGCGAGACCGCCCTGCGCTGAGCGAACTTCGGCGACTTCCGCGTGAGGTCGGCGCGACATCGACCTGATATAGTCCATCTGGACTGAATCGGGATGGGACATATGGCTGCGGATGTGAAGCTCACGCCTCTGGGGGCGATGGTACTCGCGCTGCTGCGCGAGGGCGACATGCATCCGTACGAGATGATGCGCCTGCTGCGACAGCGCCGCGACGACCGCATGGTCAAGCTGACGAACGGCACCTTCTATCACACGGTCGGCCGTCTGGAGCGCGAGGGGCTCATCGCAGAGGTGGGCACCGACCGCGACGGCAACAGGCCCGAGCGCACCACCTACACGCTGCAGCCAGCGGCATCCGACGTGCTGGAGAACTGGGTGCGCACCGGGCTCGCGCGCACCGACAGTACGCCTGAGTTCCGGGTGGCGCTCGCCGAGGCGCACAACCTGCCGCGTGCCGAGGTCATCGACCTGGTCTCCTCTCGGCGAGCTGCGCTCGCCGCCGAGAGCGACACCATCGGCGCGGCCCTGGCCGGCGCCGCCGAGCGCAGGGTGCCGCACCAGTTCCTCATCGAGACCGACCGGCACGCTGCACTGCTGCGCGCCGAACTGACCTGGACCGACGGCTTCCTCGAGTCCCTCGCGGACGCCTCCTACGCCTGGGGGATCGACGAGATCCCCGCTGAACATCGCGCCGCGAAGGCGGCCGAGCGAAAGGCAGCACGACAATGACAGAGACCAATCCGCCGGGAACGGATGCCGGCGGCATCCGCTCCTCGCAGCGGCGCACCGACGACCGGCACCTACGCCGTCGGGCACAAGCCGCGCAGCCCCTGGCCCGCCCTCTGGGCGCTGGTCATCGGCTTCTTCATGATCCTCGTCGACACGACGATCGTCTCGGTGGCGAACCCCGCGATCAAGGCGGCCCTCGATCCCGACACGAACAACCTCGACAACGTGGTGTGGGTCACCAGCGCCTACCTGCTCGCGTACGCCGTGCCGCTGCTGATCACCGGACGCCTCGGCGACCGGTTCGGCCCGAAGAACATCTACCTCATCGGCCTGGTGATCTTCACGGTGTCGTCGCTGGCCTGCGGCCTGTCCACCAGCCTCGAGATGCTCATCGCGTTCCGTGCGGTGCAGGGCCTCGGCGCGGCGTTCATGACTCCGCAGACCATGGCCGTGATCACCCGCACCTTCCCGCCCGACCGCCGCGGCGCGGCGATGGGCCTGTGGGGCGCGACCGCCGGCGTGGCGACCCTGGTCGGCCCGCTGCTCGGCGGCTTCCTCGTGGACGGCCTCGGCTGGGAGTGGATCTTCTTCATCAACATCCCGGTCGGCGTGATCGGCTTCGTGCTCGCCGTCATCCTGGTGCCGCGGCTGAAGACGCATCCGCACCGTTTCGACCTCGTGGGCGTCGTGCTCAGCGCCGCCGCACTGTTCCTCATCGTGTTCGGCCTGCAGGAGGGTGAGAAGTACGACTGGGGCGTCATCACCGGTCCGATCACCGTGTGGGGGCTCATCGCCGCCGGCGTCGTGCTGCTTATCGTGTTCGTGCTGCAGCAGTGGAAGACCAAGAGCGAGCCGCTCGTGCCGCTCGGGCTGTTCCGTGACCGCAACTTCTCGGCGTCCAACGTCGCGATCGCCGCGGTCGGGTTCACGGTGACGGGCATGTCGCTGCCGTTCATGTTCTTCCTGCAGCTGGCGCGCGGACTCACCCCGACCGAGTCGGCGCTGCTGATGATCCCGATGGCGGTCATCTCGGGCGTGCTCGCGCCGTTCGCCGGATCACTGCTCGACAAGGTCGACCCGCGTCTCATCCTGATCCCCGGCCTGCTCTGCGTGGCCGGCGGCCTGCTCTGGAACGCGTCGCTGATGAACGTCGACACCCCGATCTGGATGTTCCTGCTGCCGTCGGCGCTGCTGGGCATCGGCAACGCCGGCATGTGGGGGCCGCTGGCCACCACGGCCACCCGCCGCCTTCCCCGCGCCAGGCGGGTGCCGGCGCGGGCATCTACAACACCACCCGCACCATCGGCTCGGTGGTCGGCTCGTCGGCGATCGCCGCGTTCATGCAGGCGCGTCTCGAGGCGAACCTGCCCGGGCTCGACAAGGCTCCGGCCGGGATCGGCGGCGGCGGGCAGCTGCCCGACTTCGTCGCCGAGGGGTTCTCCACCGGCATGGCGCAGACGATGCTGCTGCCCGCGGCGATCATGGCGGTGGCCCTGGTGGCATCGCTCTTCCTCGGCAAGTACACGCCGAAGCCCGAGGACGAGCT
Source organism: Microbacterium sp. KUDC0406 (assembly GCF_021582875.1). Taxonomy (NCBI): domain Bacteria; kingdom Bacillati; phylum Actinomycetota; class Actinomycetes; order Micrococcales; family Microbacteriaceae; genus Microbacterium; species Microbacterium sp. KUDC0406. Next base: position 2,493,962 of record NZ_CP091138.1, on the reverse strand, counting down.
GCGCTGACCCGCTGCGCGACAACCGGCGCGGCAACCGGCGCGACAACGCATCGGAGAAATACAGAATGTCGGAGGAGATCCTCGAGATCCCTCCGACATTCTGCATTTCTCCGCGATGATGCGGCGCAGCGCCGGCCTACTCCGCGACGCGCGCCGCGATGTCGTGGCGGAAGTGCCCGCCGTCGAGCGTGATGCGACCCAGCGCGTCGTACGCGCGGGCGCGGGCCGTGCGGAAATCGGCTGCGGTGGCGACGACGTTCAGCACGCGGCCGCCGGATGCCACGAGGGCTCCGCCGGGAGCATCCGGGCCGGCTGTCGCGGCGTGCACGAGCCGGACGCCCTCCACGGCGGCTGCGTCCGCCAGCCCCTCGAGAAGCCGGCCGGTCTGCGGCGCCTCGGGGTAGCCCTCGCTCGCGAGCACGACGGTGATCGCGACGTCGCCGGCGAACTCCGGCTGCGGCTCGTCCTCGAGGGTGCCGGATGCCGCGGCCAGCAGCAGCCGCGACAGCGGCGTGCGCAGGCGGGGCAGCACGACCTGGGTCTCCGGGTCGCCGAAGCGGGCGTTGAACTCGATGACCTTCACGCCGGCGTCGGTGAGGATCAGCCCGGCGTAGAGCAGGCCGATGAACGGGGTGCCCTCGGCATCGAGCTGGCGGATGACGGGCAGTGCGACCTCGTCGGTCACCTGAGCGACGAACGCCTCTTCGCTCCCGAAGCGCTCGTCCAGCCACGGCAGCGGCGAGTACGCGCCCATGCCACCCGTGTTCGGGCCGGCGTCGCCGTCGTAGGCGCGCTTGAAGTCCTGCGCGGGGCTGAGCGCGCGCACCGTGTCGCCGTCGCTGAGGAAGAACAGCGAGACCTCTTCGCCCGAGAGGAACTCCTCGATCAGCACCGGCCCGTGCGGCAGGTAGTGCTCGGCGTGCGCGAGCGCCTCGGCGCGGTCGCCGGTCACGATGACGCCCTTGCCCGCGGCGAGCCCGTCGGCCTTGACCACGTGTGGGGCGCCCAGGTCGTCGAACGCCTGCTCGACCTCGGCGACCGTCGCGGCGCGCACCGCGCGGCCAGTCGGCACGCCCGCGGCATCCATGATCCGCTTCGCGAACGCCTTCGATCCCTCCATCTGCGCGGCCGCCTTTCCGGGGCCGAACACCGGGATGCCGCGCTCGCGCAGCACGTCGGCGACACCGGCGACCAGCGGGGCCTCGGGACCCACGACGACGAGGTCGATGCCGTTCTCGTTGGCGAACGCCTCGACGGCCGAGCCGGACAGCACGTCCAGGTCGACGAGCGTCGCATCCTGGGCGATTCCGGCGTTGCCGGGGGCGGCGTAGATCTCGTGCGGGGCGTCCTCGGAGCGCAGGGAGAGGATGATCGCGTGCTCACGCGCACCGGAGCCGAGGACGAGGATCTTCATGCCGCCAGCCTACCGGCGGGGTCGCGCGGCGCTCCTCTCGGTGACGCCGGGAACAGGCGCACGACCAGGCAACGGATGCACGATCCGATCGCCGCTCAGACCGTGCGGGTGTTCCCGGCCCGTGCAGCTGTACCCGTCAGAGCTCGATCGGCCGCTCGTCGGCGGCATCCCACGGGACGGTCCAGCCGGCGGCGTCGAACAGGCCGTCGAGCACCATCGCCGTGAAGCCCCACACGATCGTGCCGTCCACGTCGAACGCCGGACCGCGGAACGTCATGCCTGCGCGGCTGAGCACCGAGGTGAAGCGCGTCGCCGGATCGAGCAGCTGCGCGACCGGCACCCGGAACACCTCGACGGTCTCGGCGTGATCGACGGCGGCGACCCGTGACGGTGCCCGCCACCAGGCGAGCACAGGGGTGACCATGTGACTGCTCGCAGCCAGTGGCAGCTCGGGAAGCGTCGCGAGCACCTCGACGCCGGCGGGGTCGAGGCCGGTCTCCTCCTCGGCCTCGCGCAGCGCCGTGGCTGTCGCGTCGGCGTCCTGCGTCTCGCGCTTGCCACCGGGAAAGGACACCTGTCCCGGATGCGACGAGAGTGTCGCGGCGCGCCGCTGCAGCAGCACGTCGAGATCGGCGGCGATCGTGGCCTGATCGGAGGCGGCGGGAATGCTGTCCAGCCTGCCGAACAGGACGAGGACGGATGCCGGATGCGCGTGCCGGATGCTCTGCGGGTACTTCGCCGCCCAGTCGGCGCCGTGCTCGACCGCGGCGATCAGCTCGGCGCGGGCGCCGGTCACCGTCTTCTGCGAAGTCACCCGTCGAGCCTATGCCCGGTCCGCGGCCACCGGCTCGGCGTCGCAGCGCCGACTCGGGTTCGCGCTGCCGATCCGGGTTCGCGTGCCAGAGAAGTGCCGCGCATGCCAGGATGTGCAGCGCGCGCCGAGAAGTGCCGCGCGCGCCGAGAAGTGCAGCCCGCGCCGAGAAGTGCCGCGCATGCATTCGCGCTGTCGTTGTCTGCTCGCGCGGCGCGTATCTGCGCCGCGCGGCCGACGAAGTGCCGCGCGAACGCGCCGCCCAGTGGAGAACCGCAGCGTGTGCACGAAACTGCAGCGTGTGCACGATACCGCCGCGCGTGCTCAGCCCGCTCTTCGGCGCAGCGAAACCGGAACGAATCGCGACCAGGGGCATCGACATCGGCGACCACGCGTACGCTGAAACGCATGGCAGCGCGCAGGATCGACACCGCAGACGGACGCGCGGCGCTCGCCGCGGTCACGAACGGCGACGCCGACCGCCCGCAGACGGCGGCAGCGGTGCGCTACCTGCTGCAGCTGCTCGAGGAGAAGGCGCCGGGCAACAGCGTCGAGGTGCGCGTGCCCCCGTTCGGCGCCGTCCAGGTCGTGCAGGGTCCGCGGCACACCGGCGGCACCCCGCCGAACGTCGTCGAGATGGATGCCGCCACCTGGGTCTCCGTGGCCACCGGGGCCGAGCACTGGGCGGATGCCCTCGCCGCCGGCCGCATCGTGGCATCCGGCATCCGCGCAGACATCGACGCACTGCTGCCGCTGCGCCCCTGACCGGGCGGGCCGGCGCCTGTCAGCGCCGAGGCGCGACATCCTCGTGATGCTTGAGGTCGAGCGCGTCGGTGGGTTCGTCGAGCAGCAGGATTCCGGCGCGCTGGGCCAGTACGCGCCAGGGCGACGCGCGCCCGCTCCCCGCCGGACAGGGACGACTCTCACCGGAGCGTACGTCGATGGATGCCTCTTCGAGGATGGCGCGACTCCCCGTGATATGACCAATCACGTGGAGCGTCAAGGCCCGTGCGGTCGACGCAGCCGTCCTCGTATCGTGCCCCAATGGTCACCCACCGAATCCGAGGGCTCTTTCCAGGTCTCCGAGTCGAGCGTAGAAGCCGACATCACCCTCGGTGCGCCCCTGAAGCGCGGCAGCTTCCGAAGCGAAGTGGATGCGAGTGGTGAGCCGGGACGTCTCTGCTGGCCCTGAGGCGGATCCGCTGAGTCCCGCCGATCGATATCAGGAACTGTTCACTGCGGTGCAAAAGGGACGCGTCTTCGCAGACAGCAAGACATTTGTCGACTGCGTTCCGACCGGCGACCCACGAACGATTCTCAGTGCTTACCGGCGCGAGAACAAGAAGGCCGGCTTCCAACTGGACCGGTTCGTGCACGAGCACTTCGAACTGCCCGACCTGCCGGCGGCCGGCTTCACCGCCATCCATGGCGAGACCATGGTCGATCACATTCGACGTCTGTGGAACGTGCTGCTTCGGGAGCCTGCACCGCCGCGAGGCGGAGGATCGCTGCTCCCGCTTGAGCATCCGTACGTCGTACCGGGAGGCCGGTTCCGTGAGCTCTACTACTGGGATTCGTACTTCACGATGCTGGGGCTGGCCGCACGCGGTCTCACCGATCTCGTCAAGGGGATGACCGACAACTTCGCCGACCTCATCGATAGCTACGGGCACGTACCGAACGCGAACCGCAGCTACTATTCGAGCCGGTCCCAGCCGCCGCTGTTCGTGTTCATGGTGCACCTGTGCGTCGGGATCGGAGCGACGACGGGGAGGAGTACTACGACCAGCTGCGGCAGGAGTACAGCTGGTGGATGGATGGTGTCGACGATCTGAGGGAGGGGCAGGCTCATCGGCATTGCGTTCGCCTGCCTGATGGTGCCGTCTTGAACCGCTACTGGGACGACCGGGATACGCCGCGGGAGGAGTCCTTCATCGAGGATGTGACCACGGCCCAGCGTTCGTCGCGCCCGGCGCACGAGGTCTATCGGGATCTGCGTGCGGCGGCCGCGTCCGGGTGGGACTTCAGCTCTCGATGGTGCGAGTCACCGGATGAGCTTGCCACGACTGTGACGACGCGGATCGCGCCGGTGGACCTCAACAGCTTTCTCTACGAACTCGAGCACGTCATCGCCGGACTCGCCGACCGCGCCGGCGACGACGCAGACGCGGCGTTCTTCCACGAGCGCGCGGCAGACCGGAAGGCCGCTATCAACACCTGGTTGTGGGATACGGCCGACGGTGCCTACTGCGACCTCGATCTGTCCGTCAACGAGAGACGAACCTCCCTCACTGCTGCATGCGTTGCCCCATTGTGGGTCGGTGTTGCCTCTGATCAGCAAGCGGAACGAACGGCAGCGACGGTCAGGAAGCGATTGCTGCGTCCGGGAGGACTCGGCACCAGCGAACACGCCACCGGCCAGCAGTGGGATCGACCCAATGGGTGGGCGCCTCTCCAGTGGATCGCGGTCAAGGGTCTCGAACGCTACAACCAGCCGCTTGCCGGCGAGATCGCCGAGCGTTGGCTGCGTGGCGTGCGGGCTGTGTATGAGAAGCAGCAGAAGCTCGTCGAGAAATACGCCATGCTGCATGCGCCGGAAGCGACAGAAGGCGGTGGTGGAGGTGAGTACCCGTTGCAGGACGGCTTCGGCTGGACCAACGGAGTTGTCGCGGCGCTGCTCAAAGATGCAGCGAAGTAGGGCGTCACGCCTTCATCCATGGCCCGAGCAGAAGCAACCAGCGTGCGAACGGCGCCACGTCGACCGGATCACAGGACCACGGCAAGCATGATCGAGTGCGGGTGGCAAGCCCCTGGCGAGACGCGGGCACGTCGCGGAAGGTGAGGCACGTTGTCGTCCGCCCGGACGACTCCCGCCGTCAAGGAGGAACCATGGTCCAGCAGACCCTCGACACCCCGACAGACTTGCTGCACTTCCAGTTGCGCACAGCGGTGACGATGGAGAACGACTCGCTCGCCGCGCTCGGCGAGCTGGCCGGAGCCGCCAAGAGCGCGGAGGTGAAGAAGCTGTTTCGTCATCACGCTGACGAGACTCGCGAGCAGCTCGCGAATCTCGAGAAGATCTTCGCTCAACTCGAGTACAAGCAGACGACCGCGCCCTCCCCAAGCACCAAGGGAATCTCCAAGCAAGCGGCGTCCCTGCTCGAGCGCAGCAGCACGAAGCTGCGCGACCAGGTCGCCGTCTCCTGTGCACTCGGCAACGAGCACTACGAGATCTCCGCATATCAGGGCCTCATCCTGCCAGCGCGGACCATGGGTCTGTCTGATGTCGTAACCCCGCTGACCGCGAACCTCGAGCAGGAGACGCACACCAGCGAGGAGCTCCGCAAAACGCTGGAGAAGATCGTCGCGTAATGGCCCCATCCGCGACACCGGTCATCGAACATGCGACCGCGCGGCGAACGAGATTCTTCATCGGCCCGGCAACCAGGTCGAAACGACTTCCGCAGGGGACTGACCCTCAGCGTCCACACCGGCATAACAAGCACAATGCCGACGTGCGCGGGCCTGTGCGTTGGCGCTCCGACCCGATCACGCGACGACCGCGTTGGTCCGCAGCAGCGATCGACGCTTTATCATTCTCGTGAACGGACCGTGTAGTGGATGCTCTGCATGACGATTGCCCCGTTCTGTATGACGAAGCTGTCGGCACCGTCGCGCACCATGCTGTCTTCGTGATCGGCAGTCCATTCCAGGAACCCGTAGTCGCCGTCGATCACCGTTTCGGCGTAGGTGAACGTGCCAGAACCGACGAGCCGGTCCAGTTCTGCGGCGCATGCGCGCACGCCCTCATGGCCGCGATAAACCCCGGATCCTGTGAGCAGGACGATATCGGAGGCGTAGTTGCGCAAGTCCGCGTCGAGGTCACCCTCCAAGCGCCGCATCAGGTGGTCGTGGACCACTTCGGTTGTCGTTCGCATCAGATCACCTCACTCGATACTGCACGTGCACGCCTGCTGTCTGCAGGGGCTTGACAGGAGCCGACGGCCACGAGGCGGCTGGTGGCCGCGGGCGCCGGTGTGGGCGGCGGCCTGCTGATCGCACGTCGCCGCGGTGCGGGGGCTCGGGCGGAGACGACCGGCGCGGACGTCTGAGACCGTGCGGATCGCCCTCGGGGGAGGGCGATCCGCATCCGTATGACCGTGGGACAATGGATGCATGGCACGCAACGCATCCCGTGAGACCGTCGAGGCGAGGGTCCGCCCCGTGCCGCGCTACGGCGTGTTCATGGGCCTCGGCGCCGTGCTCGGCGTCATCGTCGCCCTGATCCTCACCGCCGTGGGCAGCTACGAGCCCTCAGAGGCCGTCGGGTGTCGTACCCCGCCGGTCAGGTGTTCGGCTTCATGCTGCTGTGGACCGCGCCGATCGGGGTCGCCCTCGGCGGTGTGGTCGCGCTGGTGCTCGACCGTCGTGCCCGCCGCCACGCCCGCGTCGTGCGGGTGCAGCACGAGCACGTCAAGCCGGAGGCCTAGGCCAATTCGCCGATCACCGGCCTGATCGCCGAATCGAACGCGACGACGTCGCGGCGCAGCCCGTCGGTGACGGCCACGGTCAACGCGCCGATCCACCAGATGCCGCGCTGCGAGAGCGGCAGCACCTGCACGTTCAGCTCGAACGAGTGCGCACGCCGTCCGATCTCGCGCTCGAACTCCGCGATGGCGCTCGCATAGGCGCGGTACGAGTCACCCGATGAGTTCACCGTCGCCACGTACCGGCGGTGGGCGTCGTGAGCGAACCTCAGGGCGGTGTCGGCATGCGGCGCTATCGCCGTGCGCAGCTCCTCGGCGCCGGTCGCCGGCAGTGCCACCATCGTGTCGAATCCGTCGACCAGCTCCAGGGGCACATCGCTGCGATGCGCCCGGGGTTCGACGGTCATGTCCCAGTACGCGCGCCACTGCTCCTCGACCGCGTCGTCGGCCTCAGGGGCATCCGGTGCGCGCACCTCGAGTCCGCGCAGGGCGGGCATCTCCTCCGGTTCACGCACGCCCAGGAGCTGTCGCAGTGCGAGCGCGATGAGCACCGGTGTGCCCGCGTCCTCGCGGATCAGCCACTGCGGCTTCTCGCTCATGGCCCCATCGTAGGAGACACCTTTCCTGAGGGGTCAAGATCTGCGGCATCCGCGCCTTGGAACCCGACGATTTCCGACCGTTCGATGCCCGGACGCCCGGAACTTCCCCAGTCATCGAGCCGGTAGGCTGTTCTGGTGGCAGACTCCACCACCAATCCCTACGCAGCAGCCGGCGTCGACACGGCTGCCGGCGATCTCGCCGTCGAACTCATGAAGTCCTCCGTGCGCGCGACGCACGGCCCCGAGGTCCTCGGCGGCGTCGGCGGATTCGCGGGCCTCTTCGACGCGAGCGCGCTGCGCGACCACCGGCATCCGCTGCTCGCGACCAGCACCGACGGCGTCGGCACGAAAGTCGCGATCGCGCAGGCGATCGACAAGCACGACACGATCGGGCAGGACCTGGTCGGCATGGTCGTGGACGACATCGTCGTGGTCGGTGCGAAGCCGCTGTTCATGACCGACTACATCGCCTGCGGCAAGGTCGTGCCGAACCGCATCGCCGACATCGTGCGAGGCATCGCGGACGCCTGCACGGCCACCGGCACCGCGCTCGTCGGCGGCGAGACCGCCGAGCACCCCGGTCTGCTCGGTCCCGACGACTACGACGTCGCCGGCGCCGCGACGGGCGTCGTCGAGAAGGATGCCGTGCTCGGCGCCGAGCTCGTGCGCGACGGCGACGCCGTCATCGCGCTGGCCTCGAGCGGACTGCACTCCAACGGCTTCTCGCTGGTGCGGCACATCCTCACCGGCGCCGGCATCGGGTACCAGGATGAGGCCTCAGACCTCGGAGCCACGTGGGGCGAGGCGCTCCTCGAGCCGACCCGCCTGTACACGCTGCCGCTGCTGAAGCTCATCGACCAGCTTCCCGGCGCCGTGCACTCCCTCAGTCACGTCACCGGCGGCGGCATCGCCGCCAACCTCGCCCGCGTGCTGCCTCAGGGCAGCTGGGCCGAGGTCGACCGTGCCACCTGGTCGCCCGACCCGGTGTTCCGCGTGCTGGCCGACATCGCCGGCACTCCGCTGGAGCAGACCGAGGGCACCTGGAACCTGGGCATCGGCTTCCTCGCGATCGTCGACGGCGCGCAGGCGGATGCCGCGATCGCGGCCGTCGAGGCGCAGGGCATCGCCGCCTGGCGTGCCGGCACGGTGCACATCGGTGCGCGTCCGGCCGGAGAATTCGAGATCGGCGCCAAGGGCGTCGACGGCGGAGCGGTGCGCCTGGTGGGCGCTTACCGGGACGGAGCGAAGTAACACCCCATGTGCGGCATCGTCGGAATGGTCGGCAACGGACCGGTCAACCAGGACATCTACGACGCTCTCCTGCTGCTGCAGCACCGCGGGCAGGATGCCACCGGCATCGCCACCGCCGGAGTCGACCGGCGTCATGCACACGGCGAAGGCGCAGGGCATGGTGCGCGAGTCGTTCCGCACCCGCGACATGCGCGCGCTGCTGGGCAGCGTGGGCCTCGGTCACGTGCGCTACGCGACGAAGGGCACCGCCTCCAGTGAGGAGGAGATGCAGCCGTTCTACGTGAACTCGCCGTACGGCATCGTGCTCATCCACAACGGCAACCTCACCAACACGCGCGAGCTCACCGCCGAGATGGAGCAGCGCGACCGCCGGCACCTCAACTCGTCGAGCGACACCGAGCTGCTGCTGAACGTGCTGGCGCACGAGCTGCAGACCACCACCTCGCCGGTCGATCTCGAACCCGAGCGCATCTTCGAGGCCGTGGCCAACACCCACAAGCGCATCGAGGGGGCCTATGCGGTGATCGCCATCATCGCCGGCTACGGTCTGCTCGCGTTCCGCGACCCGTTCGGCATCCGGCCGCTGATCCTCGGACGCCGCACGACGGCCGACCCGGGCGACTCCGACGAGTGGGTCGTCACCAGCGAGTCGCTGGTGCTCGAGAACGCCGACTACGAGATCGTGCGCGAGGTCGCCCCCGGCGAGGCCGTCTTCATCAGCAACGACGGCGAGATGTTCTCGAAGCAGTGCTCGGAGAACCCCGTGCTCACCCCCTGTGCGTTCGAGTACGTGTACCTCGCGCGCCCCGACTCGGTGATGAACGGCGTCTCGGTGTACGAGTCGCGGCTGAGGATGGGCGAGAAGCTCGCCGACACCATCGCCAAGCACGTGCCGCGCGACGAGATCGACGTGGTCATGCCGATCCCCGACTCGTCGCGCCCCGCCGCGATGGAGGTCGCCCGCAAGCTCGGCATCGAGTACCGCGAGGGCTTCTACAAGAACCGCTACGTGGGACGCACGTTCATCATGCCCGGTCAGGCGGTGCGCAAGAAGAGCGTGCGGCAGAAGCTGAACGCCATGTCGACCGAGTTCCAGGGCAAGAACGTGCTGCTCATCGACGACTCGATCGTGCGCGGCACCACGAGCAAGCAGATCATCCAGATGGCGCGGGATGCCGGTGCGCTGTCGGTGACCTTCGCGTCGGCGGCGCCTCCGGTGCGCTACCCGCACGTGTACGGCATCAACATGCCGTCTAAGCACGAGCTCATCGCCCACGGCCGTACGATCCCCGAGATCGCCGACGAGCTGGGCTGCGACCACATCGTCTTCCAGGAGGTCGACGATCTCAAAGCGGCGATCACCGAGGGCACCGAGCTGGCCGATCTCGACATGAGCTGCTTCGACGGCCGCTACGTCACCGGCACGGTCACCGACGAGTACCTGGACTGGGTGGAGAGGTCGCAGACCTCGTGACGTCCGGTCTTCTATGACTGGGTCCCTGAGCCCGTCGAAGGGTCGCCCGCTCTGGCACGGGCGCACCCTCGCGGTGCTCGGCATCGTGCTGCTGGCGTTCTCGCTGCGCTCGGCGGTCGCGTCGCTCTCGCCGGTCGTCGACCTGATCGCGGCGGACTTCCCGGTGCCGCCGGTCGTGCTCGGTCTCATCGGCGCGGCTCCGCCGGTCTGCTACGCCGTGTTCGGCCTGGCGACGCCCTGGCTGGAGCAGCGGCTCGGGCTCGAGCGGCTGACGGTCCTCGCGTCGGCGCTCATCACCGCGGGACTCGTGGCGCGCGGCTTCGCGGTCGACTCGGTCACCCTGATCGCGGCGACGGCGCTGGTGTTCGCAGGCGTCGGCGCCGGCAACATCCTGCTGCCGCCGCTGGTGAAGAAGTACTTCCCCGACCGGCTCGGCCTGATGATGACCGTGTACTCGGTGGCGATGGCGACCTCGACGTTCCTGCCGCCTCTGGTCGCCGTGCCGGTGGCGGATGCAGCGGGCTGGCGCATCTCGCTCGCGGAGTGGGCGGTGTTCGCGGTGGCGTCGATGATCCCGTGGATCGTGCTGATGCTGCGGGACAAGTCCCGGGTCGTTGAGCGAGCGAAGCGAGACGAAACGCTCCAGGACCCAGGCGAAGACGTTTCGTCTCCGGTCGCTTCGCTCCCTTCGCGGGGCGACCAAGAATTCGAGTCCGTCACCGGCCCCGTCGCCGTCGCGCCAGCCGATTCCCGCATCCTGCATCGTCTGCCGCGGCTGCCGCTCGCGTGGGCGATGACGTTCGTGTTCGGCGTCTCGGCGTCGATGGCGTACGTGTCGTTCGGATGGCTGCCGCAGGTGATCGCGGATGTCGGCGGCGTGTCCGCCGCGGAGGCGGGCTTCCTGCTCGGCGTGTTCTCGGTGATGGCGCTGCCGTGCTCGCTCGTGGTCCCCGGACTCACCGTGAAGTTCGCCTGGGCGACGCCGATGCTGCTGCTCACCTCGGTGGTGACCGGATCGATCGGCCTGCTCGGCCTGGTGCTCGCGCCGCAGGCGTTCCTGTACGGCTGGGTCGTGCTGTACGGCCTGACCGGCATCATGTTCCCGATGAGCCTGGCGCTGCTCAGCATCCGCGCCCGCACGCACGAGAGCGCGGTCGCGCTGAGCGGATTCGTGCAGAGTCTCGGCTACGCCTTCGCCGCGGTCTTCCCGATCCTGTTCGGCGTGCTGCACGGCGCGACCGGCGGATGGCAGGTTCCGCTGCTGATGATGGTCGCGCTGCTCGTGGCCGCTGTGCCGGCGGGCGTCATGATCGCACGTCCGATGACGGTCGAGGATGCGTGGACGCGCCGCCACGGGAAGTGGTGACCCGTGGGGCGCTGAGCTGGTGGGTCACTGAGGGCGTGGGTCGCTGAGCTCGTCGAAGCGTCAGGGCTGCGAAGCGTCAGGGCTGCGAAGCGTCAGGGCTGGGCGAGTCGCAGGGTCAGGCAGTCCGTCTCGCCGTCCGCGGGGAACACGCCGAGCCGGCCGTCTGCGAGTACGCAGGTGAACAGCTCGGGCACGCGGTAGTCGCCGCCGTCCTTCGGGCCGGTCAGGCTGAACACGCCGGCCCGCCAGGCGGCGCCGCACTGCGCCTCGGCGGCGGTGACGCGCTCGGTCATGCCGGGCAGCGGGCCGATGATGCCGTCCGTGGGAGCGTCGGCGACGTCGGAGAACGCCGAGGACGTGTCCGCGGCCTGATAGCAGACCGAGCCGGACTTCTCGGTGTCGGTGGCCTGCACGACGGCGAGGGCTCCGCCGGTGAGCAGCACCGCGGCGAGGGTGCTGCCGGCGAGGGTCGTGATGCGCGCCTGCCTGCGGCGCACCGCATCCTTGACAGAGATCCGTTTGCGGATCTCTTCGAACTGAGCCGCGTAGTACTCCTCGACCTCAGCCATCGCCGTCCCCCTCAGCGCGGCAGTCCCTCCGCGCAGGCGAGTCAGCCAGTCACGGAGCATGCCGCAGTTCGGCCGCGCCCTCCGCACGGCCTGCCTGTATGTGAGCCCGTGCGTGAGGCACTGGCCGATGATCTCCCGGTCGACCGCGCCGAGGCGGGCGACCGCGGCTTCGAGCGTAGCGGTCAGGTCGTCATTCGCAACAGGGTCGGTGTCGGTGCCCGGAGTTCCCGCCGGCACGGAGGCGGGCTGTGCGGCGGTCCTGGCGAGGTTCGCGCTCGCGACCCGCTCCTGGGCGATCGACAGCATCCACGGCAGCGCCGAGCGCCCCGGCATACGGCGCACGTCGAGCCGTTCCCAGGCGAGGGTGAACACCTCCTGCAGCACCTCGTCGACGTCGTCCGGGTCGGCGAGACGGGAGCGGATGAGCGCGTGCACCGCCGGCACATGGCGGTGGAACAGGGTCTGGAAGGCATCCGCGTCGCCATGACGGAACGCCGCCACCAGGGTGCGATCGGTCACGAGGTCGGCGGGGCGGAGTTCTCGGGTGTGCCCTCCATCTCCTCTATTGTCGCCGTAACTCCGGAAAATGGCTTCCCGTCGGACGAACTCGGGTCGCTGAGCTTGTCGAAGCGCCCCGCACACGGCACGCTGAGAGGACACACGGCAGGGAAGAGGGATGCGATGAAGCGCAAGGGAATCACAGCGTCGGCGGCGGCGGTGTTCGGAGTGGCGATGCTGCTCGCATCGGCGCCGGGTGCGGGAGCGGGAACCGTGCAGGCGGATGCCGCACCGGACACGAAGCCCGAACAGCACTGCGCGCAGAACATCGACACCGGCAGTCTGGTCTGTGCGGCATCCGAGGACCAGCTCGCCGAGACCGTCTACGACGAGACCGGGAAGGTGCTCGTCTATCAGCAGAACGGCACGCTGGCCCGGGCGGCGGTGAGCCCGGCGGCGACGTACGTGATCGCCACGATCTACTCGTACCCGAACTACGGCGGCAGCTCGCGCACGATCACCGGCTCGACGCCGTGCAGCTCCGGCGGTGCCTACAACTACCGCGACCTGTCTCTGATCGGCTGGAACAACGACATCGACTCGTTCAAGAGCTTCGCGGGCTGCATGACCAAGCTCTGGGACGCCACGAACTTCGCCGGCAGCGCTGCCTACGGCTATTACACGAACGTCTCGGATGCGGGTTCGTGGCGCAACCGCGCCTCTTCGGTCCGCTGGCAGTGAGTCACGGGTGCTGACCTGGTCTGGTCAGGTTGGGTCGCTGAGCCTGTCGAAGCGCTACGCGCGCCTCAAGATGCGCACCGGGGCAGGTCGAGTCTCTGTCGCACTCGCGATCGTCGTCATGGCGCTCGTCGGGTGCACCTCGGTCGTGCCCTCGCAGTCCGCCGGTGACTACCCGGCCTACGATGAGCAGTCTCTCGTCGAGGCGTCGATCCTGGTGATCGAGGGCACGCCCGTCGCGACGGAGAAAGTCGTGCTGACGCCGCGCCACGAGGGCGACTCTGCCAAGGAGAACCCGCTGCTCGGGCTCTCGGATGACGAGAAGAAGCGGGCCATGGACGAGGGCGGCGTCCCCGCGACGGCGGTGACGCTCGAGGTCACTGCTGCGCATCGGGGACAGGCCGCCGTCGGCGACGAGGTCGTGATCGTTCAGACCGACGGCTCCTCATCCGAACCGCCGCTGCAGGAGTCCGAGCACTACCTGCTGTTCGCGAGGGACGGCTTCGACAGGACGTACGTGATCCTCGGCGGCTCCGCGGGGATGTACGTCGCCGTCGGCGACGGCTCCTACCGCGCCGTGCAGACGGATGCCGCGCCCTTCGAGAGCCTCACGTCGACGGATGCCGCTGCGCTGGTGAAGTGAACGGTGCTCGGGTCGCTGAGCTTGTCGAAGCGACAACTGAGAGTGACGAACGGATGAATGCGAGGCAATGTCCCATAGACGTTGCTCCTCAGCCGACGACGACCTCGTCGCCCACGCGGATCACCCCGCCGCGGCCGCTGAGGTCGTCGACGTCGCCGCTGACCACGCCGGACTCGCCCTGCAGCAGCAGCAGGCGTCCGAGCGTCGGCTCGGCCTGGCCCACGCGCCTGGTGAGCGTGGTGAGCACCTTCGCATCGCGCTCGCCGGTGTCGGGATTCGCATGCGTGGCGAGGCAGCGCACGATCGGCCCCTGAGTCTTCAGGCGCACCTCGCCGATGCGCACCTCGCCGCTCCAGCGCAGCTCGTCCCAGGCATCCACGCCGTCGATCACGATGTTGGAGCGGAATCGCCGGTCATCGATGCCCATCTCGAGAGCGTCGCCGAGCGCGGCGACGCTGGCCGTGCTGTGCACCGAAACGTAGCCGCGCGGTCGGTCCTGGAACCGCGATCGAGCGCCGTCACCGACCAGCGCGAGCGGCAGCCGGCCCGGGCGGCCGAGCCGCTTGCCGTCTGCGGTGGCGAGCACGTACTCGGTCAGGGTCTCGACGAGCTCGGCGCGGCCGTCATCGTCGAGACCGGCCTCGACCAGCACCGCGTCGTCATGGCTCATCTGCACGCGCAGCGCCTCGTGGTCGTAGCGCAGCCGCAGCGCGGCCAGGGCGGGGAACGACTCCAGCGCGAGCCCCTTCGACTTCGGCCAGTAGTGCAGCCCGTCGTCGTCGAGCTCGGGGTCGCGGCATCCGCGAACCGGAACGCCAGCACGCGGTCCCCGGCGATCCGGCCGTCCGCCTGCACGGTCAGCTCCTCGCACTGCTCCGGGGTGAACCCCTTGACGGGATAGCGGTACAGGGCGACGACGCGGGGCATACGACCTATCCTTTCAGGTCGCAGTTATACCAGCGCTGGTATCATGTTGACATGAAGGTGGACGTCGGTGCAGCTCCGGGTCTCGTGCGCACAGCACGAGAGGATGCCGGTCTGACGCAGCGCGCCCTCGCCGAGGCCGTCGGGCTGCGTCAGTCGAACATCGCCGCGATCGAGGCCGGCACCAGGCCGGTGTCCCGCGAGATGCTGGAACGCATCCTGATCGCAGCCGGTTATCGGCCCTCACTGTCTCTCGCCGCGCACGTCGACGCATTGAAAGCACTGGGCGCGGAACTCGGCATCGCCAACATACGCGTCTTCGGCTCGGTCGCGCGCGGCGAGGACCGTCACTCCTCCGACATCGATCTGCTCGTCGATCTGCAGCCCAGCAGCATCCCGTTCCGGCTCGGGGTATTCGCCGGCGAATCCGAGGAGATGCTCGGCTTCGGAGTCGACGTGGTCGTCGACCGAGGGGAGCGGCCGGGGCTCGCGCACATCCGTGAGACGGCGGTTCCGCTGTGAGCCGGCGGCCGAGCCCACGGGATCTGCTCTCTGACGAGCTTGACAAGATCTCCTCGCGCATCCGCCACACAACTGCAGACGGGCGGGACGCGTTCTTCGACGGCTCGGCTTCCTACGATCATGCGGTTGTGGCGATCGTCCGGCTGGCCGCGCTGTTCGAAGACGGTGCGCGCTACGGAGAACTGCTCTCGGCGGCCACACCCCGTGAGCGGATCGGCATCGCGCACACCCGCAACATCGCGGCGCATCGGGGATACGCAGCCATGGACGACGAACTTTTCTGGCAGACCGTGACCGTCGACATGCCCGCATTCATCGCGAAGCTGCGTGACGAAAACGGACTGTAGGTGCTGCTCACTCCTCGATAGGACCGAGCACAGCGGATGCGAGGAAGGATGCCACGGGGCTGATCACATGCTCGATCTCGAGCACGGTCACCGTGTTCTCGCCTGCACTGGTCACCGGTGCGGGCACGTACAGCGTGCGCTGCGGTCCGCTGCGCCAGTAACGGCCGAGCGGGAATCCGTTCACGAACGCGAACCCCTTGCCCCAGGCGGTCGTGTCGAGGAACAGGTCGGCGGACCGATCCAGCGAGAACGAGCCGTCGAAGACCGTCGGAGCGCCCGAGCGGACCGGCGCGGTCGCGGTGTCCGCCGAGACCTCCACAGGGGTCGCCGTCCATCCCGTCAGCACAGCCCCGTCGAGCGTCGCGGGGGCGATGAGGCCCTTCGCCTCGCCGAGCAGGCGGCCGTAATTGACCCTGCCCTGCTCCTCGACGAGCACGCTCACGGTCTCACCCGTCGGAATCGCCAGCGACCGCTCGCCGAGCGTGCGCGACAAGCGCCCGACGGGGACACCGTCGACACGGACCCAGGCGAGGTCGCGCACCTCGCCGAAGACGAGCAGTCCGCCGCGGCCGTGCAGGGGTGCGTCGTACCGAACCATCGGAGTGAGCACTCCCAGCGCGTCGAACGTCGGCGGCTCGTCGTGTGCGGCGGCCCCGGCCCCGGCGGCCCACGATCCTCGCGCCACCAGTGACACGTCGAACGCCGGAGCGGGCCCAGCATCAGCCAGATCGAGCGGCGGCACAGTCGCATACTTCGCGATGACTTCGCGGAAGGCGTGGAACTTCGGCGTCAGCCCGCCGGACTCGTCGAGCGGGGCGTCGTAGTCGTACGACGTCACCAGCGGCAGATACCGCCCCTTGTGGTTGGCGCCGCCTGTGGCGCCGAAGTTCGTGCCGCCGTGGAACATGTACACGTTGACCGAGGCCCCCGCTGCCAGCAGTTCGTCGAGAGCGGATGCGGCAGTCGCGGCATCCGTCGCGTGGTGCGCACCGCCCCACCAGTCGAACCAGCCGTCCCAGAACTCCGAGCACATCAGCGGCCCCGTGGGCTGCGCCGCGCGCAGTGCGGCCAGCCGCTCCGGAACGCGGGAGCCGAACGAGCCGGTGCGGTGCAACTCGTCCAGAGAGCCGTCGGTGAGCATCTTCCCGATCGGCTGATCGACGGTCGTGAGGGGCACCGTGATCCCGGCATCCCTCGTCGCGCGCACCAGCTCGCGCAGGTACTCCTTGTCGGCGCCGTAGGCGCCGTACTCGTTCTCGATCTGCACGAGGCTGACCGGTCCGCCGCGATCGATCTGCCGCGGCGCGACGATCTCGTACACGCGCCGCAGGTAGGTTCGCACCTCGTCGAGGTACGCCGCATCGGAGGAGCGCAGCCCGGTGTGCGGCAGCCAGACCGGCAGGCCGCCGTTGTGCCACTCCGCGCAGATGTACGGGCCGGGCCGCACGATGGCGTCCATGCCCTCCGCAGCGATGAGGTCGAGGAACCGGCCCAGGTCGTTCGCACCGGTGGCATCCCACTCGCCCCTGACGGGCTCGTGCGCGTTCCACGCCACGTAGGTCTCGACGGTGTTCAGCCCCATCAGCCGCGCCTTGCGGATGCGGTCCGCCCACTGATCCGGGTGCACCCGGAAGTAGTGGACCGCACCCGAGAGTACGCGGTGGGGTGCGCCGTCGCGCCGGAAGTCGGTCTCGCCGATCGAGAAGGTGGTCACGGATGCTCCAGACTGCAGCCGGTGGCGGGGAGGGCAGCGTGCGCCGCCCTCCCCGCGCACGGGCGGATCACTTGTTGACGGAGAAGCCCTGGTCGTTGCCGTACTGCACCAGTGCGTCCTGCCAGGCCGAGAGGCCTTCGTTCAGGTCGCTCCTGCTCTGGTACGCCTGCCCGACGGTGTCGCCGAAGATGCTGTTCGCGTACACCTGGTACGGCAGGTACTGCCATCCGGGCACCACGTTCTTCGCAGCATCCGCCAGCACCTTGTTGATCTCCTGGCCGCCGAAGTACTCCGGGGTGTCTCCGAGGAACTCCGGGTCGCTCAGCTGCGCGTTCGTCGACGGGAAGCCGCCGCTCTTCAGGAAGATCTCGATGCTCTCGTCGCTGTTGTTCAGCCACCACAGGAAACCCGCCGCGAGCTCGGGGTTCTCACTCTGCTTGGTGACCGCCTGGCCGCCGCCGCCGTTCTCGGCGCTGGCGGGCTGGCCGTCGTAGCTCGGCATCGGCGCGACGCGCCAGTCACCGGAGGCATCAGGAGCACCGGACATCAGGTTGCCCGGCATCCACGCACCGATCACGAGCGAGGCGAGCTTGCCGTTGCCGAGACCCTGGAACCACTCATCGCTCCAGCTGCCGTACGGGGCGACCAGGCCCTCGCCGACGAGGCGGTTCCAGTTGTCGGCCCACTTCTTGCTGCCGGCATCCTGCAGGTCGATCGTGACGTCGGTGCCCTCGGCGGTGAACGGCTTTCCGCCCGCCTGCCAGATCATCGAGGTCGCGAAGCCGGCGTCGCCGGCGTCGTTCGTGATGTACGCCTTCGGGTCGGCGGCGTGGATCTTCTTCGCCGCCTCGTAGTACTCGTCCCAGGTGGTCGGGATCTCGACGCCGGCGGCATCGAAGACGTTCTTGTTGTAGAACAGTGCCATCGGACCCGAGTCCTGCGGCAGACCGAAGACCTTGTCGCCGCTGGTGACGGAGTTCCAGGTGGATGCCGTGTAGTCCTCCTCCAGGTCGCCGAAGCCGTACACCGACAGGTCGGCGAGCGAGTCGGTCAGCGTGAACTGCGGGAAGGCGTAGTACTCGACCTGCACGACGTCCGGTGCACCGGAACCCGCCTTGATCGCGTTCTGCAGCTTGGTGTACTCGTCGTTGCCGGTGCCGACGTTGGCGAGCTTGACCTTGACGTTCGGGTAGGCCTTCTCGAAGGCGGCGACCTGGGCCTCGGCAGACGGGGTCCACGACCAGTAGGTGATCTCGCCGCCCTTCTCGAGGGCTGCCTTGATCGAGTCGAGCGAGCCGGATGCCGCCGGGCTGTCGCCGCCGGTGTCGGCTCCGCCACCGCAGCCGGCGAGCACGAGGGCGGCCACGGTGCCGACCGCGGCGACGGCGCCGATGCGCCGAGCGCGGGAGGTGAGGTGCGTCATTGCTGTGTTTCCTTCGGTCGGGTCGCCCGGGCGGGCGACGGTGTTGCGCGTCACTGCTTGACGCTGCCTGCGGCGAGGCCGGACTGCCAGAACCGCTGCAGCAGCAGGAACGCGACGACGATGGGGATGATCGTGAGGAGCGACCCCATGATCACGAGGTTGTAGATGGGCTGCGAGCCTGCGCCGATCGCCTGTGCGCTCCACTGGGTCAGTCCCACGGTGAGTGGGTACCAGTCGGGCTCGGAGAGCATGATCAGGGGCAGGAAGTAGTTGTTCCAGGTGGCGACGACCGTGAACAGCACGACCGTCACGATGCCCGGCACCAGCAGGCGCAGCGAGATCGTGAAGAAGGTGCGGAACTCGCCGGCGCCGTCGATGCGCGCCGCCTCGAGGAGCTCGGCGGGGACGGCATCCGACGCGAACGTCCAGATCAGATAGAGGCCGAACGGACTGATCAGCGAGGGGATGATGACCGCCCAGGGGGTGTTCGTCAGCCCCATCTCGCTGAACAGCAGGAAGGTGGGGACGGCGAGCGCGGTGCCGGGAACCGCGACGGCGCCGAGCACGATCGCGAACACGGCGCGACGGCCGGGAAACCGGTACTTCGCCAGGCCGTAGCCGGCGAGCGTGGCGAGCAGGGTCGCGCCGCCGGCGCCGAGCACGACGTAGAGCAGAGTGTTGCCCAGCCAGCGCACGAAGATGCCGTCGCGGTAGGTGAGGGTCTGCACCAGGTTGTCCCAGAAGGCGTTGTCGCCGGCGAACCAGAGGCCGAACGAGCTGAACAGCCCCGCCTGGGTCTTCGTCGAGCTGAACAGCAGCCAGGCCAGCGGCACGATCGTGTAGATCGCGTAGACGACCATGACGATCAGCAGGGTCTTCGAGCGGCGGGGGCTGGTCGAGGTCGCGATGGCCATCAGCGCACCTCCGCCCGCGAGCCGCGCAGCTGCACGACGTAGGCGATGATCGCCGTGATCGCGCCCATGATGATGGCGATCGTGGCGGCGTAGTTGAACTGCTGGCCGGCGAAGGACAGGGTGTACGCGTACATGTTCGGCGTGTAGAAGGTCGTGATCACGTTCGGGGCGAGCGGCCGCAGGATGTTGGGCTCGTTGAACAGCTGGAAGCTGCCGATGATCGAGAAGATCGTCGCGATCACCAGGGCGCCGCGGATGGCGGGGATCTTGATCGCGCTGACGATCCGCCACTGGCCGGCGCCGTCGATCGCGGCGGCCTCGTAGAGCTCGGAGGGGATCGTCTTCAGCGAGGAGTAGAAGATCAGCATGTTGTAGCCGACGAACTCCCAGGTGACGATGTTGCCGATCGAGACCAGCATCCATTCCCGGGCGAACGGGGTGATCAGCTCGAAGCCGAGCACTTCGTTGATGTTCGCGGTGAGGCCGAACTGGTCGCCGTAGATGTACCCCCACATGAGCACCGCGACGACGGCCGGCACGGCGTAGGGCAGGAACACCAGGATGCGGAAGAAGGGTGCTCCGCGCAGTCGTCCGCTGTCGATCGCCAGCGCCGCGCCGAGGGCGAGCGCCAGCATGATCGGCACCTGGACGACCAGGAACAGCAGCACCCGGCCGAACGCCTCCCAGAACTGCGGGTCGGTGAGCGCCGCCACGTAGTTGTCCAGTCCCACGAAGGCGTTGCCGCCGACGAGCTGCTGGCGGAACAGGCTCAGATAGAGGGCATAGGCCAGGGGAGCGAGGAAGACCAGGGCGAACACGACCATGAAGGGCGCGACGAAGGCCCACCCTCGCCAGTCGCGCCGGTCGCGCCGGTGCGCGAACTGCGGCGGTGCGGACATCGTCGTCATTGACTTCCTCTTCAGCGCGGTACCGGAGGGCTCTCCGGAATGTGTCAACGTCAACATATGCGATGCTCCGCTAGTGTGTCAACGTCAACACATTGAAAGGTGGCTGCCGTGGCATCCCACTCCTCGCATCCTCGTCGCGGGCCCTCGCTGGAGGACGTCGCGCGTGAGGCAGGAGTCTCCGGACAGACCGTGTCGCGTGTGGTGAACGGTCGCGGCTACGTCGGCGCCGCCACTCGCGAGAAGGTCACCGCTGCGATGGCGAGCCTCGGCTACCGGCCGAACTCCGCGGCCCGAGCGCTGCGCTCCGGCCGCTTCCGCACCCTCGGGGTCATCGTGTTCACGCTCGCCACCTACGGCAACCACCGCACCCTCGACGCGATCGCGGTCCGCGCGGCGCAGGCCGGCTACTCGCTGACCCTCATCCCGGTGGATCGCACCAACCAGTCCACGGTGCGAGGGGCGTTCAGCCGGCTGGCGGAGCACGCGGTCGACGGCATCATCATCCTCATCGAGGCGCACGAGCTGGACGGCTCAGAGATCGACATCCCCGCCGGAATGCCGATCGTCGTGATCGACTCGAACAAGCGGTACGAGCATCCCTTCGTCGACATCGACCAGGCGCAGGGTGCGAGACAGATCACCGAGCACCTGCTGGGGCTCGGACATGAGACTGTGCACCACATCGCCGGTCCGCCGGAGTCATATGCCGCCGAGCGCCGCAGGGAGGCGTGGCGATCGACGCTCTCGGCACAGGGGCGAGCGCCGGCGGACCCGCAGGTCGGCGACTGGTCCGCGCGTTCCGGCTACGAGGCCGGCTGCGTCCTCCGGCGCGACCCGGCTGTGACGGCCGTGTTCGCGGCGAACGACGAGATGGCGATCGGCGCCATGCGTGCGTTCCATGAGGCCGGCATCGCCCTGCCGGGCCGCGTCAGCGTCGCCGGCTTCGACGACGTTCCGGATGCGGCATACGTGTGGCCGCCGCTGACGACCGTCCGGCAGCCCTTCGAACAGGTCGGGCAGCGCGCCGTCGACGCACTGCTCACCGAACTGGACGGTGGAGACCCGGTCGATCAGGTGCTCATCGGCACCGAACTCGTGATCAGGGGCAGCACCGGAGCGCCCGGGGCCTGATCGACCTC
Organism: Microbacterium sp. KUDC0406; assembly: GCF_021582875.1. NCBI lineage: Bacteria > Bacillati > Actinomycetota > Actinomycetes > Micrococcales > Microbacteriaceae > Microbacterium > Microbacterium sp. KUDC0406. The sequence goes on along the minus strand of NZ_CP091138.1, from coordinate 2,472,221 downwards.
GGCGCACGATGAAGCCCCGGAGGGACAGCATCCTGTCCAGCCGGGGCTGCAGTCGTGACGAAGAGCGGAGAGCTCAGGCTTTCTCGAGCTCGTCCTCGTCTTCGTCGGCGTACTCGTCGGCCCACTTGTCGACGTACTGGTCTTCGTCGGAACTGGGATGTCCGAGTTCACGCTCCAGTGCGGAGTAGTTGACCTCAGGACTGTATGCCTTGAGTTCGCGAGCGATCTTCGTGTGTTTCGCCTTCTGACGGCCACGGCCCATGCGCGAGACCCCCTTACGAGTTCAGCAACGGGCTGTGCGGGGCCCGATGTCTTATCCACGGCACCGGCTCGAGGCCGGTAAGAGTAGCATTCAGGATAGCACGCACGCCAGGGCACCAGCCCGGTGCGCGACACCGGTGAAGGGAGAGATCGCCATGACAGAACCCACCTCCACCCCACAGGGCGAAAGCGTCCCGAACGACGCGCTGCAGAAGGCGGTCATCGTCGGTCTGCAGCCCGGGCAGCCGGGGCATGTGCTGGACGAAGCCGTCCGGTACGCGAAGCTGCTCGGATCACCGCTCGCCGTGGTGCACGTCGACGTCAGCAGGTTCGTCACCTACGAGGACCCCGACGGCTACGTGCACTCCGCCCCCATCGATCTGAACGTCGACCTCGGCGCCGCCGAGTTCGAGGAGGTGCAGAAGGTCGCGGATGCCGCGCTGAAGGATGCCGGCATCACCTGGGCCGCACGGCAGCTCGTCGGCGACCCGGCGCTGGCCATCAAGCAGCTCGCCGACAAGCTCGACGCTCAGCTGATCGTGATCGGAACCCGCAGGCGCGGGTTCGGCGAATCGGTCCGAGAGTTCTTCACCGGTTCGGTGGCCGCGCGCCTCGCGCACCGCCAGCACCGGAACATCCTCGTGATCCCTCAGGAGGAGGAGTCCGGCAAGGAGAACAAGGACCTCTGGCCCGAGGAGTGACCCTCACCGGTCGTTGAGCGAGGGAGCCTGCGACCGAGACGAAACGCTTTCAGTTGGCCTGAGAGCGTTTCGTCTTCGCTCCTTCGTCGCTCCGCTCGACGACCACCTTCGTCGCTCGCTCAACGACCGGTGGAGAGCGCGTTCGTCACGGCCCTCGCCGCGGCATCCATGGCCGATTCGAGGTCGGTGACGACCGTCGTCGGCAGTGCGCCGCCGCGGGCGACGTGCGTGCGCAGGTCGCTGCGCACCCGGGCGCGGAAGGCATTGATCGAGGCATCCGCACGCTGCAGGTTCTCGCGCGCGATCACCCGCTCATCGTCGTACCCGGCCGACCGGTCCGGCTCGGACTTCGCCGTTCGGCGCTCGTCCTGCGCGGCGGCGGCGAGGTCGGCCCGCAGGCTCTTCATCGCCTCCTGCACGCTCTGTCGCACCTCGTTCGCGATCAGGCGCACCGAGTCGGCGAGGCCGTCCTCGATGCCGGCGAGATCCTCCTCGCGCGCGGCGAGCTCTGCACGGCCGGCATCCGTGATGGCGTAGATCGTGGTGCGGCCGTCGACCGTCTTGCTGACCAGGCCCTCCTCCTCGAGCTTGGCGAGACGGGGGTAGATCGTGCCGGCGCTGGGTGTGTACGTGCCGCCGGTGCGGTCGGTGAGGGCCTGGATGATGCCGTAGCCGTGCTGCGGCGACTCGGCGAGCAGCGACAGCAGGTACAGTCGCAGGTCGCCGTGTGAGAAGACTGCGGGACTCATGCCCCCTCCTCCCATTCCGGGTCGTCGGCGACGGTCGTCAGCGGCTTGCGCAGCACGGTGATGCCGCCCGAGACGGTGTTGGCCCGCACGTCGACGAAGCTGCCGGCGAGCTCTCCGGTGGATCCGGTGAAGTTGCTCGGACCGCTCTGCGAGCGCTGCACGCCGTCGACGGTCATGCGTCCGCTCATCGAGCGCAGCACGTAGTTGGCGGGCAGGGTCTCGTCGAGGCGGATCGTCGTGGCGCCCGACACGGTGTTGAGGTTGATGGTGTTGACGTTGCCCGACGCGTCGACCAGCACCGCACCGGAGACGGTGTCGATGGTCGCCTTGCGCACGCTGCCGGTGACGGCGACGTCGCCCGAGACGCTGTTGGCGTTGAGGGTGCCGGTGAGGCTGCGGATCTGCACGTCGCCCGAGACCGAGTTGACGGTCAGGTCGCCGGCGAGCGTGTCGACGATGATGTCGCCCGACACGGTGTTCAGGCGGGCATCGTTCTGGATGCCCGAGACCAGCGCTCCTGCGCTGACGACGCCCAGGTTCAGGGCGATGGCGCGGGGGACTGCGACGCTGATCTCGGCCTTGGGGCCTCCCGCGCCGAAGTTGCGGAACACCTCGAGGAAGTTGTCCCAGCCCAGCTGCGGGTGGTCGATCTCGACCTGGGTTCCGTCGGATTCGATCCGGAGGTCCTTGATGGTGACGCCGTGCACTTCGATGCGGATGCCCGGTTCGTCGTGCGCGACGATGTCGACTTGGCCGCCGACGAGGCCGACCTTGAGACGGGACGCCGAGGCGATGTCGATGACGCGTTCCTCGCCCGGGGCGATGAGCCACTTCTCGGTCATGTGAGTTTCTCCTGATGTGAGCGGCGATATCGAGATATATCGCGTGATACGAGGATAACACGATATATCTCGACTTTGTCAAGTCCCCCTTCCGGTCGTTGAGCGAGGGAGCGCAGCGACCGAGACGAAACGCCTTCAGCGGACCTTGGAGCGTTTCGTCTCGCTTCGCTCGCTCAAGGACCGAACGGCCTCAGGCCCAGATGCGCTCCTGGTAGTCGCGAATGGCGCGGTCGGAGGAGAAGAAGCCGCTGCGCGCGACGTTCAGGATGGCGGAGCGCGTCCAGGCGTCCTGGTCCGCGTATGCGGCCTCCACGCGGTCCTGCGCATCGGCGTAGGCGCGGTAGTCGGCGAGCACCATGTACCGGTCCTCGGTGAGCAGGTTCGACACGATCGGCTCGAAGGCGGCTCGGTCGCCGCCCGAGAACACCCCGGAGGAGATGAGGTCGAGGGCGCGCTGCGCCCCGGCATCCACGGCCTCGCCCGGCCGGTAGACGGGCGCGAGCGCCGCCACCTCGGGCTCGGTCAGGCCGAACAGGAAGAAGTTCTCGTCGCCGACACGTTCGCGGATCTCGACGTTCGCGCCGTCGTCGGTGCCGATCGTCAGCGCGCCGTTCAGCGCGAGCTTCATGTTGCCGGTGCCGGAGGCCTCCTTGCCGGCCTGCGAGATCTGCTCGGACAGGTCGGCGGCGGGGATCACGCTCTCGGCCAGCGTGACGTCGTAGTTCGCGGGGAACAGCACGCGCAGCCGACCCTCGAGCCGCTCGTCCGCGTTCACCGCTGCGGCGACCGCATTGATCAGGTGGATGATGCGCTTCGCCATCGCATATCCCGGCGCCGCCTTCGCGCCGAACAGCACAGTGCGCGGCTGCAGAGCGGATGCCGCGACGCGGCCCGACAGCACGCCCTCGTAGGCGTCCACGAGGTGCAGCACCTTCAGGAGCTGTCTCTTGTACTCGTGCAGCCGCTTGACCATCACGTCGAGCAGATGGTCCTCGTCGACGCCGGCGCCGTCGCGCGCCCGCAGCACGGCGTCGACGCTCCGCTTGTTCCCGGCCTTCACCTGCGCGAACGCGGTGCGGAAGTCGGCATCCTCGGCGAACGGCTCGAGTTCGCGCAGTCGCTCCAGGTCGGTGACCCAGTCGTCGCCGATCGCCTCGGTGATCAGCGCCGACAGGGCGGGATTCGCCAGCCGCAGGAACCGGCGCGGCGTCACGCCGTTGGTGACGTTCGTGAACTTCCGCGGGAAGAACTCCGCGAAGTCGGGCAGCACGCTCTCGCGCAGCAGCTGCGAGTGCAGCTCGGCGACGCCGTTGACCTTGGCCCCGGCGACGGTGGCGAGATGCGCCATGCGCACCGATCGCACCGGCCCCTCCGCGATGATCGACATCGCGGCGACGCGCTCCTCGCCGAGGTGCTCGCGCACGGCGGCCAGGAACTCCTCGTTGATCCGGTAGACGATCTCGAGGTGCCGGGGCAGCAGCCGTCCCAGCAGGTCGACGGGCCACACCTCGAGCGCCTCGGGAAGCAGGGTGTGGCAGGTGTAGGCGAAGCAGCGCTGCGCGATCGCCCATGCGTCGTCCCAGTCCGTGCCGTGCTCGTCGACGAGCAGCCGCATCAGCTCGGGCACGGCGATCACGGGATGGGTGTCGTTGAGCTGGAAGATCGCCCGGTCGGGCAGATCTTCGAGGGTGCCTCCGCCGGTGAGCAGGTCGTCCACGACATCGCCCACCGACGCCGCCGCGAAGAAGTACTGCTGCTGCAGCCGGAGCTCCGTGCCCTGCGGCGTGGAGTCGTCGGGGTAGAGCACCTTCGAGATGTTCTCGGCGAACGTCTTCGCGCGCACCGCGCGCTCGTAGTCGCCGGCGTTGAAGGCGGGCAGGTCGAGCGGCTCGAGCGCCTCCGCGCTCCACAGCCGCAGGATGCCGGCGCCGCTGCGGTATCCGGGCACGACGAAGTCGTACGGCACCGCGCGCACCGCCCAGCCGGTCTCGGAGTCGCCGAACCGGATCGTGCGCGCCCGCTCCGGGCGGGGGAACTCCCAGGGCGAGCCGCCGCGCATCCAGGCATCCGGATGCTCGACCTGCTGCCCGTCCTCGAAGGTCTGCCGGAAGATGCCGTACTCGTAGCGGATGCCGTAGCCGACGCTCGGCACGCCGAGTGTGGCCATCGAGTCGACGAAGCAGGCGGCCAGCCGGCCCAGGCCGCCGTTGCCGAGGCCCGGCTCGATCTCGTGTGCGCGCAGTTCGTCGAGGTCGACGCCGCAGGCGGCGAGCGCCTCGGCCGCGACATCCGCGAGGCCGGTCGCGAGCAGGCTGTTGTCGAGCTGCCGGCCCAGCAGGTACTCGGCGGAGAGATAGCAGATCGTCTTCCCCGGCCTCGCCGTGCGCTCCGTCTCGAGCCTGCGCGCGGCGAGGTGGCCGCGCACCGTGCGCACCAGGGCGAGATAGCGGTCAGCGGTCGTGGAGTCCTGGAGTGCGACGCTGCGGTCCTGCGCGAGGTTGAGCAGGAATTCGGCGACGAAACCGTCGACGGTCGCCGGCGGCGCGATCACATTCGCGAGGGCGAGCGGATGCGTCGGGAGAGGGCTCTCGGATGCGGTCACCCTATGACCGTAACCCGGGTTCGGCTCGTATTCTTGGGTGCGTGCCAGGACCGACTCCGGAATCCCCTGCGGCGCGGCTGCTGCGTGCCAGCTTCGCCACGGAAGAGGCCGTCTACGGCGTGATCCTCGTGGCCGGGATGATCGCCGTCTCGGGAGCTCACGGCTCCACCTCGCTGCAGGTCTTCGCGACCGTGCTGGTCACCGTCGTCGTGTTCTGGCTGGCGCACCTCTACGCGGGGACCGTCGCGGGGCACGGCCTGGACCACGACCGCATCGTGGGCCTGGGGGAGTCGTTCCGGCACGCGCTGCGACGGTCGCTCGGTCTGCTGCTGTCGTCGTTCATCCCGCTGCTGATCCTGCTGCTGGGCGCCGGGCGCCTGATCGACGACAGGGTCACGATCTGGCTGGCGCTGTGGACCTGCGTCGCGGTGCTGGCCGTGCTCGGCTACCTCGCGTTCCGGCGGCGCGGCGCGCCGTGGCCCATCCGGCTGCTCGGAGCGCTGACCACGGCGGCGTTCGGCGTCGTCATCATCCTCGCCAAGGCGCTCATCCACTGACCGCTTGACATTGACGCAACGTCAACTTCTACCGTGGAGACATCGACGGAAGGAGGACGCCATGGACTGGTCGATCCAGGAGATCGCCCGGCTCGCGGGCACCACCAGCAGAACGCTGCGGCACTACGACGACATCGGCCTGCTGACGCCCACGCGCATCGCATCCAACGGCTATCGCCACTACGACGAGGCCGCCCTGGTGCGGCTGCAGCGCATCCTGCTGCTGCGCGAGCTCGGACTCGGGCTGCCGCAGGTGGCCGATGTGCTGAACATCGATGGGTCGCTGAGCCTGTCGAAGCGCCAGGCCGAGGCATCCGCCCTCAAGACGCACCTCGCACTGCTGAGGCAGGAGCAGGACCGGCTCGCGCGGCAGATCACCTCTGTCGAAGACACCATCACCGCATTGAGAGAAGGAGGAACCCTCATGGCTGAGAACATGTTCGACGGGTTCGATCACACGCAGTACAAGGAAGAGGTCGAAGAGCGCTGGGGCGAGAAGGCGTACGCCGACTCCGACCGCTGGTGGCGCGGCATGACTGCGGCCGAGCAGGATGCCTGGAAGCAGCGCGTCTCGGACCTCGGACGTGACTGGATCGCCGCCGCCGAGAGCGGCGCCGACCCGGCATCCGACGAGGCGCAGGCGCTTGCCCGCCGTCACGTCGAGTGGCTGACCTCGGTGCCCGGCACCCCGGCCGCCCTTCGACAGGCTCAGGGACCCGACCCAGACGTCAAGGGATACGTGATCGGTCTCGGCGAGATGTACGTCGCCGACCCGCGCTTCGGCGCGAACTACGGCGGCGCAGAAGGCGCCGCGTTCGTCCGCGACGCCCTGCGCGTCTACGCCGACGCGAACCTGTGAAGATCCGCTCCCGTCGCACTCTCTGTCGTCGACGACCTCGTCGAGACGACGAGAAGTGCGACGGGACGTGGTCTCTCCGGGAGCCGACCGGAGCCTCCTGCCGCCAGTCAGCCGCCCGGCACGACCAGCCCGGACTCGTACGCCGCGATGACGGCCTGAACGCGATCGCGCAGCCCGAGCTTGGCGAGGATGCTGCTGACGTGCGTCTTGACGGTGCCCTCCGAGACGTGCAGACGGTGGCCGATCTCGACGTTGCTCAGGCCGTCGGAGATCGCGACCAGCACCTCTCGCTCCCGGTCGGTGAGGGGGTGAGCGGGCCGTCGGCCGATGCCCGTGGCGGCCGTGCCACGTACTGCTCGACGAGGCGCCGCGTCAGCGTCGGCGCGAGAAGCACGTCGCCCGCGGCGATCGCGTGGATCGCGGCGAGGATCTGCTCCGGGCCTGCGTCTTTGAGAAGGAACCCGGCGGCCCCCGCGCGCAGCGCGCCGTACACGTACTCGTCGAGGTCGAACGTCGTCAGCATGAGCACCCGCGTCGCCCCGCTCGCGGCGAGGATGCCGGGAACGGCCGCTATCCCGTCCGTTCCGGGCATCCGCACATCCAGCAGCATCACCTCGGGACGGTGGGCGCGGGCGAGCTCGACGGCCTCGGCGCCGTCCCCGCCTTCCCCGGCGAGGACGAGGTCCGGCTGCGAATCGACGATCATCCGCAGTCCGGCGCGGATCAGCGGCTGATCGTCGACGATCGCCACGGAGATCATGACATCTCCTCCGCAAGGGGCAGTACGGCGGTGACGACGAATCCGCCGTCCGGTCGCGGCCCGGCCTCCAGCGTGCCGCGCAGCGCGGCGACCCGCTCGCGCAGTCCGATGAGCCCTCTGCCACTGCCGTGCAGCGCCGTCGGGGCATCGCCGCTGCCGTTGGCCACCTCGACGCGCACCGTGTCGTGGCGCTCTCGGGCGATCGACACATCGGTCTCGGTCTGCCCGGAGTGCTTCAGGGCGTTCGTCAGCCCCTCCTGTACGACGCGGTAGCACGCCAGCTGGGCGCTCGCAGCGATCGGCGGAAGGTCGTCGGCGAGCCGCAGGCGCACGGGCAGGCCGAGCTCCCGCATCCGGTCGCAGAGCGCAGGGATGTCGGCCAGCGTGGGCTGCGGGGTCAGTTCCGGGTCACCCGCCGCCACGTCGCCGAGCACGGTCAGCATCGTGCGCAGCTCGCGCAGCGAGTCCTGACCGAGGGTCTCGATGCGCGCGAGCGCTGCGACGGCGGCATCCGGATCGTGCGTCGATGCCAGGCGAGCGCCTCCGGCCTGCATCACGATCACCGTGATCGTGTGCGAGATGACGTCGTGCAGCTCCCGCGCGATGCGGGCCCGCTCCTGCTGACTCGCGCGCTCCTCGGCGACGGCCTGCTCAGCGGCCGTGCGCACGAGACGGTCCCGATAGCCGGCACCGCTGCGCGCCAGCACTCCGATCGCGAAGCCCGCGATCAGCAGCGCGGAGTTGAACAGGATCCCGCCCGGGTCGCGCATGGCGGGGAACACGAGCGGCAGCACGGCCATCCCGGCGGCGCTCATGACGAGAGCCGTGTACGCGAGCGGGCGGGCCACGTGCCGGCCGCAGGAGTACAGCGCGACCACCCACACCATGAACTCGTCCCAGTAGGTCAGGCTCGTGGGCAGGATCAGCGCCGGCACGATGAGCACCACGAGCACGATCACCAGCGTGAGGAGCGGGTGATACCGCCGCAGCAGCAGCGCGAGGCAGGCGATGGTACCCGGGATCAGCGCCGTGATGGCGGGGGCGGTGCCGATCGGCTCGGTGAACATGCCGGTGTAGGCGTCGAGCATGCCGAGCCCGGCCAGCACGATCGGCGGCGCGGCGTCGAAGACCACGTGGCGCCAGTGCTCCCGCCACCACCGCTGCTGCTGGTCCGGCATGCCACCACGGTAGTGCGGTGCCGTCGGGCGCGCATCCGTCTTGCGACAGAGAAAGGCCTGGTCGTTCGAGGGATGCTCGCCGGCCCGCCGGCGGAGGCGCGCGGCGCTGCGGCGCGCATACTCTGATGCGATTCCGATCCCGGACCTCAGGAGGAAACCATGAACTGGACACGAACGGATGCGGCGCGACGAGTGATCGTCGTCACCGGTCTGCTGCTCGGACCGGTGCTGCTCGTGCTGTCGGTCGCCATCAACCTCACGGCGCCGGGGGAATCGATGCGGGCCGACTTCGATGCGATGGCCGCCAGGCCGGGGCTGATCGTCGCTGAGGCGCTGCTGGAGACGATCGGCTTCACGATCGTGCTGGCGTCCGTGGCCGGCGCTGCACACGCACTGCGCAGCCGCGGCGGTGCGCTGGGCACGTGGGGTGCGGTCCTGGCGGTCCTGGGGATCGTCGGATTCAGCTTCTCGAACGCGAACGGCTTCACCCTGGCCGAACTGGCCCAGCTGCCGGATCGGGACGCCGCTTTCGCGACGGCCACCTCACTCATGTCCAGCGACATCTCCGGCATCGTGGGCACCGTGGGGACGGTGCTCGAGATGCTCGGGCAGATCGGCATCCTGCTCGTGATCGCCGGTCTGATCAGGGCGCGGATAATGCCCATCTGGACGATCGTGATCGTCATCGTGGGAGCGGCGGTCAACGCCGTGCTCGGTACGATGATCGGCACTCTGATCGCGGATGTGCTGCTGCTCGCGGTGTGCGCGCTGGCCGCCGTCCGGCTCGCGCGGGGAAGCCGCGAGGCCTGGCTGGGGATGGCATCGGCGCCGGCATCCGCACGCACTGCCTCCCCGCGGGCGGCGCGCGCTGATCGCCGCACCGCAGTCCTGATCTCCGCTCCCACCCGCGGGAAACCCTCGCGGCCATGGATCAGCGGGCATGGATCGGCGGGCGTGGATCAACGGGCGCGAGGCGGGGCGACCGACTCCCGGTGCACGAGGTAGGTGCCCAGGATGAGGTCGTCCTCCGGGGTGCGGGCGAAGGCGTCGTGCTCTGACAGCGCGGCGCGCAGCGCCTCGCGACCCATCTGCTCGAGCGGCACGTGCACCGTCGTGAGCTTGGGAGACAGATCCACCGCCAGCGGAGTGTCGTCGTAGGCGACCACGGACATGTCCTGCGGGATGCTCACCCCGGCATCGCGCAGCGCGTCGTAGACTCCCGCCGCGATCGTGTCGTTCACCGCGAAGATCGCCGTCGCATCCGGTGCCTTCTCGAGCAGCGCCTGTGTCGAGGCCCGCCCTGCGGCGCGGCCGAACCCCTCGGTGCGGATGATCGTCTCATCGATCTCGATCCCGCGTGAGCCGAGGGCACGCAGGTAGCCGTCCAGGCGACGCGAGATCGACGGGATCTCGCGCTCGCCGCCGATGAACGCGATGCGCCGATGCCCGTTCGCGATCAGGTGCTCGGTGACGGCGAACGCCCCGCCCTCGTTGTCGTACGCGACCGATCGGGTGACCGAGGGGATCGTCAGCGCCGGGTGCGCGCACAGCACCAGCCGGCTGCCCATGGCCTCCAGGGCCTCGGCGCGCTGCACCAGCTGACGCTGGTACGGCAGGTCGACGTGGGTGCCGCTGACGAGGATGACGGCGTCGACACGGCGCTCGCGCATGAGATCGATCAGCGTCATCTCGTGTCCTGCGCGGGAACCGGTGGTCGCGATGATCGCGAGCCGGCCGGACGCCTGGGCGGCCTGCTCGAGCCCGCGGACCATGTACCCGAAGAACGGATCGACGAGCTCGGGCACGATGATGCCGATCGTGCGGGTGTCCGAGCGGGCGAGTGCTCTCGCGTTCGCGTTCGCGGCGTAGCCGAGTTTGGCGACGGCCCGCAGCACGCGGTCGCGCGTGCCCGCCGCGACGGGGTAGTTGGCGTTCAGCACGCGCGACACCGTCGCGGTCGAGACGGATGCGAGCTCGGCGACGTCGCTGATCGTCGCCGCTCGCCGCAGCGCCGGGCGCGACGCGTGGTCAGAAGTCGAAGACACGATCCCCCTCGGCGGCTATGCCATGATCGCGAAGTCCGCCGGGCGCACTTCATGGTCGAACGTACCATCCGCCGCGAATCGGCCGACCTCGGCGACGGCGAGTTCGCCGAGGCGCGCGATCTCGTTGCCGAGGGCGCCCGCGATGTGCGGGGTGATGACGACGTTGGGCAGGCGGTAGAGCGGCGAGTCGGCGGGCAGCGGTTCGGGGTGAACCACATCGAGGTAGGCGTCGAGACGGCCGGACACGAGCTCGGGCGTGAGCGCCTGCGTGTCGATCAGGGCGCCGCGGGCGGTGTTCACGATGACCGTGCCGTCCCGCATCAGCCCGAGCTCGGCGGCGCCGATCATTCCGACGGTCTCGTCGGTCAGCGGCGCGTGCACGGTCACGGCGTCGCTACGCCGGCAGAGATCCGCGAGGTCGACCAGCTCCCCACCCAGTTCGGCGGCCTGGACGGCGGAGATGAACGGGTCGTACAACAGCACGTCGGCGTCGATGGTGCGCAGCATCCTGAGCATCTCGCGGCCCACGCGGGAGGCGCCGACCACGCCGACCACGACCCGGTACGTGCCGATCGGCGGCATGCTGCGCGCGTCGCGGATGCCCTTCGTCTCGCGCAGCTGGGCCGCGAAGCGGCTCGCGCGCTTGAGCCCGAAGACCGTGCTGGCGAGAGCGAACTCCGCCACGGGGATCGCGTTGGCGCTCGCGCAGCTGCTCACCCGGATGCCGCGGGCGAAGACCGCCGGGTCGAGGAACAGGCGCACGGTGCCGGCGGCGTGCACGATCGCCCGCAGCGCCGGAGCCTTCTCGAGGATGGTCGTGTCGACCCGAGGCGTGCCCCACCCCGTGATGAGGACCTCGGTCTCGGCGAGCACCCGCAGCGCGTGCGGGGAGTCCAGCTCCGACAGCGGTGCGGGGTCGACGATGTCGGCGCTCGCGCGCAGTGCGGCGAGGACCGCGGGCGGGAAGGCGGCGGTGTGCGCGTCCACGTCCATAGCGAAGGCTACGCGGGGGTGCCAGCTCATTCGTGCTCTCCGTCGAATCGAAAGTCAGTAAGCGATTACTATCACGGTACTGCATCGGCGCGCCAGCCGTGAGCGCGAAATTCTCGGTAATGACGCAACACATCGGATCTCTCGTTGACAGCTTGGAGAGCGATGGGTTACCTTCTGTAGAAATCGCTTACTAGCGATCGACCATCCGTCACCAAAGACGTTCGGAGGATGCGGTGACATCAGCACCCGTCGCGAGCAGGCCCCAAGCGGTCGAGCCCGAGCCGCCGCGCAAACATGCCAGGAAGGCGCCGACGGACCGACCGGCACGGCGCGCGGAAGCTGTCGTTCGGCGCGCGGTTCCGTCGCGACCGGATGATGCTCCTGCTGATCCTGCCCGGCTTCCTGTATTTCGTCGTGTTCCACTGGCTGCCGATCCCGGGCAACATCATCGCCTTCGAGGACTACCAGCCCTACCTGGGCTTCATCGACAGCGTCTGGGTCGGGCTCGACAACTTCGCGGCGGCGTTCTCGGATCAGGCGTTCTGGTTCGCGCTGCGCAACACGCTGGTGATCACGCTCATGCAGCTGATCCTGTTCTTCCCGGTGCCGATCATGCTGGCGCTCCTGCTGAACAGCATCATGTCCCCCGGGCTGAAGAAGTTCGTGCAGAGCGTGATCTACCTGCCGCACTTCCTGGGCTGGGTCATCATCATCTCCATCTTCACCCAGCTTCTGGGGCCCACCGGTGTGATCCCGAACCTGTTCGAGTCGCTCGGTCTGCCGAGCATCAGCCCGATGACCAACCCCGACACCTTCCCGCTGCTGGTCACAGTGCAGACGATCTGGAAGGACGCGGGCTGGGGCACGATCATGTTCCTCGCGGCGCTGGCGAGCATCGACAACGATCTCTACGAGGCAGCCGCCATCGACGGGGCCGGCCCCTGGCGACGGACCTGGGCCGTCACGATCCCCGGAATGATGCCGATCATCGTGCTGCTGCTGATCCTGAATCTCGGTTCGGCACTCTCCGTCGGCTTCGAGCAGATCATTCTGCAGCGCAACAACGTCGGCGCCCAGGCCGGTGAGGTGCTCGACACCTACGTCTACTACCACGGCATCGTCGATGGCCAATGGGGCACGGCGGCCGCCGTCGGGCTCGTGAAGGGTGTGGTCGGCTTGTTCCTGGTGCTCGGCGCCAACAAGCTCGCCCATCTGTTCGGACAGGATGGGGTGTACTCCCGTGAGCGTTGAGATGAATGCGCCGACCACGGTCATGCGGCTCGGAACGAAGGGCGCGCGTCGGCTGAAGGCCCGGCGCCCGGTCTGGATGGAGAAGCCCAGCATTCCGATGCAGGGCCTCAAGGGACTGGTGCTTCTGGCCGTCTGCATCGCGGTGATCTATCCGTTCCTCACCGTCATCGGCACCAGTCTGTCGACGCAGCAGGAGATCGCGGCCAACAACGGATTCGTGCTCTTCCCGCAGCATCCGACCCTCGACGCGTACAAGACGATCCTCTCCGGCGGCATCGTCACCGATGCGCTGATCCGCAGCATCGGCATCACCCTCGTGGGCACCGCGCTGTCGGTCGCGCTCACGGTGATGATGGCCTACGGGCTGAGCCGCAAGGGGGTGATGGGCGGCAACTTCTTCCTGATGACGGCGCTGCTGACCATGCTCTTCACGCCGGGCATCATCCCGACCTTCCTGGTGGTGAAGGAGCTGGGACTGCTGAACACCTATGCCGCGCTGATCCTGCCCACCGCACTGTCGGCCTTCAACCTCGTGATCGTCCGGTCGTTCTTCAAGGGCATCCCCACCGAGCTCGTCGAGGCGGCCCGCCTCGACGGCGCCGGCGATCTGCGGATCCTCTGGCACGTGATGCTGCCGCTGTCGAAGGCGGTGATCGCCGTCGTAGGCCTGTTCTACGCAGTCGGGTACTGGAACGCGTTCTTCAACGCGATGCTCTACGTCAACAGCGACAAGTGGCCGCTGGCCATGGTGCTGCGGCAGTACGTGCTGCTCGGCTCGTCGCTCGATCAGAGCGCGGTGGGCGAGATCGCGGCGCCCACGCAGGCCATCCAGATGGCCGTGGTGGTCATCAGCCTGGTGCCCATCCTGCTCGTCTACCCGTTCCTGCAGAAGTACTTCACCAAGGGCGTCCTCACCGGCGCCGTCAAGGGCTGAAAGGCCCACGTCCCACCCCCATCAAGAGAGGACCTGCAATGTCCATCAACGAGATCGCTGCTGATCGTCGTACGTTCCTGAAAGTCGCCGGCTTCGGGCTGCTGAGCGTCGCTGCCGTCGGCTCGCTCGCCGGCTGCGGCACGAAGCAGGAGCTCGTCGTCTCGGACTCCAACTCGGTCAAGCTGCCGACCTTCCTCAAGGCGGAGGGCTTCACCCCCGACCTCGCCGGCACCGCGGAGGGCGTTCCTGCGGCGTACTTCAACTACCCGGCCAACCCGGTGCGCACGGTCACGACTCCGCCGCTGAAGGGCGAGACGTTCACGGCGATCACGAACATCTTCGGTCCGCCGCCGAACGCGCGTGAGAAGAACCCGGCCTGGCAGGAGATCGAGAAGCGCCTGGGCGGCAAGCTCGACATCACGGCGGTGTCCGCCGATGACTTCACCACGAAGTTCAACACCACCGTCGCCGGAAACGACATCCCCGACATGATGCTGAACGACGGAGCCTCGATCCCCGACATCATCGGGTTCCTGCAGGCCAAGTGTCAGGACCTCACTCCGTTCCTCTCCGGCGATGCGATCAAGGACTACCCGAACCTCGCCGCGATCCCGGAGCTGTACTGGCGGCAGACGGTGCGCGACGGCAAGATCTACTTCCTGCCGATCCCGCGCGGCGGCGCGGCAGGCCTCGGCTTCTACAACGCCAAGCAGTTCAGCGCCGCCGGTGTCACCGACACCTCGAAGATCAAGGACGCCGACGAGTACCTGTCGGTCATGAAGGAGCTCACGAACGCCAAGGCGAACCGCTGGGCGTTCGGCTCGACGGCGTTCGGTCTGAGCACGTTCCACCAATTGTTCGGGGTGCCGAACCAGTGGCGCGACGACGACGGCAAGCTGACCTACTCCTTCGAGACCGACGAGTACCTCGAGTCGATCTCGTTCGTGCAGAAGGCGGCGGCTGCCGGATACATCGTGCCGGGCAGTGACGCGTGGACGAAGTCGCAGATGGTGAACGCCTTCACCAACGGCCAGGTCGCGCAGATCTATGACGGCCTGCCCGCCTTCTTCAAGTCCGACGGCTACGGACCCACCGTGCCGGACTCGGCGCCGTTCCTGCCGTTCGCCGCGAACGGCGGCAAGCCGAGCGCATGGCTGGACAACATCGTCTTCGCGACGACGATGTTCAAGAAGAACGACAAGGCCGCCATCAAGAAGCTGCTCGGCATCGCGAATCTGCTGGCAGCACCGTTCGGCAGCGAGGAGTACCTGCTGATCAACTACGGCGTCGAGGGTGCCGACTACACGCTCGACGACAAGGGCAACCCGCTTCCCACGCCGGCCGCAGCCGGCGACACCACGGTTCCGTGGAAGTACATCGCGGCGCCCAGCCCGGTGCTGTACCTTCCGGGTCAGGAGGAGATCATCCGCAAGACCCACGCCACATACTCGAACCTGATCCCGATCGGCGTCGAGGACCCCACGGCCACGCTGTTCAGCCCGACCAACGCCTCCAAGGGCAACACGATCAAGCAGCCGGTCAGCGACGCGGCGCAGGACTTCATCGCGGGCCGCAAGAGTCTCGACGACGTCAAGGCAGCGATCAAGACCTGGCGCTCGGCCGGTGGAGACAAGATCCGCAAGGAGTACGAGAAGGCGCTGGACAAGTGACCTCCGAGCACGACCCCGCAGCCGGCCCTTCCGCCCGCAGCTTCTGGACGGAGACCGCCGACCGGTGGCTCCGCGCCGTGCGCGAGCACGGCGCGGGCGACCCGGCCGGGGTCGTGCTCCCCGGCCGGGTGACCGGCGACGGCGTGCGTCGCGAGTCGATGGAGACCATCGGCCGCAGCTTCCTGCTCGCGTCCTCCCGCATCGCCGGCGCGGCGGCGGATGACGCCGACGCGGACGCGCTGGTGGAGTTCTACGCGCAGGCCATCGTGGACGGCACGGACCCTGCGCATCCGTCGCGCTGGCCGCTGGGCGTGACCTGCCGCACGCCGCTCACCGGCATCACCAACTCGATCGTGGAGGGGGCGAACCTCGCGTTCGGGCTCTACACCGCGGGCGACCGGTTCTGGACGAGACTGGATGCCCGGCAGCAGCGCCAGGTGCTCGCCTGGCTGCGACACCACGCGCAGCGCGAGGTGTGGCAGAACAACTGGCAGCTGTTCCCGGCGATGGCCGAGGCGTTCATCCGGCATGTCGACGGCGACGCATCCGGGCTGCGCGGCGAGCGCAATGTGGCCAGGGTCGAGGGCTGGTACCTCGGCGACGGCTGGTACACCGACGGCCCCGAGCACGCGATCGACTACTACAACGCGTGGGCCATCCATCCCTACCTCTGGGCGTGGTACCGGATGACCGACCGCACGGAGACCCTCGAGGGGCAGCGGCACCTCGAGCGTCTTGCCGCCTTCGTCGACGGGCTGCCCTCGTTCGTGGCATCCGACGGGGCGCTGCTGCACTTCGGCCGCTCGCTGACCTACCGCACGGCGGCCCTCGCGCCGCTGTGGTGCGCGGAGATCTCGGGCGTCAGCCCGCTGTCGCCGGCGCACACCCGCGAGGTCGCCACGTCGGTGCTGGACGGCTTCGTGCGACACGGCGTCGGCACCGACGGACAGCTCGGCCTGGGCTGGTACGACGAGTACCTGCCCGCCATGCAGGACTACAGCGGCTTCGGGTCGCCCTATCTCGCCGGCATCGGATTCCTCGGGCTGTCGCTCGACGCGGGGCATCGGGTGTGGACCGAGGAGGCCGCGCCGGCGGATCGGCCGGCGTTCACCCGCTCGTTCGCGGACGCCGGCATCACGCTGAGCTCCGCCGGCGGCGAGGCTCCGGTCATCCTGGTGAACCACGGCTCGGATCATGCCGAGCTCGCGGTGCAGCCGCACGGCATCCCCGACCCGGACGATCCGCACTACGCGTCGTTCGCCTACTCCACCCACACCGCGCCGGAGGTGGGCGACGGCTGGCTGGAGGCCGTCGACGGACACGTCTCGCTGTTCGACGACGCCGGGAGGCCGAGTCGGCGCGTGAAGCTGCGCGGGCAGATCGCGGACGGCCCGATGAGCGCCTCCGTGCACTATCCGCAGATCGACGGGAAGCTGCTCGTCGGAGCCTGCATCGTCACGGCATCCGTCGTGAACCGCGGCACCGAGGTGCGTGCGCACCTGGTGATGGCGCCGGCATCGCACGACCGGATCCGGGAGGGGTCCTTCGCGCTGGCCGGCGCCACGGCACCGGGCGCCACGGCAGACGGGCTGCAGGCGGAGGTCTCGAACGGCGCGCACCGCGCCGTGCTCACCGGCCTGCACGGGTGGGATGCCGCGGACACCGTCGCCCATCGCGGGTCCAACGCGATGGGCGAGCACTCGGCGATCCCGGTCCTCACGGCTGCGCGCGCCGCGGACGAGACCGTGCACGTGGCGCTGCATCGGCTGCTGCGCGAGGGCGGCGACGCCGGCGCGGATCCGCGGGTCGAGGTCGACGGCACCAGGCTCGTCGTGGACTGGCCGGACGACGGCATCCACGTCGAACTCGACCTGCGCACGGTGGTGGAATGGGACGGCCAGCCCGGCAGGCCCGGTGGCCGCCGCGTCTGATCGGAGCACCATGACCGCCATCACGAATCCCTGGACCACCCGCAGCCGCACCGCTGACGATCCCGTCGACGTGCGCTACGGACCGCTCGTCGCCCGCCGCGACGACGAGGGCATGCGGCGCTTCCGCCGCTACGGCCTCGGCCAGTTCATCCACTTCGGGCTGTACTCGATCCCGGGGAACGAGTGGAACGGGGTCAGCGCGAGCGAGGGCGCCGCCGCGCCGGAGTGGATCCGCGCCTGGCGCGGGCCGTCCGCGCCCGAGGACTGGGCAGGGACCTACGACCGCCTGAACGAGGTGTTCGACCCGACCGGACTGGACGCCGGGGAGTGGGCGCGGCAGGCGAAGCGGATGGGCGCGCGGTACGTGATCTTCACGACCAAGCATCATGACGGCTTCGCCCTGTGGCCCTCGGCGCACTCCGACTACACGGTCGCGCAGTCGCCGTGCGGACGCGACCTCGTCGGCGAGGTGGTCGACGCGTACACGGCCGAGGGCATCGACGTGTTCCTCTACTTCTCCGTGCTCGACTGGCATCACCCCGGTTACACGACCTCGGTGCCGGCGGACGACGCCGGCCGGGCCGGCTGGCAGGACTTCCTGGACTACACCCGGGCGCAGCTGCTCGAGCTGCTGGAGCGCTACCCGGCCGCGCGCGGTCTGTGGTTCGACGGCACCTGGGATGCCTCGTGGGTGGCGTCGTACGAGTTCACGCACCGCCTCGAGCAGGAGCTGCGCGCGCGCCGGCCGGGGCTCATCATCGGGTCGCGGTTCCGCAACGACGAGCACGGGGCGCGTCATTTCGACTCGAACGGCAGGCTGCTCGGCGACTACGAGCAGGGCTGGGAGCGCAAGCTGCCCGCTGATCATGCCATGCTCGACGGCCACGACTGGGACGGCGTGATGACGATCGGGCCGAACGCCTGGGGGTATATGAGGCACACCGGCGACCAGTACCAGAAGACCGCCGATGACCTCATCGACCTGCTCATGAGGTGCCGCTCGATGGGCGGCAATCTCGTGGTCAACTTCGGCCCGGACGGCGATGGCCGGATGACGCCGTACGAGGGCGAGATCGCCGAGCAGCTCGGCGCGTGGGTCGCCGCGAACGCGGAGGCCGTTTACGACGGCGGGCACGTCGACCTCGATCCCACAGGGATGGGATGGCTGACCGGAGACGACGAGCGGGTGTTCCTGACCGTCGTGAACCGCCCGGTCACGGGCATCGCGCGGCTGCGCGTCCCCGCTGATGCGTCACGAGTGCCGGTGTCGGCCCGCCTGCTGGCATCCGGGCAGGGTCTCGAGCTGCGCCGCACCGACATCGGCTTCGACCTGGATGCCGCGACCTACTGCGACATCGCGATCCCGTCCGACTTCGTGAGTACGAGGGCGTTCGTGATCGAGCTGACCCTGGGCGACGCGGTCGACCCCGCGGCGGAGCGCATCGACGCCTACATGTGACGCAGTCCGGCGGAACCGCGAGGCGGATAGGCTGACATCACGATGGAGATCACGCGTCGCACTCTTCTCGTCGGTGCCGGGACCGGCGCCGTCGCCGTGCTTCTCGCCGCATGCACGCCGGAGCCCGAGCCCACGCCGACGACGCCCGCGCCCACCGCGAGGCCGACCATCCCGACCGGCGGCGTGCCGATGCCCGCGGACTGGAAGCGCAGCACCTGGTCGACCGACCCGTACTCCCACGGCGCGATGAGCTACCTGCCGGCCGGGGCGACGCCGCAGCACCGCGCCGACCTCGCCGAGCCGATCGGCGACCGCGTCTTCCTGGCCGGGGAGGCCATGGACCCCGAACGTCCCGGCACCGTGCTCGGCGCCATCGACTCCGGGCGGCGAGCCGCCGTCGCAGCATCCTCGGCCGCGAGCGAGGGCGAGCGCATCGCCGTGATCGGCGCGGGGGCGGCGGGAGCGGTCGCCGCGAGGACGCTCGCCGACGCCGGCCGCGACGTGACGATCTTCGAGGCGCGCGATCGTCTCGGCGGACGCATCCAGTCGATCACCGACGAGGACTGGCCGGTTCCGGTTCAGCTCGGGGCCTGGCTGTCGGCGACCGACGATGCGGTGTCGCTGCGCGACCGGCTCGCCGCGCTGGGGGTGGACGACATCGAATTCGACACCGCGACGGGGTGGTCCGAGAACGGCGCGGAGCCGACCGTCGACGGTGCGCCGATCGCCGATGCCGTGAAGCGGGCGGCCGGCAGCCCCACCGATCTGTCGATCGCGGACGCGCTGAAGGACGACGGCGCCGATCCGTCGGATCCCGCGCTCGCCGCGGCGCTGGCCTGGCTCTCGGCGACCTCCGGCGTCGACGTCTCGAAGGCGTCCAGCTGGTTTCCGCCCGTCTTCGCGCAGGACTCGCTGGCCGGCGCGACCGGTGACGTCGGAGAGATCGTCGAACAGGCGCTGAAGGGACTGAAGGTCACCCAGGCGTCGCCGGTGATGCGCATCGCCTACGACGACTCCGGCGTGAGCCTGCGCCTCGGCACCGGGGAATCGCTGTCCTTCGACCGCGTGATCGTCACCGTCCCGCTCGGCGTGCTGCAGAAGCAGGCCATCGAGTTCTCCCCGCTCTGCCGTTCGCGCACCGCGGAGCGATCGCCGCGCTCGGCTCGGGCTTCGTCGAGACGGTGTGGCTGCGGTTCGACGAGTCGTTCTGGAACGTCGATGCCGAGATCTGGCACGTCATCGGCGGCAGCGGGTCCATCCGCACCTGGCTCAATCTCGAGCCGGCGACCGGTGAGCCGGTGCTGGTCGGGCTCGTGGGCGGACCCGACGCCGAGGCGTTCGCGAAGCTGAACGACCGCGACGCCGAGGCCACCGCCCGCGAGTCGCTGATGCCCTTCGTCGCGGCGACCGCGACTCCCACGCCGACGTCGACCCCCTGACCTTGGCCCTTCGAGACTGCACGCCCGCGCCGAGACGGGGGCGCAGCGCCGCTGTCTCGGCGCGGGCGTGCAGTCTCAGAGGGAGGAGGCCTCGGTGGTGTGCATCCGGCTCAGCAGGACCAGTCCGCACGCGACGATGGCGAAGATCCCCAGGGCGATCATGCAGGTCAGCACCATCTCGAGAATCCCGGACACCTGCCGCGGGTCGAGGAAGTAGTACGGGTACCAGCCGATGATCCCGCCGCGCCAGATCGTGAACAGTCCCCAGATCACGGGGTACAGCAGCACGTAGGGCACGATTCGCCACGATGCGGCGCTGCGTCCCGGCCCGAAGATCCACGCGACGATCGTCCATGTCGGCAGCACGAAGTGCAGCACGATGTCGGACCACGGCACGGTGATCGGGATGCCGCGGATGCCCGCCTGCCAGACGATCAGGGCGAAGGCGAGTCCGGCGGTGATGGTCCAGCTCAGCACGATGGCACGGGCCGTGGTGAGCCAGGGCGGATCCTGCGGCATCCGCAGCGCGATGACCCCGGCGATGACGGCGAGGACGGTGAACGCGATGTTCGACTCGATCGTGAGGTATGCGAAGAAGTTCTGCCCGGCGATGGTCTGAGAGCCCAGCCCCCAGAACATCCGGTGCACGAGGGCGACCCCGCAGAGGGTCGCGGCCAGCAGGCGCGACCATCCGAAGACCGTTCGCAGAGTCACTCGCGCGTCGCCCTCCTCGTCCGGGTCGGCGGGAACGTCACCCGGCCGAGTCTACGGAACCGCCGCGCGTAGAGTTGCGGGGTGATCCTCGTCCGCGCCCTCATCGTCGCCGCGGGCGGCGCGCTGGGGGTCGCGCTGCGGATGCTGCTGGGCATGGCGATCCCCGACGCCGGGGGCGTCCCGGTCTCCGTGCTCACGGCCAATGTGATCGGGTCGTTCCTGATCGGCGTGCTCACCGCCCGCCTGCCGGCCACGAAGAGGCGCCTGTTCCTGGGCACCGGCGTGCTGGGCGGGTTCACCACCTACAGCGCGTTCACGGTGGGGGCGGTGGGGCTCTGGGCCTCGTCCCCGCTGCTCGCCGCGGGCTACGCGCTGGGCAGTCTCGTGCTCGGCATCGCCGCGGCCGCGGTGGGGCTGCACCTGTTCCGCCGGGAGCAGGGGAGCGTGCGATGACGCCGCTGGTGTTCCTGCTCGCCGCGCTCGCGGGGGGTCTCGGCGCCGCGGTGCGGTACCTCGTCGATGTCGGCATCGCGAGGCTCACCGGCACGCGATACCCGTGGGGCGTGTTCCTGATCAACCTGACCGGATCGTTCGCCCTCGGGCTGATCGTGGCAGGTCTGCCGGATGCCTCGTTCATCGTGGGCACCGGCTTCCTCGGCGGCTACACGACGTTCAGCACCGCGATGCTCGACACCGTCGCACTGTGGCGCGACGGCGAGCGCCGGGCATCCGCCTTCAACGCGATCGGCATGCTGCTGCTCGGCCTCGTCGCCGCTTTCGCCGGCCTCGCCCTGGGCTCCCTCGGGCGTTGAGCGAGGGAGCGAAGCGACCGAGACGAAACGCGCCATGCTTCCCAGAACACGTCACCCCGTTTCGTCTCGCTCCGCTCGCTCAACGACCAGGAGGGCTCCCAGCGAGGGCACAGCCGCGAAATGTACAAACGTACATGTACTGATGTCCAGGAGGACCGGATGCAGGAAAGCGAGCGCCGCAGGCGCGACCCCGAGGCTCGCCGTCGCGCGATCATCGAGGCGACCGCCGAGCTGATCACGGAGGTCGGCGTCGACGCCGTGACCCACCGCATGATCGCCGCCCGCGCCGGTGTCCCGCTCGGTGCCACCACCCAGTACTTCGACACGCTCGACGACCTGCGTGCCGCCGCGCTGCAGCTGATGGTCGATCACGTCGATCAGCAGATGGCGGTCCTGCGCAACGAGATCGCCGAGCGCGGGGCATCCCCGGCCGTGCTCGCCGCGATCATCCATGCCGCCCTGGTCGACGCGGTCGCGGTGCAGACCGATCGTGCAGTGGTGACCGCGGCGGTCCGCGACCCGCAGCTGCGCCGGATGGCCCGCCAGTGGTCGGGCCTGGTGGCCTCCTTCCTCGAACCCGAGCACGGTCCGGAACGGGCCCTCGCCGCATCCGTCTTCATCGACGGCATTCTCTGGTACACGCAGATCAACGATGATCCGCTGCCGCAGCACATCATCGAATCCGCCCTCTCCGGCATCCTCGTCCGCCCCTGACCAAGGGAACCCCATATGTGGAAGCTCTCCGTCCTCAGCCTGCGCAACCGCGCACTGATCGCGCTGATCACGATCGTCGCGGCCGTCTTCGGCGGCCTCGCGCTGACCAACCTCAAGCAGGAACTGATCCCCTCGCTCGAGCTCCCGGCGCTGGTGGTGATGTCCAACTACCCCGGCGCCTCGCCCGAGGTCGTCGAGAACGACGTGTCCACCCCGATCGAGACCGCCATCCAGGGTGTGCCCGGACTGGAGTCGACCACCGCGACCAGCACCACCAACGCGTCGATCGTGCAGGCGACCTTCACCTACGGCACCAACCTCGCGACCGCCGAGCAGAAGATGCAGCAGGCGATCAACCGCATCTCGCAGCAGCTGCCCGACGCCGTCGAGCCCCAGGTGCTCTCGGTGTCGATCGACGACTTCCCCGTGATCCAGGTCGCCGTGACAGGCTTCGATGACGCCGAGACCGCGCAGGCCGACCTGGAGAGCATCGCCATCCCCAAGATCGAGGAGGTCGACGGGGTCAACGCCGCCGAGATCGTGGGCGGCACCGGTCAGCGCGTCACGATCACCCCGGATGACGCGAAGCTCGCCGAGCACCGGGTGAGCCCGGACCAGATCTCGCAGACGCTGCAGCAGAACGGCATGCTGTTCCCGGGCGGCTCGATCACCGAGGGCGACAGCACCTACACCGTGCAGACCGGCGCCAAGCTGACGACGACGGACGAGATCGCCGCGCTGCCGATCGTCGGGACGGATGTCACCATCGGCGACATCGCCACGGTGAAGCAGGAGAACGACCCGGTCACGTCGATCTCGCGCGTGGACGGCGAGGACGCGCTGACGATCGCCGTCACGAAGCTGCCCGCCGCCAACACCGTCGAGGTGTCCACCGGCGTGACCGACGTGCTCGACGACCTGGAGAAGTCGTTCCCCGGGGCGACGTTCACCGTGGTCTTCGACCAGGCTCCATTCATCCAGCAGTCCATCGACTCACTCGCGACCGAGGGCCTTCTCGGCCTCGTGTTCGCCGTGATCGTCATCCTCGTCTTCCTGCTGTCGATCCGCTCGACGCTGGTCACCGCGATCTCGATCCCCACGTCGGTGCTGATCACGTTCATCGGTCTGCAGGCGTTCGGGTACTCGCTGAACATCCTGACCCTCGGCGCGCTGACGATCGCGATCGGGCGCGTGGTCGACGACTCCATCGTCGTGATCGAGAACATCAAGAGGCACTACGTCGAGGGCGCCGACAAGGGCGAGGCCATCCGCCTGGCCGTGAAGGAGGTGGCGTCGGCCGTCACCGCCTCGACGATCACCACGGTCGCGGTGTTCCTGCCGATCGCCTTCGTCGGCGACATGGTCGGCGAGCTGTTCCGCCCGTTCGCGATGACCGTCACGATCGCGATGGCCGCATCGCTGTTCGTCGCGCTGACGATCGTGCCGGTGCTGGCCTACTGGTTCCTGCGGCCGGGCAAGCCGCTGCTGGACGAGCACGGCAACCGCATCGACCCCGAGGACCCGGCGGCTCCGCCGACCCCGCTGCAGAAGATCTACCGTCCGATCCTGTCGTGGACGCTGAAGCACTCGCTCACGACGGTCGCGCTCGCCGCCGTGGTGCTGATCGGGACGCTGGCGATGGCGCCGCTGATGAAGGTGAACTTCCTCAGCGACTCCGGCCAGAACACCATGACCGTGACACAGGATCTCGGCCCGACGGCCAGCCTGCAGGCGCAATCGGATGCCGCGGCGAAGGTGGAGGACGCCCTCGACGATGTCGACGGGATCCAGCACGTGCAGGTGTCGATCGGTTCGAGCGGATCGTCGCTGCGCGACGCGTTCTCGGGTGGCGCGGGCATCACCTACTCGATCCTCACCGACGCCGATGCCGATCAGGAGCAGTTGCGTGACGACGTGCAGGACGCCGTCGACGGGCTGGACGACGTCGGCGACATCAGCGTCGCCGGCTCGCAGGGCTTCGGCTCCAGCGACATCGAGGTGACGATCACGGCGAACGACTCGGACGACCTGCAGACCGCGACCGACGCGCTCGTGAAGGAGATCGACGGTCGCGACGGCGTCGGGCAGGTCACCGACAACCTCGCCGCCTCGCTGCCGTACATCGCCGTCGTCGTGGACAAGGACAAGGCGGCGCAGCACGGGCTGACCGAGGTGGCCGTCGGCACCATGGTGTCGAACGCCATGCAGCCGAAGCAGATCGGCTCGATCGAGATCGACGACACGGCGCTGACCGTGTACCTCGCCGACCCCGAGCCGCCGACCACCGAGGCGTCGCTCAAGCAGCTGACGATCCAGACCCCGACCGGACCGGTCGAACTGCAGGACGTCGCCACCGTCGAGCAGCGCGAGGGCCCGACCTCGATCACGACCGAGAAGGGCCGCCGCACCGCCACGGTCACTGTGCCCCCGGCATCCGACGACCTGGCCGTCGCGACGGCGTCGGTCAACACCGCGATCGAGAAGGTCGATCTGCCTGCCGGCGCGAGCGCCGAGATCGGCGGCGTCGCCTCGCAGCAGGCCGACTCGTTCTCGCAGCTCGGACTCGCGATGCTCGCGGCGATCCTGATCGTCTACGTGGTGATGGTGGCGACCTTCAAGTCGCTGCGGCAGCCGCTGCTGCTGCTGGTCTCGGTGCCGTTCGCGGCCACCGGTGCGATCCTGCTGCAGATCGTCACGGGCGTTCCGCTCGGCGTCGCCTCGCTGATCGGCGTGCTGATGCTGATCGGCATCGTGGTGACCAACGCGATCGTGCTCGTCGACCTGGTGAACCAGTACCGCGAGAAGGGGCTGTCCGTGCCGGAGGCGGTGCTCGCCGGTGGCGAGAAGCGTCTGCGGCCGATCCTGATGACGGCGCTCGCGACGATCTTCGCGCTCACGCCGATGGCGCTCGGCATCACCGGGCACGGCGGGTTCATCTCGCAGCCGCTGGCGATCGTCGTGATCGGTGGCCTGGTGTCGTCGACCGTGCTGACGCTGATCGTGCTGCCGACGCTGTACAACCTCGTCGAGGGTGCCCGCGACCGTCGCGCCGCGCGTCGCGCTGCTCGCGGCGGAGACGCCGGTTCGGCTCCGAAGCCGGACGCCGGTCCGGATGCCGGTGGGCCGAGCTCTGCGGCAGCAGCCGTGTCCGCGGCGGATGCCGCCGTGCCGGCGCTGGTCGGCGCCGCGGCTGGATCAGGAGCCTCGGCTTCGGATGCCCCGGTGGACGGTGGAGCGCGGGGCGCATCCAGGCCGATCGGACACGTGCCGGTGGCACCCGCAGCGGAGGCACCGGCCCAGGATGCAGCGTCCTCGGCGTCCGAGACCGCAGCGGCGGATGTTGCCCGGCAGCAGCCTGCCGCGCACCCGACGGTGTATGACGCTCCGGCCGCTCCGGCACCGAGCGCGGCCTCTTCGTCAGCGATGGCGGCT
Organism: Microbacterium sp. KUDC0406; assembly: GCF_021582875.1. Taxonomy (NCBI): domain Bacteria; kingdom Bacillati; phylum Actinomycetota; class Actinomycetes; order Micrococcales; family Microbacteriaceae; genus Microbacterium; species Microbacterium sp. KUDC0406. The sequence continues at coordinate 2,446,318 of NZ_CP091138.1, read as the reverse complement.
GCGGCCGTCGGCATCCGCCGCCGCTGCGGCCGCAGCTGCTGCCGTCGGCATCCGCGATCGTGGCCGCGAACGCGAGCCAGGAGGAGCAGGCGCTGACCCGTCGCGAGCTGCGCGGCCGCGGCATGCCGTCGGCGAACGACGTGAACCACGGCTGACCTGCGCTGAGAGCCGTCCGGTCCCGGGTGCCGCAAGGCGTCGGGACCCCGGACGGCTCTCGCGTTCCAGCGCGGGCCCGTCTGCTCGCCCAGGTCGCAGACGCTCTCGCTCTGCCTGAGCTTCTTTCGCTCCGTTCGCACTCTGAATCGTCGATCTGCGCGAATACCAGACCACGGCGCCGCTCTACGACTGGGACGGCGTCTGGCGCTGAGTCGGGGTCGCCGTACAGTTCGCGCTGCAGTTCCTGGCCCACGCGGCGCATATCAGCGCCGCGTGAGCGAGGAAGCGCCGCGCGAACCGTCACGCCTTCGGCACGTCCCACGGCGCCCGGGTCGCACTTCGTGCCGCTCTCGGCGCGCGAGAGCGACGCGAATTGCGACCTGGGCGGAGCGGAGCCCCGGGCTCAGCCCGAGAAGTGGATGCCCCAGCGCAGTGTCCAGCTCTCTCCGGGGGCGAGGCGGCGCACCCCACGGCCGGAGTTGAACGCCTCGGCCGGCGCGGTCATCGGCTCGATCGCGACGGCCAGCACCTGCCCGGGATAGCGCTCCGAGGTGTACACCTGCACGTAGTCGAAGCCCTCGCCCTGCCAGAGCTCGGCGCGACGGCCGTCGGGGGCCGTCAGCGACGTGCGCACCGCACCGTCGGCATCGCGCAGCAGGGTCGCGAAGCCGGTGTCCAGCTCGACGTCGCCCAGCCGCTGGCCCTCCCGCAGGTCGGTGCCGCCGGACACCGGGGACTCGCCGATCGGCAGCATCCGGTCGTCGGTCTCGAAGAAGGTCTCGGCGGGTACGCGCAGCACGAGATCTCGCGCATCGACGTCGCCGATCGTCAGATACGGATGCGTGCCCAGCGCGACAGCCGCCGGAGCCTCCGAGCGGTTCACGAGCGTGTGCTCGACGTCGATCCCGGCATCCGTCAGGGCGTACGTCACCGAGGTCTCGATCAGGTACGGGTACCCGGTCTGCGGCACGATCGTCGCGCGCAGCGCGAGCCTGTCGTCTGACGCCTCGGCCGTCTCATAGGCGGTGAACCGCAGCAGCCCGTGACTGGCGTTGCGCAGCTTCGGCTCGGTGACCGCCAGGGCGCGCTCGGTGCCGCCGTCCTGCCAGAGGCCGTCGCGGATGCGGTTCGGCCACGGCACGAGCACGACGCCGGAGCACATCGGCGCCGGCTGGTCCTCGGGGTACGGCGGGACGATGTCGACGCCGCTGACGGTGAGGTGGCGCAGCGAGGCGCCGACCTGGGCGATCTGCGCGGTCACGTCGCCGCGACGGAGATGATGCTGGATGCCGGTGGGGGAGGTCACCTGGTCATCGTACGGCTGGCGCGGACCGGGCGTTGCCCGTCCGTGCGCGCTGCTGTTCTCGGCACGCGCGACCGTTTTCGGCGTTCACCTGGTTCGCGCTGCATCTCGGGCCTCGCGCTGCGCGTATTCGCGCCGCGTGAGCCGAGAGATGCAGCGTGAGCATCCGGGGCTGGGCTCTGCGCGGTGCGGGCATCCGCCGGTGGTCTCTCAGGTGAGCCGGGTAGACTGAACGTGTCGGCTTCGGGCAACCGCGTATCGCGGATCGTGTTCTGAATGTGTAGCCCAGGGGCCGATGGTTCATCACCATCACATGAATGGCCCCCGGCCGACGACTGCCCGGGTATGTCCGCCGCGCGCTGCGCGGAGCGGACGCTGTTCTCGTGTTCGAGACAGAGTAGGAAACTCCCCGTGCCCAAGAATCACAAGCCCAAGGGCGGCCGCCCGTCGGCCAACTTCGAGCCCCGCTACGCCAAGAAGACGTCGTACCGCGACCGTCACGCCGGCGGTCGTCCCACCGGTCGTGACGAGCGATCGGATGCCGGCGAGCGGCGCACCCCGAGCGGCCCCGGCAGCCGTTCGCCGAAGCACCGCGGCTACCGCCCCGAGTCCGAGGGCGCCCCGAAGCAGCGCTGGGGGCATCCGAGCGCGCGGGCCGCGACGAGGCCCGCGGCATCCGCAACCGTGCGGAGTCCGGACGCCGCGAGGCTCCGCACCACGACCGTCGGTCGGACGACCGGGCACCGCGCAGCGACCGTTACAGTGGTGACCGCTCGGGGTACGGCACCCGTCGGTACGAGGACGACCACCGGTCGTCGGGCTCGTATGGCGACCGGAACGACCGGAACTCCTCGCGCGACGGTGCTCGTCGTGACGACCGCGGCGGCCGTCCGTCGTACGGCGATCGCGACCAGCGTCGCTCGTACGGCGACCGTGACGACCGTCGTTCCTCCGGCTCGCACGGTGACCGGCGCGGTTCGCACGGCGACCGCCGCCCCTCGGACGACCGCGGTTACGACCGGAACTCGTCGCGTGACGGTGCTCGTCGTGACGACCGCGGCGGCCGTCCGTCGTACGGCGATCGTGATGACCGTCGTTCGTCCGGCTCGTACGGTGACCGTGACCAGCGTCGGTCGTACGGCGATCGTGATGACCGTCGTTCCTACGGCGACCGGAACGACCGGAACTCCTCGGCGACCGCGGCTTCGACCGCAACTCGTCGCGTGACGACGCCCGTCGTGACGACCGCGGCGGCCGTCCGTCCTACGGTGACCGTGACCAGCGTCGCTCCTACGGCGATCGTGATGACCGTCGTTCGTCCGGTTCGTACGGCGGCCGAGACGGCGCTCGCCGCGACGACCGGCGGCGGCCGCCCGTCGTACGGTGACCGCACCGAGCGCCCGCGCTACTCGGACGACCGCCGCGGCGGAGCATCCCGCCCGTCGCGCGAGACGCGCCCGTCGCGCGACGAGCGTCGCGAGCGCGATTCCCGCCCGACCCGCAGCGACTGGAACCGTCCGGCCACCGTCGCCGCGCAGCAGCAGGTCGACGACGTCGTGCATGAGCGCCTCGAGGCGCAGACCGTGCAGGCAGAGGAAGTCGCCGATGTGACCTTCGGCGACCTGGGCCTCGGTTCGAACATCGTCGAGGTGCTGGCGAACATGGGGGCCGAGAAGCCGTTCCCGATCCAGGCCGCGTCGGTACCCGCCGTGCTCGAGGGCCGCGACGTGCTGGCCCGAGGCCGCACCGGCTCGGGCAAGACCATCGCCTTCGGCGCGCCGCTGGTCGAGAGCATCCTGCTCTCGCAGAAGGGCAAGAAGCGCGAGTTCGCCCGTGCACCGCGCGCGATCATCCTCGCGCCGACCCGCGAGCTCGCCCTGCAGATCGACCGCACCGTGCAGCCGATCGCCCGCAGCGTCGGCCTGTTCACCACGCAGATCTACGGTGGCGTGCCGCAGGCCCGCCAGGTGGGTGCGCTGAAGAAGGGCGTCGACATCGTGATCGGCACCCCCGGCCGTATCGAGGACCTGATCAACCAGGGCAAGCTCGACCTCTCCGAGGTGCGCATCGCCGTGCTCGACGAGGCCGACCACATGTGCGAGCTGGGCTTCGTCGAGCCGGTGCAGCGCATCCTGCGCCACACCGGCACTGCTCTGGAGAACGGTGCGTCCTCGCAGAAGCTGCTGTTCTCGGCGACCCTCGACCGCGAGGTCGCGTCGCTGGTCGACGAGTTCCTCGTCGACCCGGCCGTCTTCGAGGTCGCCGGTGAGACGCAGGACTCCGGCACGATCGACCACCGCGTGCTGGTCGTCGAGCACCGCGACAAAGCCGACATCCTCTCGTCGCTCGTCGACCGCGACGGTCGCACCCTGGTGTTCAGCCGCACCCGCGCGTTCGCCGAGATGCTCGCCGAGCAGTTCGAGGATGCCGGCATCCCGGCCGTCTCGCTGCACGGCGACCTGAACCAGGCGAAGCGCACCCGCAACCTGGAGAAGCTGACGCGCGGCAAGGTGAACGTGCTGGTGGCGACGGATGTCGCCGCCCGCGGCATCCACGTCGACGACATCGACCTGGTCGTGCAGGCCGACGCTCCGGACGAGTACAAGACGTACCTGCACCGTGCCGGGCGCACCGGCCGTGCCGGCCGTTCCGGCACCGTGGTGACGCTGATCACCCGGCACCGCCGTCGCCGAATGGAGGAGCTGCTCGAGCGCGCCGAGATCGACGCGCCGTTCGAGCAGGCCGCCCCAGGCGACGACATCGTCGAGGAGCTCGCCGGCCGTATCCCGACGGATGCCGAGCTGACCGCCTGAAGCTGGCCAGGCCGGCGAACCACCCGTTCCAGCGTGAACCGCCTGCCTCTTGCAGGCGGTTCACGCTGCACCAAGTGATTCGTTGCGCGTTCGGCAGGTTCGTGCTTCGGCGGGTGGTTCGGCGGCAGTCGCCCGCTCCGGCGCCGGGTGGCTCGTTGCAGGTGCGGATGGCTCGTGATGCGCGAATCGTTCCGGAAGGATGCCGGCTGAGCTCAGCTCAGCCGGTGCTCGTGCACCGCGGTCGTGAGCGTCGTGCCGTTGAGGTCGAGATAGAGCACCTGCTCGGTGACGGTGAGAGTCATGGTGTTGCGGCGCTCGATCAGCGGGGTCGCCGATTCGATGAAGCCGGGGTCGAAGCTGTAGACCCGGATGTCCTCGGCGCGGTGGATGCGCTTGTCGGCCCACGGCGCCATGACCTTCGCGGGGTCGCGGTGCGTGTAGACGACGGTGCGCTCGGCCATGCGGCTGCCATAGTGCAGGCGCTCGGCGTCAGGGGCGCCGACCTCGATCCAGACGGTGATCGCGCCGGTCAGGTCGCGCACGAGCACCGCGGGCTCCTCGGTGGATGAGACGCTGCCGCCGAACGCGATGCCCTCGGCATACTCCAGCCCGTAGGCGAGCACGCGGGTGAGCATGAACGCGTCGGTCTCGGACGGATGCCGCGCGACCCGCAGCGAGAAGTCGTCGTAGACGCCGCGGTCCATGTCCGCGAGCTGCACGTCGAAGGTGTGCATGGTCGAGCCGATTGCCATGGTGAAAAGCCTACGGGGGTCAGAACAGCATCTCGGCGGCAGCCGGCTTCGGGGCCGTGGGCGCGGTGCGGTCGCGCATGATGCCCCGCATCCGCTCGTCGTCCTCTGCTTCGGCGTACAGCCCGTGCGAGCGGATGAGCGGCCGCATCCGCCTCGCGAGCCACTTCTTGTAGTCCTTCGGGGCCTCCGCCGCGACACCGGGATACAGCGCGCGGTACGACGAGACGAGATCGGGCCGGTACTGCTCCAGCCACTGGAAGAACCACGGTTTCACGCCTGCGCGCAGATGCAGCACGCCGTACACGACGTGATCGGCACCGGCATCCTTGATGCGGGAGAGCGCGGTGTCGATGTGCGCGACCGAGTCGGTCAGGTGCGGCAGCACCGGCATGAGGAAGACGCCGACGCGGAACCCGGCATCCGTCAGCGCCCTCACTGTGTCGAGCCTGGCCTGCGTCGATGGAGTGCCCGGCTCGATCGCGTGCTGCAGCTCGTCGTCGTACATCGCGATGGACAGCTGCACGTCGACAGGCACCCGCTTCGCGGCCTCGACGAGCACCGGGATGTCGCGCCGCACCAGCGTGCCCTTGGTGAGCAGTGAGAACGGCGTGCCCGAGTCGGCCAGTGCCCGGATGATGCCCGGCATGAGCTTGTAGCGTCCCTCGGCGCGCTGATACGGATCGGTGTTGGTGCCGAGCGCGACGGTCTCGTGCCGCCACGAGCCCCGCCGCAGCTCGCGCTCGACCACCTCGACGATGTTGGTCTTCACCACGATCTGAGAGTCGAAGTCGTGCCCCGCATCCAGGTCGAGGTACTCGTGCGTCCCCCGGGCGAAGCAGTAGACGCATGCATGACTGCATCCGCGGTACGGGTTGATCGTCCAGCTGAACGGCATGCGGGATGCACCGGGGACGCGGTTCAGCCCGGACTTCGACAGCACCTCGTGGAAGGTCATCCCCGAGAACTCTGGGGTGGTCACCGAGCGCACGATGCCGGTGCGGTTCTCAAGGCCGGGGAGCGCGTCGGAATCCGCTTCGTCGATCGTCTGCCCCTGCCATCGCATGCCCTCATTCGAACAAATCAACGACGCGAAGTCAAGAAGGATTCGTTCTTTCGTTCGATGAGACACGATCCTGCCGGGGTGCGTGAGAATGGATCCATGAGCGACGTGCAGCCCCGGCACGCCGCGTCGTCCCCGCGAGCCCTGCTCTTCGCCGTCCCGATCGGCCTGCTCGTGACGACGCTGGCGTCGTTGTGGGCGCTCGCCGACTCCCCGGCCGCTCCGTCAGCCGATCAGATCCTGCCGCCCGCGCCCGCGGTGGTCCGCGAGCTGCCCGCCGTCCAGATCGAGATCGAGGCCGCCACCGACCCCTGCGATGACGCCGCGGTGACCGCGGCGCTCGCCTCCGGCGACGACTCCGCCGTGCTGGCCGCCTTCGGTGGAGCTGAGGCGTTCCGCACCTCCGTCATCGCCGGCGCGGCCCCGTGCATCTCGCTCTCGGATGCCTCCCATGTGTGGGTCGTCGTCAACAAGGCGCGCACGGTCGAACCGCGGGACTACGCTCCCCGCTCACTGTCCGGCAGCGGTCTGATGACGACGACCGGATCCGGTACGGCGAGGACGGATGTCTCCGCCGCTCTCGCGACGCTCGCGTCGGCGGCCGCGGATGCCGGTGCCGGGCGCATCGGCGTGAACAACGGCTACCGGTCATACGACCTGCAGGTGCGCACCTATGGGCAGCATGTGCGGGCTCAGGGCACTGCGAGCGCCGACACGGTGTCGGCCCGCCCCGGGCACAGCGAGCATCAGACCGGCCTCGCCGTCGACGTCGTGGCCTGCGACGGGCACTGCACCGGCATCCATGCCTTCGCCGGCACTCCGCAGAGCGCCTGGGTCGCGGAGCACGCCTGGGAGTACGGCTTCATCGTGCGGTACGAGCAGGGGCGAACCGCCACCACCGGCTACATCGCCGAGCCATGGCACCTCCGCTATGTCGGGCCCGAGATCGCCGCGGTCTATCACGCCGGCGGATTCCACACCCTCGAGGAGTTCTTCGGCCTGCCCGCCGCCCCCGACTACGTCGAGTGACGGATCAGGCCGTGGGCGCCGCGGCATCCGTCCGCGCGGCCGCCCGCCGCAGCATCGCCGCACCGGCGAGCCCCAGCAGCAGGAACGCCGAAGCGATCAGCAGCGCCCACCGCACGCCGTCGGTGAACCCCGTCGACAGGGCGGCCACAGCATCCGCCGTGTGCGCACCGAGCGGGCTCGACGCGCCCTGATCGCGCAGCTGCGCGATGCTCGTGCCCGCCGATTCCCGCGTCGCGGACGTCAGCTGGTCGGCCGTGCTGCCGGTCACCCCTGCTGTCGAGAGCGCGGAGGGCAGCGTGAGTGCCAGCGAGATCGACAGTGCCGTCCCGGCGAACGCCGTGCCGAGCGCCGAGCCGATCTGCCGCACTGTGCTCTGCGTCGCCGATCCCTGTCCCGACACGTCGACGGGCACGTCGCGCAGCACGGTGCCGGTGAGCTGAGCGGATGCCAGTCCCAGGCCGAGCCCGTACACCACCAGCGGCAGCGCGATCACCCATCCCGGCGTCGTCGCCCGCATGATCAGCGCCAGCACGATCACGCCGGCGACCTCGAGTCCCAGCCCGATCAGCACCGTGCCCGGCGCGCCGAATCGGGCAGCCAGGTGCCGGGCGGCGGCTCCCGAGGCGAATGCTCCGAGCGCCATGCCGGCGAGCACCAGGCCCGCGCCCATGACATCCATCGCGAGCGCGTTCATCAGATACAGCGGCAGCACGAAGATGATCGCGAACTCACCGACCGCGACCATCGCCGCCGTCAGGTTCCCCCACGAGAACGTCGGCAGCCTGAACAGCTTCAGGTCGAGCAGCGCAGAGCGCCGCACCCGCTCACGATGCTTCTCCCACCGCACGAACAGCAGCAGCGCGATCACCGCGATCGCCGCCGCGACCGGGACGGGGAGATCGGTGCATCCGACGGCCACACCCATCCGAAGATCGTCATCTCGGCCGCAGGGGCCCACCAGCCCAGATCCGGACCCTCGATCACGGCGAACACGAGCGCACCGAATCCGATGGCGCTGAGGAGCGCCCCGTCCACGTCGGCGCCGGGCAGCGGCTCCACCCCGCGTGTCTCGGGCACGAGCAGGATGCCGCCGATCAGCACCAGCAGGCCGAGCGGAACGTTCACCAGGAAGATCCAGTGCCATGAGCCCCACTGCGTCAGCGCACCGCCCGCGAGCGGGCCGATCGCGGCAGCTCCCGAGATCACCGCGCCCCACACGCCGAACGCCGCCGCTCGGTGCCGCCCGCGGAACACCGCGTTCACCGTGGACAGCGTCGACGGCATGATCAGCGCCGCGCCGACGGCCTGCACGGCGCGTGCGCCGATCAGCGAGCCGGCGGATGCCGCCGGCCGCAGCCAGCACGCTGCCGCCGATGAACACCACGAGCCCGATCAGGAACAGCCGCTTGCGCCCCCACCGGTCGGCGAGGCGGCCGGTCGACAGCAGCAGCGCCGCCAGCACCACGGCGTAGAGGCTGTTCACCCACTGCGCGTCGGTGAGGTCGAGATGGATGTCGCGGATGATGTCGGGCAGCGCGACGCCGACGATCGTGCCGTCGAGCACGATCATCCCGAGCCCGGTGGCGAGTACAGCCAGGCCTGCCCAGTCGCGGCGAGAAGGTGCGGTCACCCTCTCATCACACCATCGCGCCCGCCGGGCAGCATCCATCATTCGATCGAAATCGCCGTCTTGGGGCAATCCACAAACCCGGCACCGAGTCCCGCGAAAAGTGGGATGCATTCTCACAACGGACTGCCGTCGCGGCATCCGCGAACGTAGAATCGCCGGTGCGAAGACGCAGAATCACGCCTGGAGGAGCGACATGGAACGCGACATCTACGAAGAGGACCACGAGGCCTTCCGCGACCTGGTCAAGGACTTCGTCAAGCGGTACGCCACGAACGAGAACATCGAGAAGTGGGAGGCCGCGGGCGAGATCGACCGCGAGACCATGCTCGCCGCGGGCGAGGCCGGACTGATCGGTCTGTCGGTCCCCGAGGAGTTCGGCGGCGCCGGAATGCTGCAGGACTACCGCTTCCGCACGATCGTGATGGAGGAGGTCATCGGGGCGGGCGCAGGCTCTCTCGCCGGCGCCTTCGGCATCCAGGACGACCTCGCCGTGCCCTACCTCGTGCACATGGGCACGCAGGAGCAGAAGGAGAAGTGGCTCCCGCGCATGGCCACCGGCGAGGTGCTCGGCGCCCTCGCCATGACCGACCCCGGCGCGGGCTCCGACCTGCGCGGCATCAAGACCAACGCGAAGAAGGTCGACGGCGGCTACATCCTGAACGGCGCGAAGACGTTCATCTCGTCCGGCACGACCGCCGACATCGTGGTGACCTTCGTCAAGACCGGCGAGGGCAACCGTCCCGACGCGTTCAGCCTGCTGATCGTCGAGAAGGGCATGGAGGGCTTCGACCAGGGCAAGAAGCTCAGCAAGATGGGCTTCCACGGGTGGGACACCGCCGAGCTCAGCTTCACCGACGTCTTCATCCCCGAAGAGAACCTCATCAGCGGCAAGGAGGGGCAGGGCTTCATCCAGCTGATGATGAACCTGCCGCTCGAGCGCCTCTCGATCGGCGTCGCCGCCGCTGCGGCTGCGGAGGCCGCGACCAAGTGGACCGTCGCGTACACGAAGGATCGTGAGGCGTTCGGCGAGCGCATCGCCGACTTCCAGAACACCCGGTTCCGACTGGCCGACATGGTCACGACCACCGAGGTGATGTGGGCGTACGTCGACCGCGCGCTGCTGGCCTACAAGGACAGCAGGCTCACGGCCGAGGACGCCGCGAAGGTGAAGTTCTGGGCGACCGAGCGCGAATGGGAGGTGCTCGACATGGGCGTGCAGCTGCACGGCGGCTACGGCTACATCATGGAGTACCCGATCGCGAAGGCCTTCACCGACGCCCGCGTGCACCGCATCTACGGCGGCACGAACGAGATCATGCGCGATCTCGTCGGCCGCCAGATCGCCGGCAAGCGCTGACCCACGCACCAGTCGAAAGGCCGCCCGGAGCATCCGGGCGGCCTTTTCGCGCTGGAGCATCCGGGCGTCCGGCGTCTTGCGGATGGCGGAGGACTCTGCGCCCGGCGGAGAGGATCGCCGCCGGGCATCCTCCATCGGCAGATCCGTCCGCCATCTGCAAGACGGTGCAAGGAGGAATATGCATCCGTGCGGCGTCGACCACCGGCGTTTTCCTCCTTGCGCCGGCGGGTGCGGGTGCGCGCGGCGTCAGGCCGGCACCGAGGCTCCGTTCAGGTCCAAGGGAAGGTCATGAGGAGGAGCGCGCCGGACGCCACGAGCACGACGATCGTGAAGACCGTGTCGCGCACGCGCCACGGTACGAGGTGCCGCTCGGTGCGGGTCGGATGAGCGCCGAAGGCGCGGGCATCCATGGCGAGCGCGACGCGTTCGGCGTGCCGGATGCCGCCGGCGAGGAGCGGCACGACGTACCCCCATCCGCGGGCGATGCGGGCGAACGGCCCGCTTCCGCCGTGGTGTCCGCGCACCCGGTGTGCGGCGCGGATGACCGACAGCTCGTACCCGAACCGCGGGACGAAGCGGTAGGCGGCCAGCGCCGTGTAGCCGATCCGGTACGGGATGCCGAGTTGCTGCACGCCCGCGCGTACGAGGTCGGGGCCGGTGGTGGTGAGACCGCTGATCAGCGCGAGCGCGAGGATCGCTCCCAGACGCAGCGCCGTGGCGGCGCCGATGGCGAGTGCTCCTGTGCGCAGCGTCCAGTCGCCGATGCTCAGGATGCCGGCGGTGCCGGCGACCAGCTGCGGCGACACCCACAGCGAGAAGCCCAGCGCGATCGCGGCGAGGCCGATGGGCACGGCGGCGAACAGCAGCAGGGCGCTCCGCCGTGTCAGGCGCGCGCCGCTGACGATGACGAGGTACGACAGCACGAGGAACAGTGCGGGGGTGAGCAGGTCGCGCGTGAACACGAGCAGCACGATGGCGGGCACGACGGCGCCGGCCTTGGCGAGCGGATTCAGATGGTGCAGCCAGTAGCGGCGGGGGAGCGGAGGCTCGGCGTACGGATCGTCCGTGGTCGCGTCTTCGCGTCCCGCGGTCGTCGGGCGAGCGGGGTCCTCGTTCGTTGAGCGAGCGAGGTCCACGTTCGTTGAGCGAGCGGAGCGAGACGAAACGCCGTCATTCTCCGCGTTCGTTGAGCGAGCGGAGCGAGACGAAACGCCTTCATTCTCCGCGTTCGTTGAGCGAGCGGAGCGAGACGAAACGCCTTCAGTGGCCAGCAGCCCCGCCGCATCGAGCAGCGGCTCGTCGGCGAGGATCTCGGCCGTGGGGCCTGTGGCGAGCATCCGCCCGTCCCCGAGCACGACGGTCTGCGTGGCATGCTCGGCGACCAGACGCAGGTCGTGCGTGACGACGACGATCGTGGTGCCCTCGCTCTGCAGTTCGGTGAGCAGGGCGAGCAGTTCGGCGGCACGGTCGCGGTCCTGCCCGAACGTCGGCTCGTCGAGCACCAGCACCTGCGGGCGGGCGATGATCGCGGTGCCGACCGACAGTCGGCGCTTCTCGCCGCCGGAGAGCAGGAACGGATGCGTCTGCGTCTTGTGCGTCAGGTCGAAGCGCGTGAGCACCTCGGTGACGCGCTCCTCGATCTCGGCTGCCGGCACCTGCTGCAGCCGCAGCGCGTGCGCGAGCTCGTCGAAGACCGTGTGGGCGATGAACTGGTGCTCCGGGTTCTGGAACACGAAACCCACCCGTGCGGCGAGCTGCCGGGGCGAGGCGGTGCCGGCATCGAGGCCCGCGATGCGGACGGCGCCCTCCGCCGGCGGGACGACGCCGGCGAGGGCCTGTATGAGGGTCGTCTTGCCCGCCCCGTTCGCGCCGACGACCGCGGCGAAGGCGCCGGCGGCGATCTCGAGGTCGTCGATCCGCAGCACCTCCTCGCGCCGCCTGTGCACGCGGAGGCCGTGCACGGTGACCACTACGGGATCGCTGGGATGGTGCCCACCTCGGTCGTTGAGCGAGGGAGCTTGCGACCGAGACGAAACGTCGTCAGCCGGAGTGAGATCCGAGGCCAGCTGGGAGCGTTTCGTCTCTGCGTTTCGACTCGCCGGGGGTTCGCTCAACGACCCGGTGGAGTGGTGCCCACCTCGGTCGTTGAGCGAGGGAGCCTGCGACCGAGACGAAACGTCGTGACGTTCGTTGCGGACTGGCCCGGGAGTATCCGTCGCGATGCGCTCCCAGGCCGCAGCATCCCCGTCGAACACCAGCCGCCCGTCCTGCCCCAGCTCGATCACCCGCGTCGCGAACCTCATCGCCGCCTCGTACTCGTGCTCCACCAGCACCACGGCGCGGTCGCCGGCGGTGACCAGGTCTGCGATCGCCGCGTGCACATCGGCGGTGCCCTGCGGATCGAGATTCGCGGTGGGCTCGTCGAGTACCAGCATCCGTGATCCCATCGCGAGCGCACAGGCGATCGCGAGCCTCTGGCGGCCGCCGCCGGAGAGCAGATCGGGGTTCCAGCGGCGACGGTCCCACAGTCCGACCCTGCGCAGTGCGGCCTCGGTGCGCGCGAGCACTTCGCCGACGGGCAACAGCTGATTCTCCAGCGCGAAGGCGACCTCGTCGAGCACCGTACCCGTGACCAGCTGCGCGTCGGGGTCCTGGAACACCATCGCGACGTGCTCGCTGAGCACGGCGACCGGGGTGTCGGCGGTGCTGAGCCTCGTGACCTCGACGGTGCCGTCGATCTCGGCGGGCACGGACTGCGGGATGAGGCCGTTCAGTGCGAGGGTGAGCGTGGACTTGCCCGAGCCGCTCGGGCCGAGCAGCAGCACGACCTCGCCGGGGTGGATGTCGAACGACACCCCGTTCGGCGACGGATGCGAGGCACCGGCGTGGGTGATGCTGAGGTCACGCACGCGGAGCAGGGGCGCGGATGTGCGCACGGCGGAACCTCGGGATCAGGGCGCTCGGCAGAGCTGTACCCCTCCAATTTAGCTGAGGCTCACCTCATCAGCCAGCGCGGCAGGAGGGTCAGCGCGCGGCGACGCCCGCCCTGCGCAGCGAGTTCCCGATCGCGAGTCCCACGGCCGTCCAGGCCACAGGACCGAGCACGGCGATGACCAGATACACGATCCGCGCCCAGACGTCGAAGGTGCTCATGTCGACGACGAACCACACCACGACGGCGACGATCGCCCCGATGATCGCGGCGGAGATGAAGAACCGCCAGGCGCCCCAGGCGCGGTACCGCGTGAGCGCGGCGACGCCCTCCTGGATCGCTCCGAACAGCAGTGCGGTGCCGATGAAGCGCATCGCCCATGCCGGATTGAACGCACTCGAGATCAGGGCGGCGATGACGTGCGTCAGCAGCGCGACCAGCGGCAGCCGCAGCACCTCCTGCGCGATGATCCCGGGCAGCACATGCACGCCGAGCACGAGCCCGTAGACGATCGGAAGCCCGATGATGACGACGGGCGTGATCAGTCCCGCAACGCCGCCCAGGATGCCGGTGGCGACGCCGATCGCCGCGCACACGAGCAGGGTGCGCGTGCTCAGCGCGGGTCGGGTGGCCATCAGACCAGATTACCGGCCGGATCCCGCGCTGCGGGCGTCGCGGTTGCGTCCCGTGGCGCGGAGATGTGCGCTTCGCGCGGATGCCCGGCCCGCATCCGTCCGCGATGACTGCACATCTCCGCGCGAAGCGCACGGCCGACCCGGGCCGCCGGCTGTGGAGAACGCGGCGGCGTCGGCGGTGGTGGTTACCCTGGAGGGATGCCGCAGCACACGCCCTCGGACTCCTATCAGGGTGGGCACCTGAGCCGGTCGACGGGTACCCGGACGAGCCCTGGGGTGAGCCCGAAGACCTCGACTGGATCCCGCCCGAGGACGGCTACGAGCCTCCGCTGGACTGGGGCCAGGGGCCGATGACGCCGGCGGCTCCGGCATCCGCCCCCGTGCAGGGCCGCCCGGCGCCCAGCCGCTACGCGACCCCGCTCGAGGCACTGCGTACGGTGTTCGGCTACGACGCGTTCCGCGGCGATCAGGCCGCGATCGTCGACCAGGTCGTCGCCGGCGGCGACGCCGTGGTGCTCATGCCCACCGGCGGCGGCAAGTCGGTCACCTACCAGGTGCCCGCCCTGGTGCGCGAGGGCACCGGACTGGTGATCAGCCCGCTCATCGCCCTCATGCACGACCAGGTCGACGCGCTGCGCGCCAACGGCGTGAAGGCCGCCTACCTCAACTCCACCCAGTCGCCCGATGAGCGCAGGGCGGTCGAGCGCGACTACCTGGCGGGCGAGCTCGACCTCATCTACGTCGCCCCGGAACGGCTCTCCAGCCCGCAGACCACGGCGCTGCTGCAGCGCGGCACGCTCAGCGTGATCGCGATCGACGAGGCGCACTGCGTGTCGCAGTGGGGCCACGACTTCCGTCCGGACTACCTGGCGCTGGGCGACCTCGGCGAGCGGTTCCCCGGCGTGCCGCGCATGGCGCTCACCGCCACCGCCACCAGGGCCACGCACCAGGAGATCACCGAGCGGCTGCATCTCGACGGCGCGCAGCACTTCGTGGCGAGCTTCGACCGGCACAACATCCAGTACCGCATCGTGCCGAAGGTCGATCCGCGCAGGCAGCTGGTCTCGTTCATCCGGTCGATGCAGGGGGTGCCCCCGGTCGTTGAGCGAGGAGCGCAGCGACGAGACGAAACGCCGTACGCCGCTGTCGCCGGCATCGTCTACGCGCTCAGCCGCAAGTCGGTCGAGCAGACCGCCGATCACCTCGTCGCGCAGGGGTTCGACGCGCTGCCGTATCACGCCGGCCTCCCGGCCGAGGTGCGCGCCGCGAACCAGGCGCGCTTCCTCCGCGAGGAGGGTGTGGTCATGGTCGCGACGATCGCCTTCGGCATGGGCATCGACAAGCCGGATGTCCGGTTCGTCGCGCACATCGATCTGCCGAAGTCCGTCGAGGGGTACTACCAGGAGACCGGCCGCGCCGGCCGCGACGGCGAGCCCTCGGTCGCCTGGATGGCATACGGCCTGGGCGACGTCGTGCAGCAGCGCCGGCTCATCGACCAGAGTCCGGGTGACCGCACCTTCAAGATGCGCATGGGGCAGCACCTCGACGCCATGCTCGCGCTGTGCGAGACGGTGCAGTGCCGGCGTCAGAACCTGCTCGAGTACTTCGGGCAAACCCTTCCGGAGGCTCGGTCCCTGAGCGAAGCCGGAGGAGCCGGGAGAGTCGAAGGGTGCGGCAACTGCGACACCTGCCTCGAGCCTCCCGAGACCTTCGACGGGCTGATCCCGGCGCAGAAGCTGCTGTCCACGATCGTGCGACTCAAGCGCGAGCGCAATCAGGCGTTCGGCGCGGGACAGCTCATCGACATCCTGCGCGGCTCGTCCACAGAGCGCATCCGCAAGTTCGGGCACGAGCGGCTCGCGACCTACGGCATCGGCGGCGACCTCTCCGAGCAGGACTGGCGCAGCGTCGCGCGGCAGCTGCTGGCCCGTCGGCATCCTCGTCGCACAGGGCGAGTACGGCACGCTCGCCCCGGGCGAGGCGGCCGGCGGAGTGCTGAAAGGCGAGACGCCTGTGCCGCTGCGCAAGGACACGATCGGCCGCACCACGACGGCGCGGACGCGCAAGGCCTCTGCCGCCGACAGCCTCGCCGAGGGCGACCGCGGGCTGTTCGAGGCGCTGCGCGCCTGGCGCGCCGAGACGGCTCGCGAGCAGGGAGTGCCCGCCTACATCGTGTTCGGCGACGCCACACTGCGCGCGCTCGCCGAGCACCGCCCGGCATCCGCCTCGGCACTCGACGGCATCACCGGCATCGGCGCCAAGAAGCGCGACGCCTACGGCGAGGCCGTGCTCGAGGTCATCGCCGCGAACTGAGCGGATGCCGCGCCGGGGGTCCTTCGCGCGGCTCTTCTCGGTTCGCGCGGCCGGTCTTGACCCTTCTGGCGCTTCGCGCGACACTATGTCGCTCGCGCTGCGCCACTGTGCGCCGCGCGAGCAGAAACAAGGCGCGCGCAGAAACGGCACGAGGCGTGCGGCCCCGGCGAGCGCTGTGGGGTGCGAACAACTCGGAGCGGCGGCCCCGCGCCATCCGTTTGGGGATCTTCCACAGCCGAGTTCCGCACACGTTGTCGCAGACCTACCATCGAAGCATCCCCGGACTCCCTCTCGAGAGGATTTCACCATGGTCGACGCCGCCGTTCGCACCGACGCCCCCGTCCCGCAGATCGATGTCGATCGCCTTCACGAACTGCTCATGGGCACCTGGGCCGACACGCGCCGCGAGTCCCGTGAGCTGATCAAGGACTCGGCCTTCTGGCGAGACGACTCGCTCGGCAAGGACGAGCACCGCGAGCGCGTGCTCACGCAGCTGCACCTGCTGGTCGAGAACAACGCCGTGCACCGGGCCTTCCCGAAGGAGTTCGGTGGTGCCGAGAACAACGGCGCGAACATCGCCGGCTTCGAGGAGCTGGTGGTCGCCGACCCCAGCCTGCAGATCAAGTCGGGCGTGCAGTGGGGACTGTTCGGCTCGGCGGTGCTGCAGCTCGGCACCGAGGAGCACCACAGGAAGTGGCTGCCCGGCATCATGGATCTCTCCATTCCCGGCGCGTTCGCGATGACCGAGATCGGCCACGGATCGGATGTCGCCGCGGTCGGCACCACGGCGACCTACGACCCCGAGACCGAGGAGTTCGTCATCGACACGCCGTTCCGCGCGGCGACGAAGGAGTTCCTCGGCAACGCGGCGCTGCACGGCATCGCCGCGACCGTGTTCGCCCAGTTGATCACGAACGGCGTGAACCACGGTGTGCACTGCTTCTACGTGCCTCTGCGCGGCGAGGACGGCGTCGACCTGCCCGGCATCGGCCGTGAGGACGACGGTCTGAAGGGCGGACTCAACGGCATCGACAACGGGCGCCTCAGCTTCGACCACGTGCGCATCCCGCGCGCCAACCTGCTGAACAAGTACGGCGATGTCGCCGCCGACGGCACGTACACCAGCTCGATCGACAGCCCCGGACGCCGCTTCTTCACGATGCTCGGCACCCTGGTGCAGGGTCGTGTCTCGCTCGACGGCGCCTCGTCGTGGGCATCCGCTCTCGGCCTGCACATCGCGATCACCTATGCGACGCAGCGCCGCCAGTTCGACGGCGCCGACGGGCAGGAGGTCGTGCTGCTCGACTACGGCAAGCACCAGCGCCGCCTGCTGCCGCGCCTGGCGACCACCTACGCGCAGATCTTCGCGCACGACGAGTTCCTGCAGAAGTTCGACGGCGTGTTCTCAGGCCGCACCGACACCCCGACCGACCGTGAGGACCTCGAGACCCTCGCCGCTGCGCTCAAGCCGTTGTCGACCTGGCACGCGCTGGACACGCTGCAGGAGGCCCGCGAGGCCTGCGGCGGCGCCGGCTTCATGTTCGAGAACCGCCTGGTCGGCCTTCGGCAGGACCTCGACATCTACGTCACCTTCGAGGGCGACAACAACATCCTGCTGCAGCTGGTCGGCAAGCGTCTGCTGACCGACTACGCCAAGCAGTTCACGGGCAAGGATGCCGCGGCCCTGGCCAAGTACGCCGTCGGCCAGACCGCGGGCAAGGTGTTCCACGGCGCCGGCCTGCGCGCTCTCGGCCAGGCGGTCGCCGACCTCGGCTCCACCGCGCGCTCGGTCGAACTGGGCCTGCGCGAGGAGCAGCAGCACGAGCTGCTGACCGAGCGCGTGCAGCAGATGGTGGCCGACATCGCAGGGCGCCTCCGCCCGGCTGGAAAGGACAAGGTCCTCGGCGAGAAGCTGTTCAACGAGAACCAGGCCGAGCTCATCGAGGCGGCCCGTGCGCACGGCGAGTTGCTGCAGTGGGAGGCGTTCACCGACGCCGTGCACAAGGTCGAGGACACCGAGACCAAGAAGGTGCTCACCTGGCTGCGCGACCTGTTCGGACTGCACCTGATCGAGAAGCACCTCGCCTGGCACCTGATCAACGGTCGCCTGTCGACTCAGCGCGCCGCCGCCGTGTCGAGCTACATCGACCGGCTGTGCGCGCGCCTGCGGCCCTTCGCGCTCGACCTGGTGAACGCCTTCGGCTATGAGCCGGAGCACGTCCGTGCGCCCATCGCCAGCGGCATCGAGCAGCAGCGGCAGGACGAGGCCCGCGCGCACTACGCGGCGCTCGCCGCCTCGGGTGAGGCGCCGATCTCGGAGAAGGCGCTGCGCAAGGCCGCCAAGAAGGCCTGAACCGACCACCGATCGCCCCAGGCACATCCGGCGCGTTTCGTCTCGCTGCGCTCGCTCAACGACCCGCGGGCTCAACCTCCGGGTCGTTGAGCGAAGGAGCGCCAGCGACTGAGACGAAACGCTCCCCGCCGAGCTGCGCTCGCTCAACGACCCGCAGGCTCACGGTCGTTGAGCGAAGGAGCGCCAGCGACGGAGACGAAACGCTCCCCCGCCGAGCTGCGCTCACTCAACGACCCGCAGGACCAACCTCCGGGTCGTTGAGCGGTTCCCGATAACGTCGGAGCATGGCTTCTCTCCTCGACCGCGGCCGACGGCCGCTCGCGCTGCGCCTGGGTCGGCGACGACGACGAGTACCGGCGGTACCACGACGAGGAATGGGGAGTCCCGCTGCACGGCGACCGTGCGCTGTTCGAGAAGATGTCGCTCGAGGGGTTCCAGGCCGGCCTCAGCTGGATCACGATCCTGCGCAAGCGACCGCGATTCCGTGAGGTGTTCGCCGGCTTCGACACGGCGGTCGTCTCGGCGTACGGTCAGGACGATGTCGAGCGACTGATGGCGGATGCCGGGATCATCCGCAACCGCGCGAAGATCGAGGCGGTGATCGGCAATGCCGCGCTGGCCCACGCGATGCCCGACGGTGCACTCGACGAGCTGATGTGGTCGTTCGCACCGGAGCCGGGTCCGCGTCCACGCGAGTTCGCCGACGTGCCGGCCACGACGCCGGCATCCGTCGCGCTGAGCAAAGAGCTGCGCCGCCGCGGCTTCCGCTTCGTCGGACCGACCACGATGTACGCACTCATGCAGTCAGCCGGCATGGTGGACGACCACGTCGAGGGGTGCTGGCGCGTCGGTTGACGATGGGCAGTACTCCCCATCGTGATGCTCAGGATCGATGACTTACGATGGGCGGGCGTGCCTGGGGCCGCCGCATCGGCGCCTGGGGCGCACGAACACCGACGAGCATCGCAGGAGAACCGGTTATGAAGGCGTTGAGCTGGGTCAGGACGCGCCCGAAGACGCTGGCGTCGGCCGCTGCGGTGACGGTGGGCGTGGTGACGATCACGACGCTGGCGATGGCGTACGACGGCAATCCGACGACCGAGGTCGACCTGAATGACGGCGGCGTGTGGATCACGAAGGCGTCGGACCTGCTGGTGGGGCACTTCAACAACGAGTCGACGCTGCTCGACGGCGGGCTGCGCACGACAGGTCAGGACTTCGACATCCTGCAGGACGAGTCGACGATCATGGTCGTGAACCAGGACGATTCGACCCTGACGCCGGTCGATCCGGCCACCGTGTCGCTCGGCGATGCGACGAGCATTCCCGCTGGGGCCAAGGTCGCGCTGCGCGAGCAGACCACGGCGATCCTGGACCCGGCATCCGGCGACCTCTGGGTCGTGCCGCCGCAGAACCTGGGCGGATTCGAGTTCGCCGGAGCGGACCCGGTTGCCGAACTCGGCAAGAACGCGGATGTCGCGGTCGGCGACGACGGCACGGTCTACGCCGTCTCGCCCTCGAAATCCGCGATCTACACGATTCCGGTGACCCCGCAGGGCGATCCGGAGGAGCCGACATCGGCCGCTGTGGAGGGGCTGAAGACAGGCAGCAAGGCCTCGATCACGACCGTGGGGGAGACCCCGGTCGTGCTCGACCCCGCGCAGGGCGTGGTCATGACCCCCGATGGTCTTCGCACCGAGATCGGTGACGCCGACTCCGCCGTGCTGCAGCAGGTGTCCGGTGAGACGGACGCGGTGGTCGTGGCGACGGCGTCGGAGTTGGTGCGTGTGCCGTTGGACGGTGGTGAGGCGGACGTGACGTCGACGCGTTCGCACGGTGTGCCCGCCGCTCCGGTGCAGGTACTCGGCTGCACGTACGGGGCGTGGGGCGGATCGGGTGCTTTCGTGCGGGACTGTGCGGGCGATGGTGCCGATCTGGCGGAGCGGATTCCGGGGTTGAAGCCGTCTGGGACGTTGGAGTTCCGGGTGAATCGGGATGTCGTGGTGTTGAACGATGTTGTGGGTGGGATGGCGTGGATCGCCACGGAGAGTCTGCAGCAGGTGGACAACTGGAATGACATCACTCCGCCTGAGGGTGAGACAGAGGATGAGGAGGACACCACCGAGGAGACGGTGGAGACGTCTTTGCCGGAGCGCAGTGAGCAGAACACGAAGCCGGTGGCGGAGGACGACGAGTTCGGTGTGCGGCCGGGTGGGACGACGTTCCTGCCGGTGCTGGACAATGACACGGATGCCGATGGTGATGTGCTGGTGGCGTCGTTGTCGAGCAAGCAGCCCTCGATCGGTGAGGTGCAGCCGATCAACAACGGCAGTGCGCTGCAGATCGCGGTGCCGGAGGATGCATCCGGCTCTGCGTCGTTCGAGTATGAGATCGATGATGGGCGTAAGGGTACGGACACGGCGAAGGTGTCGGTGTCGGTGCACGACTGGAGTGTGAACGGGGCTCCGAAGCCGAAGCGGAAGAGTTCTCTGGCGGTGGAGGCCGGTGGCACGGTGTCGTACAACGTGCTGCCGGACTGGATCGACCCCGACGGCGACGACCTCTATCTCAAGGATGTCGTCGCGGCGAACGGCGATGAGGTCGACTTCACGACAGACGGCCAGATCACCTATCGGGCGGTGTCGAGCCCGCCGGGACGGCACGAGGTTCAGGTGGTCGTGGCGGACGGCTCCGGCGAACTCGCCACCGGCGCGATCCAGTTGGACGTGCGTCCCGTCGGGTCGACGCTGCCGAAGACCAACGCCGATCACGTCGTCACGACCGTGGGACAGCAGGTGACGGTGTCGCCGCTCGCCAACGACACCAGTTCCAGCAAGGAGCCGCTGCGCTTCGCCAGCGTCGACGATGTCGAGGGTGCCACGGTCACGCCCGACTACCCGAACAAGACCTTCACGTTCAAGACCGACAAGCCGGGCACCTACTACGTGCAGTACCTCGTCACGGCCGGCGTGCCCTCGGCCGCCGGCCTGGTGCGCATCGATGTGCAGGAGGGAAAGGATGAGGATCTCGCGCCGATCGCCGTGCGCGATGTCGCGCTGCTGCCGACCGGCGGCGAGGTCCTGGTCGGTGTGCTGAACAACGACACCGATCCTGCGGGCGGACTGCTGGTGGTGCAGTCGGTGTCGGTGGAGCCGGGCAGCGGTGTGTCGGTGTCGGTGCTGAATCACGAGACCCTGCGGATCGGCGACCAGGGCGGCCTGGAAGACCAGGTGCGAATCACCTACCGCATCTCGAACGGCAAGAAGACCGCCGAGGGCGACGTGATCGTGATCCCGATCCCGGCGCCGGACAAGCTGCTGCCGCCGGTTGCGAACGATGACACCGCCGTGGTGCGTGCCGGTGACGTGGTGACGATCCCGGTGCTGGACAACGACACGCATCCGAATGATCTGTCGATGCATGTCCAGCCGGAGCTTGTCGAGCCGTTCATCGACCCGGAGGACGGCGAGGCGTTCGTCTCGCAGGACAAGGTGCGCTTCCGCGCCGGTCCCGAGGCGAAGACCGTCTACGCGACCTACAACGTGGTGGATGAGAACGGCCAGGTGGATGCCGGGTACATCACGATCCAGATCCTCGCCGTGGACGCAGAGAAGAACGCCGCTCCCCGGCCGCGGGATGTGACCGCGCGCACGCTGAGCGGCACGACGACGAACATCGCGATCCCGTTGGACGGGATCGATCAGGACGGCGACTCCGTCGAGCTGCTGGGGCTGGATTCGAACCCCAAGAAGGGGCTCGTGACCGTCGAGCAGGACTACCTGGTCTACGAGGCGTTCGAGGACTCGACCGGCACGGACACCTTCACGTACAAGGTGCGTGACAACCTCGGCAAAGAGGGCATCGCGACCGTGCACGTCGGGATCGCGCCCGGCGAAGAAGTGAACCAGGCGCCCTATGCGGTGAAGGACGCCGTGGTCGTGCGGCCGGGTCGTGAGGTCGCGGTGCCGGTGCTGGCGAACGACTCCGACCCCGAGGGAGACCAGATCTCTCTCGTCAAGAAGGGCATCAAGCTGCCTGGGGATGTCCCGGGGCTGGATGGTCGAGTGTCGGGCGACCGCGTGCTCGTGCAGGCGCCGGACTCCGAGATCGAGACCTCGCTGCGGTACACGATCGTGGACGAGCGCGGGGCCGAGGCATCGGCGGTGCTGCAGATCACGGTCGACAAGGATGTGCCGCTGCTGTTCCCGATCGCCCGCGACGACCGCGTCAAGTCCGAGGATGTCAAGGACGGCACGACGGTCGACATCGATGTCCTGGCCAACGACGAGGATCCCGACGGCACGACGGACGCGCTGAAGCTGGTGGTGGAGAACGGCGGCACGGTCCTTCCCGATCGCAAGGTCCGGGTGAAGGTCGGCGACGAGCGCCAGCTGCTCCGCTACACGATCACGGATCAGGACGACCAGGAGTCGTCCGCGTTCATCTACGTCCCGGCGCTGGACGATCTGCGCCCGGTCGTGAAACCGGGCAAGGCCATCGAGGTCGTCAGCGGCGAGACGGTCGAGGTGCCGCTCGCCGACTACGTCACTGTGGCCGGTGGCGGCTCCGTAGTGATCACCGAGGCCGAGAAGGTCTCCGCTGCGCATGCGAACGGCGACAGCCTGGTCAAGGACGAGCGCACGCTCGTGTACACATCTGCTCAGGGTTACTTCGGCGCCGACGCGCTGAGCTTCGAGGTCACAGACGGCACCGGCCCGGACGACCCGAAGGGCCGCAAGGCGACGCTGTCGATCCCGATCACGGTGCTGCCACCCGCGAATCAGCAGCCGAGTTTCACCCGCGGCCAGGTGAACGTCGCGCCCGGCGAGAAGGCCGTGTCGCTGAATCTGGCCGAGCTGACCGACGATCCGGATCCGGAGGACAAGGGCAAGCACACGTTCACCTATGTGAACGGCGCGACCGACGGCATCTCCGCACGCGTGGACGGCGACCAGCTCTTCGTAGAAGCTTCATCGAACACGAAGAAGGGGACGGCGGCGACGCTGCGCCTGCGGATCTCGGATGGAGAGACCGAACCGGTCGAGGGCACGGTCGATGTGACGGTCACCGCCTCCACGCGGGAGCTCCCGACGGCGAACACGGACACCTTCCCGGAGTCGAACCAGGGCGAGACGATCACCGTCTCCCCGCTGGACAACGACGTGAACCCGTTCCAGGGCGAGGGCGATCTGCGCCTGATCTCCGCCGAGCGCCAGAGCGGCGACGGTGAGGTGACGGTGGCCGGCGACCAGGTCAAGATCACCCCGGGTGCGAAGTTCGTCGGCACGCTGACGGTGCGGTACCGGATCGGCGATGTCACCGAGGACCCCGATCGCGAGGTCGACGGCCTGATCGTGCTGACGGTGCAGGGCAAGCCGGATGCTCCGGGCAAGCCGACCGTGTCGAGTGTGCAGGATCGGACGGTGGTGCTGTCGTGGTCGCCGCCGGCGAACAACGGTGCGGAGATCACGGGTTACACCGTGCGTTCCGTGCAGGGTGCTTCGTATGAGAAGCAGTGCTCGTCGACGACGTGCACCCTGGACGGTCTGACGAACAACGTGAAATATCTGTTCCAGGTGACCGCGACGAACAGGGTCGGCGAGTCCGATCCCTCGCCGTCCTCGGCAGAGGCCCGACCGGACGCGCGTCCCGACACCCCCGCCGCGCCGACGCTCACCTACGGTGACAAGCAGCTGGAGATCAGCTGGAAGACCCCGTCGACCCCGGGCTCCCCGGTCGAGTACTACACGCTGGAGCTGTCCGGCGGCATCGGCGCGGGAACGAAGACGAACATCACCGGCAACTCGTACACCTGGACCGGTCTGGAGAACGGATCGTCGTACACCGCCCGCGTCCAGGCGCACAACCTGGCTCCGGACCCGTCGAGCTGGAGCGGAGCGTCGCTCCCGGAGATCCCGTCCGGTCCTCCTCTCGCGCCGGCGGCACCGACCACGTCGGAGCTCGCCGCCGTCGGCGACCGCGCACAGATGGAGGTGACCTGGAAGGCGCCGGACGACAACGGCGACTCGATCGACGGGTACCAGGTGCAGGTGATCCGCGGATCCAGCGTCGTGCAGACCATCGCGGTCGCCGCGGGCAAGACGTCGCAGGCCGTGGTCGTCGACACCTCGACGACGGCGTACACGTACAAGGTCCGTGCGCAGAACCGTTCCGACTGGGGCGACTGGAGCCCGGCATCCGCCGCGCGCCGCGCCGCCATCAAGCCCGGCACGCCCGGTACTCCGTCGGTGACCGCCGGAGACCAGAAGCTCACCGTCACCGCGTCGTCGTACACACTGGCCGAGTCGGACATGAACGGCGCCAGCAAGTCGGAGATGACGTACCAGTACAGCCTCAACGGCGGCGGCTGGAAGAGCGACTGGAACGGCACGACGATCTCGGGCGTGAAGAACAACACCGAGTACAAGGTGCGCATCCGTGCGGTCGCGAGTGTGAGCGGCAAGGACTACATCTCCGACGCATCCGGGTCATCCGCGGGACGGACGCCGTTCGGCAAGCCGCCGGCGCCGACCGTGTCCGCGAAGAACAACGGCCAGTCGATCACCTTCAGCTGGCATGACAACGGAACGAACGGCGCGGCGATCACGACGCAGATCAACGTCGACGGCAACGGCTGGAAGAACGCGAGCAACAACGGGTCGACGACGGTCGGCAACGGGTACTCGCAGAACCACAAGATCTCGGTGCGCACGCACAACAAGGCCGGCTACTCCGATCCCGCATCGAAGTCCGCCTCGACCAGCGCCCCGCCCTCGCCGCGGGTGTGGGTGACCGAGGGGCCGCTCGACCCGCAGGCGTGCGTGAACGGCTGCGCCGACTTCAAGGTCAACTGGGAGAACCTGAACATCGGGAGCAAGAAGGTCAAGTGCTACTCGAGTGCCTATCCGGGCGGTGTGAGCAGCTACACCTACGACGTGAACTTCAACGGCTCGGGCAGCAAGGTCATCTCCTGCCACCAGGGTCGCGACGGCGTGGACGTCTGGGTCGACATCATCGGCTGGGGCGACTCCGTGGACACCGAGAAGCACTTCTGGCCCAGACCCTAGCCGTGCCGCTCGCCGCGGATGGGTAGTCCTCCCCATCGGCGGCACTCAGGGCCCGCGGTCAGGATGGCCCGGTGCGGATTCTGGCCGGAGTTGACCGTCCCCCGTGCGCAGCATCCACAGCAGTTCCAGGGGGAACCGGTTATGAAGGCGTTGAGCTGGGTCAGGACGCGCCCGAAGACGCTGGCGTCGGCCGCCGCGGTGACGGCGGGCATGGTGGCCGTCGCCACGATGGCGATGGCGTACGAGGGCAACCCGACGACCGAGGTCGATCTGAACGACGGCGGCGTGTGGATCACGAAGTCATCCAAGCTGCTGGTGGGGCACTTCAACAACGAGTCCACGCTGCTCGACGGTGGGCTGCGCACCACGGGCGAGGACTTCGACATCCTGCAGGACGAGTCCACGATCGTCGTCGTGAACAGCAAGGACTCGACGCTCGCGACGGTGAATCCGGCGACGGTGGCGCTGAACGACGCGGTGCCGATCCCCGGATCGAGCAAGGTCGAGCTCGGGAAGAACACCGTGGCGGTCCTCGATCGCGACTCGGGCGGCCTGTGGGTCGAGTCGGTGCAGGGCCTGGCCAACTTCAAGTTCGCCGGCAAGAAGCCACTCGTCGAACTGGGCAAGAACGCGGACATCGCCGTCGGCCAGAACGGCACGGTGTACGCCGTGTCGCCGGCGGAGTCGACCGTGTACACGATCCCGGTCAGCCCGCAGGGCGATCCGGGAGATCCGCAGTCCGGTTCCGTGGAAGGGCTGAAGGCTTCGAGCGAGCCCTCGATCACCGTGGTCGGCGATACGCCGGTGGTGCTGGATCGCGCCCAGAAGGCCGTGATGTCGCCGGCCGGGTTCCGGACTGAGATCGACGGCGCGGACACGGCTGTTCTGCAGCAGCCGTCGGGAGTCGCGGGCGCGGTGTCGATCGCGACGGCATCCCAGCTTTTGGACGTGCCACTGGACGGTGGCGACGTCGTCGCCACGAGTACTCGGGCGCAGGGCGTTCCGGCCGCGCCCGTGCGCGTTGCGGGCTGCGTCTACGGTGCCTGGGCGGGCTCAGGAGCGTTTGTGCGGGACTGCCTGGGCAAGTCCGCAGATCTCGAGGAGCAGATTCCCAACCTGAAGCCGTCTGCGACGCTGGAGTTCCGGGTGAATCGGGATGTCGTGGTGTTGAACGATGTCGTGGGCGGGATGGCGTGGATCGCCACGGAGAGTCTGCAGCAGGTCGACAACTGGAACGACATCACTCCTCCCGAGGGCGAGACCGAGGAAGAGGAGAACACCACCGAGGAGACGGTGGAGACGTCCCTGCCGGACCGCAGCGAGGAGAACACGAAGCCTGTGGCGGAGGACGACGAGTTCGGTGTGCGTCCGGGCGGTACGACGTTCCTGCCGGTGCTGGACAACGACACCGATGCCGATGGAGACGTGCTGGTGGCGTCTCTGTCGAGCAAGCAGCCGTCGGTAGGTGAGGTGCAGCCGATCAACAACGGCAGCGCGCTGCAGATCGCAGTGCCGGAGGACGCGTCGGGTGCGGCGTCGTTCGAGTACCTGATCGATGACGGTCGTAAGGGCACCGATACCGCGAAGGTGACGTTGTCGGTGCACGACTGGAGCGTGAACGGCGCTCCGAAGCCGAAGCGGAAGAGCTCGCTGGCTGTGGAGGCAGGTGGCACGGTGTCGTACAACGTGCTGCCGGACTGGATCGATCCGGACGGGGACGACGTCTATCTGAAGGAGGTCGTCGCCGCGCCCGGCGACGAGGTCGACTTCACCACCGACGGGCAGATCACCTACCGCGCGATCGCCAGCCCGCCCGGGCGGCACGAGGTGCAGATCATCGTCGCCGATGCATCGGGTGAGGACGCCGGCGGCACGATCCAGCTGGACGTGCGTCCCGTCGGATCGACGCTGCCGAAGACCAACGCCGATCACGTGGTCACCAAGGTCGGTCAGCAGGTGACGGTGTCGCCGCTGGCGAACGACACCAGCTCCAGCAAGGAGCCACTGCGCATGAGCCGCGTCGATCCGGTCGACGGCGCCACGATCGTGCCCGACTACGGGAACAAGACGTTCACGTTCAAGACGCAGACCGCGGGCACCTATTACGTGCAGTACCTGGTCACGGCTGGTGTCCCGTCCGCCGCGGGTTTGGTGCGCATCGACGTCGAGGATCGGACCGAAGAGGATCGCGCGCCGATCGCTGTGCGCGATGTGGCGCTGCTGCCGACCGGCGGTGAGGTGCTCGTCGGTGTGCTGAACAACGACACCGATCCGTCCGGCGGAGTGCTGGTGGTGCAGTCGGTGACGGTGGAGCCCGGCAGCGGCGTATCGGTGTCGGTGCTGAACCACGAGACGCTGCGGATCGGCGACCAGGGCGGGCTGAAGGACCAGGTGCGGATCACCTACCGCATCTCGAACGGCAAGCAGAATGCCGAGGGCGACGTCGTCGTGATCCCGATCCCGGCGCCGGACAAGCTGCTGCCGCCGGTGGCGAACGACGACACCGCGACGGTGCGGGCGGGTGATGTGGTCACGATCCCGGTGCTGGACAATGACACGCATCCGAATGACCTGGCGCTGCACGTGCAGCCGGAGCTGGTGGAGCCGTTCATCGATCCCGAGGACGGCGAGGCGTTCGTCTCGCAGGACAAGGTCCGCTTCCGCGCGGGGCCTGAGGCGAAGACCGTCTACGCGACCTACAACGTCGTGGACGAGAACGGCCAGATCGACGCCGGATACATCACGATCCAGATCCTCGCGGTGGATGCGGAGAAGAATGCTGCTCGGCGGCCGCGGGATGTGACTGCTCGTACGATCAGCGGCACGACGACGAACATCGCGATCCCGCTGGACGGGATCGATCAGGACGGCGACTCCGTGGAGCTGCTCGGGCTGGATTCGAACCCGGCCAAGGGTCTGGTCACGGTGGAGCAGGACTACCTGGTCTACGAGGCGTTCGAGGATTCGACCGGCACGGACACGTTCACGTACAAGGTGCGCGACAACCTCGGCAAGGAGGGCACGGCGACGGTCACCGTCGGCATCGCGCCGACCGAGCAGGTCAACCAGGCGCCCTACGCGGTGAAGGACGCGGTGGTCGTGCGCCCGGGCCGCGAGGTCGCGGTGCCGGTGCTCGCGAACGACTCCGACCCCGAGGGCGACAAGATCGCGCTCGTCAAGAACGGCATCACTCCGCCGAAGGACGTACCCGGCTTCGACGCACGTGTCTCCGGCGATCGGGTGCTCGTGCAGGCGCCGGATGCCGAGGTGGAGACCTCGCTGCAGTACACCATCGTCGACGAGCGTGGTGCCGAAGCCACCGCGGTGCTGCAGGTCACCGTCGACAAGGACGTGCCGCTGCTGTTCCCGATCGCCCGCGACGACCGCGTGAAGAGCGAGGATGTCAAGGACGGCATGACCGTCGACCTCGACGTGCTCGCCAACGACGAGGATCCGGACGGTACGACGGACTCACTGAAGTTGGTCGTCGAGGAGGGCGGCACGATCGTCAAGGACCGCAAGGTGCGGGTGAAGGTCGGCGAGGATCGCCAGCTGATCAAGTACACGCTGACCGATCAGGACGACCAGACCACCTCGGCCTTCATCTACGTTCCGGCGCTGGCGGAGCTGCGTCCGACCGTCGACTCGTCGAAGTCCATCGAGGTGATCAGCGGCGAGACGGTCGAGGTGCCACTCGCCGACTACGTCACTGTGGCCGGTGGCGGCACCGTGGTGATCACCGAGGCCGAGAAGGTCTCCGCCGCGCACGCGAACGGCGACAGCCTCGTCAAGGACGAGCGCACGCTCGTGTACACGTCCGTGGCGGGCTACTTCGGCGCGGACGCGCTCAGCTTCGAGGTGACCGACGGCACCGGCCCGGACGACCCGAAGGGTCGCAAGGCGACGCTGTCGATTCCGATCACGGTGCTCCCTCCGGACAACCAGCAGCCGACGTTCACGCGCGGTCAGCTGAACGTCGCACCCGGCGAGGACGCGGTATCGATCGACCTGGCCGAGCTGACCGACGACCCGGATCCGGCCGACCAGGGCAAGCACACGTTCACCTACGTCGGGGGCGCGAGCGACGGCATCTCCGCACGGATGGACGGCACGGAGCTCATGGTCGAGGCCTCGTCGAAGACGCCGAAGGGAACGGTCGCGACCCTGACCATCCGCGTCACAGACGGTGAGACCGAGCCGATCGAGGGCACCGTCGAGGTGCGGGTGACGGCGTCCACCAGGGCGCTGGCGACAGCGAACACCGACACGTTCCCCGAGGCGGATCAGGGTGAGAAGATCACTGTCCCGGTGCTCGCGAACGACTTCAACCCGTTCGAGGACAAGGGAGACCTGCGCCTGCTCTCCGCGGCCGTGGAGAGCGGCAACGGCACCGCGAACGTCGTCGGCGACAAAGTCGACGTGACGCCGGACGCCAAGTTCGTCGGCAGCATGACCGTCCGCTACCGGATCGGCGACGTGACCGAGGACCCCGACCGCGAGGTCGACGGCCTGATCGTGCTGACGGTGCAGGGCAAGCCGGACGCACCCGGCGTTCCGACGGTGTCCAGCGTGCAGGATCGGACCGTCGTGCTGTCCTGGTCACCGCCCGCGAACAACGGTGCGGAGATCACCGGGTACACCGTGCGCTCCGTGCAGGGGAACTCCTACGAGCGCAGCTGCGAGTCGACGACGTGCACTCTGGACGGCCTGACGAACAATGTGAAGTACCTGTTCCAGGTGACCGCGACGAACCGTGTGGGTGAGTCGGATCCCTCGCCGTCCTCGGCAGAGGCTCGGCCCGACGCGCGTCCCGACACCCCCGCGGCCCCGACGCTGGTGTTCGGCGACAAGGAGCTGAAGATCTCGTGGGTGACCCCCTCGACACCCGGCTCACCCGTCGAGTACTACACACTCGAGCTGTCGGGCGGCGTGGGGGCCGGTCAGAAGACGGAGATCACCGGCAACGCCTACACCTGGACCGGGCTGGAGAACGGCACCGAGTACACGGTGCGGATCCGGGCGCACAACCTCGCGCCCGATCCCTCGAGCTGGAGTCCGTCATCGCTCGGTGAGATCCCCGCCGGGCCTCCCGCGGCACCGGCCGCCCCGACGACGGCGGAACTGGAACCGGTCGGGAAGCGCGCGCAGATGCAGGTCTCCTGGACTCCGCCGAACGACAACGGCGACGCCATCGACGGCTACCGGCTGCAGGTGCTCAACGGATCCACGGTCACGGACACCATCGCGGTCGCCGCCGGCAAGACCTCCCAGGCCGTGGTCGTCGACACCTCGACGACGGCGTACACCTACCGGATCCAGGCGCAGAACAAGGCCGGATGGGGCGACCTGAGCCCGGCATCCGCTCCGCGGCGCGCCGCGATCAAGCCGGAGACCCCATCGAAGCCGACGATCAGCAAGTACGGCGACAAGTACCTGACCGTGAACGAGTCCTCGTACACGCTGAGCCAGTCGCAGCTGAACGGTGCGACGACGGGCGAGACGACGTACCAGTACAACGTCGGCGGCGGATGGAAGAGCGACTGGGACGGCTCCAAGATCGACGGCCTCACCAACGGCGACACCTACACGGTGCGGGTCCGTGCCGTGGCCACAGTCGGCGGGAAGCAGTACATCAGCGACCCGTCGGCGGCCTCCGCAGGCGTGGTCCCGTACGGCATCCCGCCGAAGCCGAACGTCAGCGCGAAGAGCAACGGAAGCGCCGCCACCGTGACGTTCACGTGGAGCCCGAACGGGACCAACGGTGCAAACATCGACAACGCGCGTTATCGCATCGACGGCGGGGCCTGGCAGGATGCCGCCAACAGCGGGAGCGGCTCGGTCACGACGGGCAAGAAGTACTCCACGACCTTCAAGATCGAGGTTCAGGTGCACAACAAGGCCGGCTGGTCTGCCGGCGGAACAGCATCCGCAAAGACCGACGCAGCGCCGCCGCCTCCAGATCCGCCCAGGGCGTGGGTGACGAACGGAGCGTACGTCGGATCCTCCGACTGCGCCGACGGCTGCCACAAGTTCCATCTGAACACGAACGACAAGTTCTCAGGCGGGTCGCACTCGGTGCGCTGCTACAGCTCGGCCTTCCCCAACGGGTGGAGCACCAACAGCTACAGCTTCGGCGCGAACGCCTCCTTCGATCTGTACTGCCACCACGGCGACATGCTCAGGAACCCGCCCCACAAGGTCTGGGTCACGATCGACGGCAAGGCCTACGAACAACGCGACTGGTGACCCGCGCGTCCGCCGCACGACACCGACAGCACACACAGCATCCGATATCCACACGTAAGGAATTCCCACTCTCATGACGATGACCCCCGAACAGGCAGCCTGGTTCCAGGGCACCTTCAACCGGCTGGTCGACAACGTCGACAAGGCGCTGCAGGGCAAGAGCGAGATCGTGAGTCTTGTGCTCGCCTCGATGCTGGCCGAGGGGCACGTCCTCCTCGAGGACGCGCCGGGCACCGGCAAGACCAGCCTCGCCAAGGCGCTGGCGGCGACGGTCCAGGGCACCAGCGCCCGAATCCAGTTCACGCCCGACCTGCTGCCCTCCGACGTCACCGGCGTCACGATCTACGACCAGCAGGCGCACCGCTTCGAGTTCCACCGCGGCCCGATCTTCGCCTCGATCGTCCTGGCGGACGAGATCAACCGCGCCTCCCCGAAGACCCAGTCGGCGCTGCTGGAGGTCATGGAGGAGTCGCGCGTCACCGTGGACGGCGTCACCCACGAGACCGGCCGTCCGTTCCTCGTGATCGCGACGCAGAACCCCGTCGAGCAGGCGGGAACCTACAAGCTGCCCGAAGCGCAGCTGGACCGGTTCCTGATCAAGACGTCGATCGGATACCCCGACCTGGCGGTCACCGAGAGCATCCTGGCCGGGGCGTCGGACCGCAACCCCTCGGCGAGCCTGTCTGCGATCATCACGACCAGTGCCGTCGCCGACATGGCCGACCTCGCCGCGACCGCGCACGTCGAGCCGGCGGTGCTCCGCTACGTCGCCGAGCTCGCCGAGGCCACCCGCGCCGACAGCAGCGTGCGGCTGGGGGTCTCGGTCGGCGGCGCGATCGCCATGGTGCGCATCGCGAAGGTCTGGGCGGCTGCGCACGGACGTCACTACGTGCTGCCGGACGACGTCAAGGTCCTCGCCGCCGCAGTCTGGCAGCACCGCCTGCTGCTGGACGCCGAGGCGGAGTTCGCCGGCACGACCTCGGCGACCGTCATCTCGCGCGTCCTGGGATCCGTGGCCGCGCCTCAGGCCCGAACGGCGGCGTGATGGCGTCGGAGACACTTCCCGCCGCCTCGCCGACGACCCGAGGCGACGCCGGCTGGCGAGACATCGCCGCGGTCGTCGGGTCGCGAGTCGGGGCGCGTCTCCGGATCGTCCTGTCCGCTGTCCGCCCCCTGGCGTGGGTGCTGATCGGGCTGGGACTCGGCCTGTGGATCATCGGTCAACTGCTGGGCTGGTGGGAGCTCACGGTCGCCGCGGTCATCATCATGGTCACGGTCGCGCTCTGCGCCCTGTTCCTGATCGGGCGCACCGAGTACGACGTCTCGCTGGACCTCGCCCGCACGCGGGTCGTCGTGGGCGAGCGTGCGGTCGGCGCTCTGACCCTCGCGAACCGCAGCAATCGGGCCATCCTGCCCTCCCGCGTCGTCCTCCCGGTGGGATCCGGACGCGGCGAGTTCGGCATCCAGCGTCTGGCACCCGGTCAGGAGGCCGAGGAGCTGTTCGCGATCCCCACCCAGAGGCGCAGCGTCGTGAAGGTCGGACCCGTCAGCGTGGTGCGCGGCGATCCACTCGGCCTCTTCGAGCGCGCGCACCGCCGTGACGAGCCGGTCGACCTGTACGTCCATCCCCGCACCGTCCTGTTCGACGGGCAGTCGCTCGGCTTCCTGCGCGACCTCGAGGGCATGCCCGCGGCCGACCTCTCCCGCGACGACGTGTCCTTCCACGCGCTGCTGGAGTACCAGCCCGGCGACGACCTGCGGCACGTGCACTGGCGGTCGACGGCGCGCACCGGCACCATGATGGTGCGCCAGTTCGAGGAGACCCGTCGCTCGCACTTCGTCATCGGTCTGTCCCGGAGCGCCGCGGAGTACGCCGAGGACGAGGAGTTCGAACGCGCCGTGTCGATGGCGGGATCCGTCGGCCTGCGCGCGCTGCGCGACTCGCAGCGGGTCGACCTGCGCGTACAGGGGCGCGACCTGCCCGCCGGCACCGGGAAGCAGCTGCTGGACTCGCTGTCCACGGTCGAGTTCTCCAAGCCGAAGGAGGGCGGCGTCACCGATCTCGCCGGCGTCCTCGCCGCGACCATGCCCCTCGCCAGCTTCGTCGTCCTCGTGACCGGCTCGAAGACCAGGACCGAAGACCTGCGTGCTGCGTGCTCGCGCGTCCCGTTCGGAGCCCGCGCGCTCGCGATCGTCGTGGATCTGCGGGCCGAGAGCCCCACGCTGCGGCGCATCGGCGATGCCGATGTCGTCACGGTCGCCGCGCTCGAGCAGCTGCCCGTCGCCCTGCAGAAGGTGCTCGCATGACCGCCGCCCCCATCAGTACCCGGCGCTGGATCGTCGATCTCACCGCCTCGGCGCTGCTTCTCGCCGTCGCCGTCGTCGGCTTCTGGCCGACCTTCGCCGGACCTTCCTACCTGCCCGCTGCGGTGGGTGCAGTGGTGCTCGGCCTCGGCATCGCCGCCGTCAGCGCCTGGCGCCGCTGGGGCATCCTCATCGTCGCGGGTCTCACGATCGCCGCATACTTCGTCTTCGGCGGGGCGCTCGCCCTGCCCTACACGACGATCGCCGGCGTCGTCCCGACGCTGGACACGCTGCAGAAGCTGGCGCTGGGCGCCATCACCTCCTGGAAGCAGCTGCTGACCACGGTGGCTCCGGTGGCGGTGACCGACGGGCACGCACTCGTGCCGTTCCTGCTGCTGCTCGTCACGAGCGTGCTGACCGGATCGCTCGCGCTGCGGCTCGGCCACGCGGGCTGGGCGCTGATCCCCGCAGGCATCGCGGTCGGATTCGGGATCGCTCTCGGCGTGCCCTCACCCGCAGCCCCTCTCGTCCAGGGCGCCGTGTTCGCGCTCGTCAGCGTCGGATGGCTGGCCCTGCGGCAGATCTGGGCGCCGAGCAACGCGGCCGTCTCGGTCAGCGACGTCGACCCCACGCGCGCGTCACACATGCGCTGGCGGCGCATCGGCGCCGGCGGTGCGGTGCTCGCGCTCGCCGCCGGCGCGGGCATCGCCACGAGCGCCGTCGCCCAGCCGTACGAGCCGCGGCACGTGTTCCGCGACACCATCGTCCCGCCGTTCAACATCCGCGAGTACCCGAGTCCGCTGCAGTCGTACCGCAAGACCGTGCGCGACGACCTGGACGACACCCTGTTCACCGTGCAGGGCCTGCCGAAGGGCGCGCGGATGCGCCTGGCGGCGATGGACGACTTCAACGGCCAGGTCTACAACGTCTCGGATGCCGGCAACGGCTCATCCGGTGCGTTCACGCCGCTGCGCGGCAACATGTCAGTGGATGCCGAGGGCACGCGTGCCACGCTCAAGGTCGACATCGGGAAGTACGAGGAGGTCTGGATCCCCACTGCGGGTCAGGTCAATGAGCTCGTGTTCACGGGTGACCGCGCCGAGCAGCTGCGCCGCTCGACGTACTACAACGAGGGCAGCGCCACGGCGATCACGACGACTCCGCTCGCTAGGGGCGACTCGTACACCCTCGAGACGACGCTTCCCGTCGAACGCGACGACGAGGACCTCGGCGATGCGGAGTTCGGCACGGTGTCGATGCCGGAGCAGTCGGACGTGCCCGAGGAGCTCTCGGGGCTGGCAGCCGACATCACCGAGGACGCGAAGACCCCGATCGACAAGGTCTCGAAGCTGGAGCTCTTCCTCGCCGAGGGCGGCTTCTTCAGCCATGGTCTGGAGGGCGAGGTCATCTCTCGTGCGGGTCACACCTCGGAGCGCATCTCGACGCTCATCGGCGGTGACCAGATGATCGGGGACGACGAGCAGTACGCGGTGGCGATGACGCTGCTCGCCCGCGAGCTCGACATTCCCGCTCGCGTGGTGATGGGCTTCTACCCGGACGAGGAGCAGGCCGGTTCGGCATCGTTCACGGCGAACGGCGACACGCTGCACGCATGGGTCGAGGTGAATTTCGCCGGCCACGGCTGGGTGGCCTTCGACCCGACCCCGCCGGAGGACAAGGTCCCCAATGATCAGAACACCAAGCCGCGCGCCGACCCGAAGCCGCAGGTGCTGCAGCCGCCGCCCCCGCCGCAGGAGCCGGTCGACCTGCCGCCGACGCTGCCCGACGACCGCGAGCCCGAGGACGACTCGGCGAACATCTGGGGCATCATCGGCGTGATCCTCGCGATCGGAGGCATCTCGCTCGGCGTGATCGCTCTGCTCGCCTCGCCGTTCATCGTGATCGGCGCATGGAAGGCCGCACGCCGGCGCACGCGCCGCAACGCGCAGCACACCTCCGACCGCATCAGCGGCGGCTGGGACGAACTGACCGACCGCGCCACGGACTACGGCGCGCGCACGGCGCCGGGTGCGACCAGGGTGGAGGATGCCACCGCCGTGGCATCCACGCTGGCCGTTCCCGCGGTCAGCGTGCTGGCGGATCGTGCCGACGCCCAGGTGTTCGGTCCCAGCGACCCGTCGCCGAAGAGGTCGACGCCTTCTGGCGCGAGGTCGACGGGATCGTCGCGGGCATGGGCGCCGAAGCCGGCTTCTGGCGGCGTCTGCGTGCCCGGCTGAGCCTGCGATCGCTGCTCGGCGGGGGCGCCATGGCGTCGAAGCTGGGCGAGCTGAAGGATGCCGCGGCCGCGCGCGTCCGCCGCGAAGATGGCACCATCGAGAAGAACAACTCCGCAGCGCCCGAGAATGCTGCCGGACCCGAGAGCGAGACGACATGACGATGCTGCCCTTCGGACAGGTCGCGCCGGTGAACCGGCGAGTGCTGGCGTATGTCGTGGACGCGCTGATCGCGGCCGGACTCGCGATCGTACTGACCATCGTCGTGGTCGTGATCTCCATGGCATCCGGTCCAGACGGCTTCCTGACGGCGTACGCCATCGGGCTGGGGATCATGTCGCTTCTGATGCTGGCCTGGCTGCTCGTCTACACGGCGATGCAGGGCGGCAGCGGGTCGATCGGGATGCGCACGCAGGGCCTTCGCCTGGCGCGTGCCGGCGACGGTGCGCCGCTCGGCTTCGGCAAGGCGCTGCTGCGCAACCTCGTCTTCGGCGTCACCGCCTGGGTCGTGGTCGGGTACTTCTCCCCGCTGTTCGACGGCTCCGGCCGGTTCCAGGGCTGGCACGACAAGGCCGTCGGCGCGTTGATGCTGGACGCCAGGGTTCCCGCGGGCACCGCAGCACCGGTGTCGGCTCACCCTGCGCCACCCGCTCCGACCTCGGCGATGCCGGCTCCTCCGGCGCCGGTGATGCCGGCTCCTCCGGCGCCGGTGATGCCTCCCGCCCCGACCTCGGCCATGCCGATCCCCCCGCGTCCGCCGCTGCCCGGAACCGCCGTCCCGGCTCCGCCGGTGCCTTCGGCAGCGGATGCCGCCGGCAACGCGGATCTCGACGAGACTGTCGTGTCGCCGTCGGCGACCGTCGCCCCCGCGCCCGCCCAGGATCCGGCGACACCCGCGCCCGCCGACGCGCTGATCGCGTTCGTTCCCGGCGTCACGCGCGACTCCGCACCGGAGCCGCCGGCCCAGGACGCCCCCGTGGCACAGCCTGCCGATTCCCGTGCAGCCCCTGCCGCACCGGTGCGTCCGGAGCCGGAGCCCGCGCAGCCGTCCGAGGCCGACGAGGTCGAGGACACCCGCATCAGCATCCCCGGACACCGCCTGGTGTTCACCTGGGACGACGGCAGCCGCGTCACCGTCTCGCGCCGCACGATCTTCGGCCGCAACCCCTCGCCCGAGGACGGCGCGGTGGTCGTACCGGTGCGCGACGAGACGCTCTCGCTGTCGAAGACGCATTTCGAGGCGGCATCCGAGGTCTCGGGCGGCTGGGTCATGGACAGGCATTCCACCAACGGCATGACGATCGTGCGCGACGGGGTGCGGATCGCCTGCGCTCCGGGCGAGCGCACCCGCGTGCGCCTCGGAGACGTCATCGAGATCGGCGACCGCGTGGTGACGATCGGCGGTTACGCATGATCCCGCCCATCGTCGTCTCGTGCGGCTGGGCGACCCATGCCGGTCTCCGCCGCACGCTGAACGAGGACTCCCTGCTGGTGCAGGCCCCGCTGTTCCTGGTGGCGGACGGCATGGGCGGGCATCAGGCCGGTGAGGAGGCCAGCGCAGGCGCGATCGAGGAGTTCGCCGGTCTGGTCGGGCGTCCCGCGGTCGCACTCGACGACGTGCGTTTCGCGATCGCCCGCGCCAAGACCCGCATCGACGCGCTGTCCGATGCGGGCACCGGCCGCGCCGGCACCACGCTCAGCGGCGTCGCCGTCGCATCCGTCGACGGTGTCGGGTACTGGCTGGCGGTGAACATCGGCGACTCGCGCACCTACCGGCTGGCCGGCGGGGCGCTCGAGCAGATCACGGTCGACCATTCGGTGGTGCAGGAGCTGATCGATGCCGGAGAGCTGCTCGAGGCCGAGGCCCGCGGTGATCGCCGCAGGAACATCATCACCAGGGCGCTCGGAGCCGGCAGCACCGGCGAGGCGGACTACTGGATGATCCCGGCCGCGACCGGTGATCGCGTCCTGGTGTGCTCCGACGGTCTTCCGTCCGAGGTCGCCGACGACGTCATCGCGCAGATCCTCACCCGGCACACCGACCCGCAGAATGCTGCGGACCATCTGGTCGCGGCCGCCCTCGAACAGGGTGGACGCGACAACATCACGGCGGTCGTCGTCGACGCCGTGCATGTCAGGACGCGCCCGGAGGGCGCGGGCGACGACACCGACATCGACGTCGACACGCTGCCGCGTGCCGAAGCCACCGGAGGAATGCAGTGATGCGAGCGGGATACGAGTTGGGCACATGGTGGTCGCTGATCGGCCGCGCCGGCGTGGTCGTGCTGCCGCCCGACGCCGACGATCGCCTCGTCGACGGTCTCTGGGACGTGATCGAG